>JAEUQN010000142.1 GCA_016789725.1 Blastocatellia bacterium | reverse complement strand
GAACTGGACGCCTGAGAAAAAGCGGTGCTGTCGCCAATAGACAGGCAAAAGATAGCTGCCAAAAACAGCGAAATGGGCCTCTTAGCCCATTGCCAATAACGGTGCATTTGTTTCATACAATACTCCTATTCCTGTTGACCGGACTCTGCGTAAAAGTAAAAGGTATGCTGACCAAACGTAGCGGATAAAAATCTATAAAGCAAGGGGCAGGTTCTTTCCGCATCCGGCTGTTTTGGCGTAAGCTTCCTCTGCGTTCTAAACCAGGGACGCGGTAAATGATCAGCAACGGCTACGCCATCTGAAATTGGTACACAACATGCTCAACACACCACCGAACCCTCAACACTATTCGCCCGAACACGAACAGTTCCGCAAAACCGTCCGCGAATTTGTCGCCCGCGAAATCACGCCGTTCATCAACGCCTGGGATGAGGCCGAAGAGTTTCCGCACGCGCTCTATCGTCAGGCTGCCGAAATCGGATTGTTAGGCATCGGCTACCCTGATGAATACGGCGGTACGCCTGCCGACGGGTTTTATTCGATCATTGTTTCAGAAGAACTCGCGCGCGCGGGCAGCGGTGGCCTGATGGCGTCGTTGTTATCTCATTCGATTTCGGTGCCGCCGATTCTGCACGTCGGAAGCACAGAACTGAAAGCGCGCGTTTTGCCTGCGGTGTTAGCGGGTGAAAAAATCGCAGCACTGGCGATTACAGAGCCTTCCGGCGGTTCCGATGTCGCAGGCTTAAAAACAACGGCCCTCCGTGATGGCGAGCATTATGTGGTGAACGGCGAAAAGACATTTATTACGTCTGGCATTCGGGCTGATTATTTCACTGTTGCCGTGCGCACGAATCCTGCCGACAAAAGCGCGAGCGGCGTTTCGTTGCTGCTGATCGAACGTGACACGCCCGGCTTCACGCGCACACCATTGAAGAAAATGGGTTGGTGGTGTTCCGACACGGCGCATTTGCATTTCGACCACTGCCGCGTACCTGTTGCGAATTTAATCGGTGAAGAAAATCAGGGGTTTCGCGCCATTATGCTCAATTTCAATTCTGAGCGATTGGGACTGGCGGCGCAGGCGTATGGCCTGGCAAAAGTGTGTTTTGAAGACGCACTCGCGTGGGCGCGCGAACGCAAAACGTTCGGTGCGCCGCTGGTCGAACGTCAGGTCATCCGGCACAAATTAGTGGATATGGCAATGAAGTTGGAAGCAACACGCGCGACGTTGGAAGACCTGACCTACCGCGTCGAACACAACCTTGGAGCGCCGAATCTATTGGTGGCGCAAACTTCGATGCTGAAAAACTTTGCTACGCAGACGATGCAATTTTGCGCGGATCAAGCGGTGCAAATTCTGGGCGGGATGGGATACATCCGCGAATCACGCGTCGAACGAATTTACCGCGAAGTAAAAGTGCTAATGATTGGCGGCGGGGCAGAAGAGATCATGAAAGACTTGGCGGCGAAACAGATGAAATTGTGAGCAATTGCAGAGTAGATCAACCACGGAGCGCACGGAGAACACAGAGGGTTTGAGCAGAGGGGAGACGAGAGGCGAACAGGGTTTGAATCCTGTCCATTGGGTCTAATGTTTCTCCGTGTCCTCCGTGCGCTCTGTGGTTTTCTCCTTTCATCATTCCCTTTTTGCTACGGCTCCAGTTCTTTTTCCAGCACTTCAAATTGCAAGCCCTCCACACGCGGAATCCCGAAGCGCACATCGGTAGGAAACGGTTTGATAATCCCCGTGCGCCGATAACCGCGCCGCTCGTAAAATGCGATCAATTCCGACCGCAGCGTGATGACGGTCATCTCCATTTTGCGGACGCCCCATTCCTGCTGCACGATTGCTTCGGCGGCTTGCATCAAATGCTTCCCGATGCCATGCCCCTGTAAATCCGGGCGCGTCACAAGCATTCCCAAATACGCAGCATCTTCCGTTTTCTGCAAGTGAACCGAGCCCACGATGTCTTCGTTTTGGAGACAGAGCAAAATCATCGAATGCTCAGTTTCAATCAGCTCGCGGATACCATCTTCATCCGTGCGTTGTCCGTCCAAATACTCAGCTTCGGTTGTCCATCCAACACGGCTGGAATCGCCGCGATAAGCGGCATTGACAAAGGGAACAAGAAAAGCGGCCTCTTCGGCGCGAGCTTTGCGAAAAGTGAATGAGAGGGTGTCGTCCATAGTTGCAAGTCCTTAATTTTTCGGCGGCAGATCGAAGCGCATACCATCGTTGCCAACGACCACTTTGCCTTTGTAAACATCACCAACGCCGCGCGTCAAGGCTTGCTCAATCTGCGGAGTGTTGGGCGACGGAACGATGTGCGTGAACACTAACGTTTCGGCTTTGGCCACAGCCGCGACTTCGGCGGCTTCAACCGGGCTGGCGTGATAGTTGATGATGTCGCGCGACATTTTGGCGCGGCGTTGATTCCCTGCTCGTTCAAAATTCGACGCGGCGAATTGCAGCAGCGGTTTGACGAGCACTTCGTGAATCAGCAGGTCTGCGCCCGCCGCGTGCTTCGCTAAATTGTCGCTCTTTGCCGTGTCGCCCGAAACCACGACGACGCGGCCTTTGTATTCAAAGCGGTAGCCATACGCGGGCGTGACCGGATCGTGATTGACTTTGAAGGCGGTCACTTTCAATCCATTGCGATCAAACACTAACGCCGCCGCGTCATCGCTTTTCAACTTGATCGGTTGCGCAACGGCGGCGGCGGCGGCGCGCGGCATCAATTCTTCGCCGTGATGCAACACACGATAATCGGTGTCGAGCGCATACGCTTGTGTGAATCCCGCAACAACTTTCTCAACGCCCGGAGGCCCATAAACATTGAGCTTTTGCGTGCGCCCGGCAGCCCAGCTTTGCATCACGGCTTCACCCAGATCGCCGATATGATCCGAATGAAAATGCGTGAGCAGCACCGCGCTCAGGTTTTGTGCGGGCAAATTATTCACGGCGACTTTGCGCCACGAACCGGAGCCAACATCTACGACTACGAATTCGTTGCCCGCAATGATGGCGGTGCAGGCCTGCGCACGGTTCGCATCCGGCAACGGCGAGCCTGTGCCGCACAAGACAACGTGCAATTGCCCATCATCGAAGTTTGGAGCGGTTGGCACAGTTGGCTGTGCCAAGGCAAACGAAGTGAGCAGAAGCAACTGGAAGCTGACTAAAAGGTGAAGGCAATTTTTCATCGAAGTACCTGCTTTACTTTTCCTGCAACCACGCGACCATTTTTGCGGCGATCTCTTCGCCTTTGTCTTCCTGCAAAAAATGTCCCGCGTCGGTGATCGTCGCGTGGGGTTGACCGTTTGCGCCGGACATCAGTTTTTGGAATGGTTTTTCGCCGCCTGCGGTCACGGCATCTTTGTCACTGAACAGCGTCAACACTTTGCCCGGCCACTGTTGCAACACACCCCACGCTTGGCGGTTCGCTGCTGACGCAGGATCGTCCGGCGTGATCGGCACAAGCAGGGGAAATTGTCGCGCTCCCACTTTGTATTCATCGGTTGGAAACGGCGCATTGTACGCCGCAATGACTTCGTCAGACATCGGCGTCACACAGCCGCCTTTCAGAATGCCGCCAACGTGAAAGTCTTTGACCGTTTGCGAATATTCTTGCCAGCGCAGGAAACCTTCCGAAGGTTTGTGATCGCCGGTTGGCAACATAGTGTTGGCGACCACCAATCGTGCGAACCGCTCTGGCTGATCCGCCAACACACGCAAGCCAACAAGGCCGCCCCAATCCTGTCCGACCAACGTGATGCCGCGCAAATCAAGCGCGCGCACGAAGCCGTTCATCACGTCCACGTGGAATTGATACGAATAGTCCGCGCGGCTCGCCAGCTTGTCCGAGCGTCCAAAACCAACCAAATCCGGCGCAATGCAACGATGCCCCGCAGCCACCAAGGTCGGGATCATTTTGCGATAGAGATAGCACCACGAAGGTTCGCCGTGCATTAACAAAATCGGAGCCGCAGTATCTATGCCTTCGTCCAAGTAATGAATGCGGTAGCCATTCACTTCGATATAATTTGGCTGATAGGGGAAAGCAGGCAGATTCGTAAATCGTTCATCCGGCGTGCGCAACACACCCGGCCTGATCTCATTCACAAGGGCATCGGTCATGTGCATTCTCCTTCGGGATTTTTTCGCTCGCAGCAGTATAATCAAAGCTTGTCAGACCACAATGCTCGCAAGCAAGTTTCCTTTTCCGACAAAATCTCATAAAGTCATGTTGTAATCCCGAACTCAATATGACCAACGAATCTATCACGCGCCGTGACCTGCTCAAGCAAGGAGCCATCGCCAGCGCCGCTATCCCATTTATGAACCCAATCGCCAACGCAGGAATTGACTACGAAAAATACGACGGCCTTGGCTTGGCCGAACTGATTCGCAAAAAACAAATCACGCCACTGGAATTGCTGAACGCGGTGCGGCAACGGCTCGAAGCGGTCAACCCCAAGCTCAACGCGTTTGCGTATTTGTTCTTCGACAAAGCGGAAGCCGCGATCAAACAGGGCTTGCCGGACGGGCCATTCAAGGGCGTGCCGTTTGCGCTGAAAGATTTGGGGATGAATTTGACCGGCACGGTCACGACCTACGGCAGCCGCGTCTGGAAAAACAATCTGGCAAGTTTCGACAGCACATTGGTCACACGTTACAAAAACGCCGGGCTGGTGATTTTTGGCAAAACGACGTCGCCCGAATTGGGACTGACGACGACGACCGAATCCGCAGCGTTTGGCAAGACGCGCAATCCGTGGAATCTGGAACACACGAGCGGCGGCTCATCCGGCGGCGCTTCGTCAGCCGTGTCGAGCCGTATCATTCCGATGGGACACGCAAGCGATGGCGGCGGCTCGATTCGTATTCCCGCTTCGTGTTGCGGCCTGTTTGGATTGAAGCCGACGCGCGGTCGCATTCCGTTTGGCCCGGCAGCGATGGAAGGTTGGAACGGTTGTTCAGCGCATCACGCCGTGACGATTTCCGTGCGCGACAGTGCAGCGTTGCTCGACAACACACACGGCGCAGAACTCGGCGCACCGTACACGTGCCCGCCGCCCGCGCGTCCATTTTTGAAAGAGGTCGGCGTTGATCCCGGCAAGCTGCGCATTGCGTACGCGCCTGCACCGCCCGGTGGTGTTGCAGTTGATCCTGAATGCAAACAAGCCGCCGCCGATGCCGCGAAACTCTGCGAAAGCTTGGGGCATCGCGTTGAGGAAGCAGCGCTGCCGATTGACAATGCTTTCTTTCGCCAATCGTTCCTGACAGTCATCACCGTTTCGATGGCGCGCGCGCTCGAAGATGCCGCCAGCATTCTGGGGCACGCCGTTACCGAAGCCGATGTCGAACCCGCTACGTGGGCGATGTATCAGCAGGGCAAAACCATCAACAGCATCGCCTATTCGCGCAGCATCGCCAACATGCATCAGGTCGGTTTGGCGATGGCGAAGTTTCAGGAAAAGTACGATGTCATTCTGAGTCCGACGTTGGCGAAACCGCCCGTCAAATTGGGCGTGCTGAGCCTTGATGATCCGGCGCGCTTTGGCAAAGAGGTTTCCGAATTCAGCCCGTTCACCGCGCTCTACAACGTGACGGGGCAGCCTTCGATGTCAGTGCCGCTGCATTGGACGCGCGATGGTTTGCCCGTCGGAGTGATGTTCTCCGCGCGCTTCGGCGATGAAGCGACGTTGTTTCGTTTGGCGGCACAATTAGAAAAAGCGAAGCCCTGGGCCAACCGAAAACCTGCGGTGTAAAGACAGGCTTATCTTTTCAATTCCACCCGAATCAAATGCACCGGCTTGTCACTCAAATTTTCGACGGCGTGCGGCGCTTGCGGTTCCATCCACTGCGTCACGGGATATTGGATTGCGGGCGCAGTGCGGGAATCAAACAACACTTTGCCTTGACTATCCAAATCCCGAAAGTCGCCCGCCTGCGTGATGTGCAACACGCTCGGCCAACGATGACCGTGCAGCGGTTCTTTTTCGTGCGGTTTGATCGTGACGTCAAGGACGCGAACGCGGTCGTTTTCCAACAGAATCCTGTGATTCTCCGGCGCGGCAATCACGGCATCCAAAGAATCCGGCCAAGTCGGCGCGGCCTTGCTCTCCCCAGACACTTTCGCCTGGGGAGAAGGATCGGTGGTGCAAGCGGACAGCACCAACACGGTGAGCGAGGCGGCAAGTGTACGAAGTAAGCGAATGGTCATGGCAATAGTCTAGGAAAGTTCAGGGAAGTCTCGACAAGTCTGGAAAAGTCAGAAGACCGCCGTACATCACGTGTTTTGACTTTCCAAGACTTCCCCAGACTTCTCTCGATTTACTTATCGTTACTGGCAATCGGGGCTTTCAACGCGGATGCGTTGTGCTTCTGTTTGCGCGCAGCCGAGCGAGATGCAATTGCCGCCCGTCGCATTGCAAATTTGCGCTTGTGCGTTGCCGATGTATCTCTCACCGCGCACGCGAATCGTCTCTTTGACGCGAAAGAGGAAGACGCCCTGTTGCCCGGTCGCCGGGTTGACGGGAAAGAATTTTTCCAGCGTGAAGGTGAAGCGGTTGTGACCGGTTCTGATCCACGTGCCTTGACCGGGAATGCCACCTTCAGTCAGGTTGGATTGGATTACTCCGCCGCCGCTGAAATAGGTGTGCAGCGACTGTGACGGAGGCGGGCCGCCCGGTCCCGGCGTGACGGTGACGCGCCAGGTTCCAAGCAACGCTTTTTCCTGCATGGCGTGTCCTAGCGTCAAGGAGCCGAACAGTTCGCTCTGCATCTCTTCACTTTGGGCGGAAGCGACTTCGTGCGAATAACTGCTCAGGGCGATGACGGTTGCGGTCAGCAACACGGTGATGGCGGCGATCAATAGCATTCTTTTCAGTTTCATAAACGGTTCTCCTTTGGGTAAAGATTGTTTCTGTGAGGTTCCTGTCTCACACGGCAAACCTTACCCAGTGCGCCAACGAAAGTCCTTAAATTGCGCCCTAAAGTTTGGCTAAAGAGTTCCTAGCCCGATGCTAAAGCGCACAGCCGCTCGCCGCGCCAGTACTTCCGCGCTAGAATCCGGGGCAACGATCTTCCGTAAACTTGTTTATGAGTACACCCGCAAAACCAAGCTATGAGTTCGCCCCGTTTCGTCTCGACACGGCGGAACAGGTGTTGTGGCGCGACGGGCAAGCAATCACGCTGACGCCGAAGGTCTTTGGGCTGTTGCTGGCGCTAGTGGAAAACGGCGGGCGTGTAGTGGAAAAAGACGAGTTGATGCAGCGCGTGTGGCCCGATGCAATTGTCGAAGAAAACAACCTGACAGTGACGATGTCCGCGTTGCGCAAAATCCTGGGCGAAAGCGAAAACTTCATCGAAACCGTTCCGCGACGTGGCTACCGATTCACCGCTCCGGTTAAGATCGTTTGGGAACAACGTGAGGAAACAACGCGCGACGAAGAACCGACAGCAACTCAGCCGCCGGACGCGCCCCAATCGGCTTCGCCACCACCATCATTGCGCCGCTGGTTTTGGATCGCGGGAGGGTTCGTGTTGCTTGGTGCCATCGCATGTCTGGACTATCTGCTGTTTGCTCCTCGGCAATTACCACTTGCACGTCGCGTCGTGCCGCTCACGAGCTTTCCGGGACTCAAACAACAGCCCGCATTTTCGCCCGATGGCAAGCAGATCGCGTTCGTCTGGAATGGCGAGCAAGGCGATAATCCCGACATCTACATTCGCCAAACCAATGCCGAAGGGTTATTACGTTTGACAAATGATCCGGCGGCGGATGCGAACCCGGTTTGGTCGCCCGATGGTCGCTACGTCGCATTCCTGCGTGCGCACGCGGGCGGCAGCGGGATTTATCTGGCTCCGGCGTTGGGCGGGGCAGAACGCAAATTGACCGACGCGCGCACCAGTTGGTATTGGCAAAATCTTGATTGGTCGCCTGATGGCGACTATCTAATCGTCGCGGATCGCAGCGAAGACCGCCACGGTTTGCTTCTGATTACGGTGGCAAGCGGCGAACGCAAACAACTTACGTTGCCACCCACCACGAATCTGGCCGATGGTTATCCGAAGTTTTCTCCCGATGGCAAGCGCGTCGCGTTCGTGCGCGGCACAAGTTTTTTTGTGGGCGATGTGTATGTGACGGACATGGCGGGCGGCACGGCACAACGATTGACGCACGACGACCGTTGGTTGACGGGACTAGCGTGGGCGGACGACAGCCGCGAAATTGTATTCTCGTCGAATCGCGGCGGTTTGCTGAGTCTGTGGCGCGTCGCAGCAGCAGGCGGTGCGCCGCAAGCCTTGCCTGTCGCAGGCGAAGACGCGATGTTCCCTGCGATTGCGAAAAATCAATTGGCCTACACACGTTGGAAAACCGACTCGAATCTCTGGCGCATCGCGGGGCCAAATGCCACCGAACAGGAACGCGCGAAACTGCCCGAAAAACTGATCGCTTCGACGCGCGATGATGCGTTGCCCCAATATTCGCCCGATGGCCAACGCATCGCGTTTCTCTCGGCGCGTTCCGGCTACGAAGAGGTTTGGCTGGCGCACAGCGACGGACGCAATCCGATTCAGTTAACCGCATTGCAAGGTGCGCCCGGAGGTTCACCGCGCTGGTCGCCCGACGGCAAACGCATCGTCTTCGATTGTCGTTTGGAAGGACACGGCGACATCTTTGTCATCAATGTTGAGGGCGGGGTGGAAGGCGGCGCAGCCAAACGGCTCACCACCGAGCCGTCCGAAGACATTGTGCCAAGCTGGTCACGTGATGGACGCTGGATTTATTTCACATCGAATCGCAGCAGCAGCCAACAAATTTGGAAACTTCCCGCCGACGGCGGAACCGCGATGCAGGTTACGCAGCAAGGCGGCTTTGAGGCATTTGAATCTGCGGATGGCAAGACGCTGTACTATCAAAAAGACAATGCGATTTGGCAGTTCGTAGACGGCGCAGAAACGCGCGTGATTGACGGCGTCGAATGGGGCTATTGGGCGGTGACGGCACAAGGATTATGTTTTCTCAATCGCAAAACGACGCCCCAGTTTACGATTGAGTTGTTCGACTTTGCCACACAGCAAGTACGTCGTCTTGCAAACGTCGAGAAAGACCCGAACATCATTTCGCCGCCTGGTTTTGCCGTCTCGCCTGATGGTCGCTGGATTCTCTACAAACGCATAGACCAACACGACAACGAAATCATGCTGGTTGAAAATTATCGTTGAGGGAAGCTGCCGGGCGCGCTGCACGCCATTGAAATTGACGACGTCTGTCTCTATATTTCTGCCCACTTGCTTGTTTTATTTTCCGCATCGCCCATTCAGGAGGATTTTATGAAACGTTTGTCCATCTCTTTGCTTGCTGTTTTGCTGACATTAGCGTCAGTCACATTTGCGCCCTCCCCCCGCATCACACGCGCCGATAAAGCCGATCCGGTTGCCGTCGCGCCCGAATCCGTCGGCCTCGCCACTTCGCGTTTAGGCAATATTCGCGCGGTCATGAGCCAGCACATCGCCAACAAAAAGATCGTCGGTGCCAGCGCGTTGATCGCTCGTCACGGCAAAGTTGCGTATCAGGAAGCGTGGGGAATGGCTGATGCCGAAGCGGGCACGCCGATGAAGATGGACACGATTCATCGCATCTATTCGATGTCGAAGCCCATCACCAGCGTCGCGTTGATGATGCTCTATGAAGAAGGCAAATTTCAGCTCAACGATCCCATCGCCAAATACATGCCCGAATTCGCCAAGATGACCGTCGGCGTGGATGAACGCGATCCGCAATCGGGCCGCATCAATTTCACGACCGTGCCTGCCAAACGAATGATCACCGTGCGCGATTTGCTGCGCCACACGGCGGGCTTCACTTACGGCGTGTTCGGCGACACTTCTGTGGATCAGGCGTATCGCAAAGCGGGCATTCTGTCGGACCTGACACTCAAAGACTTCGCCGCGAATTTGGCGAAGATGCCGTTGCAATACGAACCCGGCACGCGCTGGCATTACAGCGTGTCCGTAGACCTGCAAGGCCGCCTCGTCGAAGTCCTTTCCGGCAAACCATTCGATCAATTTTTGCAGGAACGCATCTTCACGCCGCTTGGCATGGTGGACACCGGCTTCACCGTTCCCGCCAGCAAAAAGAATCGTTTCGCCCGCCTCTACACGCCGAACAAAACCGGCGGCGTTGACCCGATTGCACTTTGCAACGGACGCGATGATTGCTTGTCGAAATTCCCGAACGCAGCGCCTTCGATGTTAGAGCAACAAGGCATGTTGTCGGGCGGTGGCGGCCTGGTTTCGACGGCGTACGATTACCTGCGCTTTTGCCAGATGATGCTGAACAAAGGCACGTTTGAAGGCCAACGATTACTGAGCCGCAAAACCGTCGAATTGATGGCGAGCGATCACCTCGGCACCATCCCCGGCATGTCCGCTGGCAACGGCTTCGGCTTAGGTTTTGCCGTCAGCAAAGCACCGGGCGAAGCGGGCATGATGGGCAGCCCCGGCGAATTCAATTGGGGCGGCGCAGCAGGCACGAAATTCTGGATTGATCCGCAGGAAGATATGATCGGGATTTTTATGATTCAGATTTTGCCGAACAGCGTGGACTACGGCTCAGCCTTTCGCGTGCTGGCGTATCAAGCGGTGGCGGATTGAGGGGAGAAGTAGGCAGGTAAGGTATCTCCTAGACGCGCTGTTAAGCGCCTGAAGAGAACCTAACTCCTATATTATTTTGCATAGGATCAAATAATGAAAACAAGAGAAGAGCTTGATAGGTTTATTGATAATGTTATTGAATCGCAGAGGAATTATGAGAAGCAAATAAGTCACTGCATTAAAAAAAATAGAGGGATTTTCTTTACTAACAAGCTTCAGATTCTAGATATGGTACTTGATTCCATTAGGCCTAGACGGGAAACAATATATACAAAAATATTAGAACCTGCCTGTGGAAGAGGGATTTTTATCCTCCGTTTATTAACGCGACTCTACGAGAAGGAGGTTTCAAAAGAAGAACTAGACAATTTCATAGAGGATAAGTTGATATTTGCAGATATAGAAGGAGACCATCTGGAGTCAACAAAGTTTAATATCAAGTCTCTGTACAAATATCTTTTTAATACGCCATATCGAGGCAACTTCAATGATGTTAGGTGCGATTTTACTGAACGAAATGAGCAGTCATTGTTTAGTTTTGAAGGAGATAATTCAGGCCAATTGAGGCAATATCTAGGAAAAATTGACTATATTATTGGCAATCCACCTTATGTGACATTGTATGGGAGGAGAGATAAGAAAATAAATGAAGCTCAAAGACAATACTATTTAAAAAACTATAAGCAGTTCCCTTCTACGTTGCAAAATGGGAAACTCAATTTCTTAATGTTTTTTATAGAACAAGGGCTGGAGTTTTTGAGAGAGGAAGGGGTACTAAGCTTTATTGTAGATATTGCCTTTTTTGAATCCGCATTTGAATATACAAGAAAATACATTCTCGAAAGAAGTCGACTTCTTTCGTTAGATTTTAATGTTACAGGATTTAATGTACAAAGTGGGCAGGCAATTATTAGCCTTCAAAAAGGTACTCCAACTAATAGCCAAATAATACTACGCGATTTTAAAAGTGGCTCGATCACATATATCGATCAACGAAGTTGGTATGACGCAGCAGATCATTATAGGTTTAGAATTCCTCATAATTCAGAGACTCAAACTATCCTTGATAAGATTAAGAGCCGAAATGATCCAACATTAGCAGGCCGATACCCTAAAAAAAGCCTAAGAACGTGTGCAATGCTCCTTGATATGGAGGCATTATTCGTTGTTGATGAAAGAAAAAGTGACCGTGATTGTCTGTATTTCCCTTACTATCAAGGCTCTAAAGGGCTTTCTAGAAAATTTGCCCCACTCATAAGTAATAAATATTTCTATTATGATGAACGGTTACAGGATAGTATTAATGAGCAGTTAAAGCTAGAGCTAACATTGAAGGGAATAAAGAATAAGAAGCGAATTGGACTTGGAGATTCGATAGTGTATGCCAACCCTAAGGTATATATAAGGCAATCCGCAAAGGAAATTATTGCTAGCTATGATGATACACATAGTGCTGCTAATAACAGCTTATATGTATTTTCCTTGAGAGATGATTCTGATGAAGCCAGGTTTAATCTAAAATTCATTTGTGGGCTATTAAACTCAGAGATCGTAACTTTTTATGCTCAGCAGATGCATATCATAAGGTATTTTGAAGGTAAGCAGCCTCAAATTAAAATTGCTGACTTATGTTCTATATTTATACCTGAAGGTTTTACAATACAGCATAAAATTGTCTCTTTAGTTCAGAAGATTTTCGATCATGGATCAACTGAGGATTATTTAGCTGACTTGAATTCAGTTCTTTATAAATATTATGGTATCAACTCAAAAGAAGAAGCGGCGATTAAAAGAGCAATTCAGCTATTCAAATGATCGGCTATCCTATCAACGAGATTTTCCTCCACCTCTTGGTTAATTTCGAGCAATTTCGATTGCAATTGCTCAAGCATCTTTAATCGTTTCATCGATATTCCTATTTGCCGTTCGTGAGATTCCTTGAGCTTTCGGAAGAGTAGATCGATAAACTCTTTTCTGGTTCTATATTCCGAAGGGGCTGACATGTTAACTTGGAGCTGATTCTTTGGATTTCGCCTAAACGTTGAACTTATATCTTTTAGAAAGTATAGTTTCGTTAGACTGTCGTTATAAGAAACAAACCTTAACCCTGTATGATCTTCCTCATAATAAACATGGATGTAAACGAGATAGAAATTACCATTTAAGATAAAATTAACAATTTTATCTGGGGTTCCTATATCGGGATTACTATCGGCAGCGGAACGCTTCAGGGCTTTAAAGTCAACCCAAATTTCCTCAGAGTGAACGCCAATATCAAATATAGTTTTTACATCCCAAGGATTTTTTGTATGCCCTTTGGGGCTTCCTTGAGAGCCAGTGAAATGCGGATGGTTTTGCGTATAGTTAACAAACTGGTCTTCCAAGAAGTCACTTATTTCTGCACCTGCTCTCGATTTCGCAGAAATAGGGAGTACTGGATTATCGTTTATGATCTTCTCAACCACCTGTTTAAATTGGTCAAGGATTAGAGCTTCAAATTGCTTAACGTTCACTTAGTTCATCCTTATTTAGAAATCATATATCCAAAGAAGAGCATTTCCCTCTTTCAATATACTGTGTGATTTTACTAAAGAGTGTTAGCCCTCTCACACTATTGCTAGGTGATTGACTTAAAGTGTAACCCGAACGGGAGTTCCCAAGAATTCAAACAATGAATCGCCTTACATCTTTTATATCTCTGCCAGTTATTATAGCTTATGTCACCTATGTACCATAGCAATCCAACAAATTCCTCATTCCCTGTTGATTCCGATAGCGTGTGAGCAATGTTCGCAGCACCGATGGCTTCCGGCTGAATGTTGCTGTGTGCGAGGGGCGAGTATACGCGCGCCGGGACGTGAGGCAAGAATTATTTTTGTCCCGAAGGGACGCCGGGACATTAGCCGGGGATGGAGTGCAAACGCAATCCCCGGAACCGTTCACCACCCAACGCACTAGCCCCGGCAGGGGCGTTGGACGATTGGCCCATCGTCTGTCGTCCCTGCCGGGACTGGCAGGATTTTTCGGCGCATTCCGGGGATTCCACTCTCGCTTCATCCCCGGCTAATTTCCGTTGTGCCTCCGGCACAAAAACGGGGAAGCAGATTCTTCCGAACACCGTGGGTGATGGTTCGGCCTTTCGCGCACGGGCGGTTTCAGTGGTGGTGGATTGCGGGGCTAACTGAGGTCGTATAGGTAGATCAGCAACTCTTCATCCGGTTGACAGTTCCGCAGGTTTTCCCGATTCCAGACGATCCCGCTGTAATCACGCGGGAAGATTGCGCTGCTTGCAATGGAGGAAGGGAGAAACTTCTTGCGCCGCAAATTTGGAATGAGCACCGGCAAAATTACACGGGCGGCGGCCTTGTAAATGCATGGGTATCCCGATCCGCCGAGGTCAAACGCCTTTCCCTCTTTGACCAATAAATCCAGCCAACTCACCCCAAACGAACTCGACTTCCAACGTGCGAGCAGGTTGGCTTTGGTGGCTTCATTGTGGCGGTAAACAAAAACTTCCCACCCCAGCATGATTCGTTTCTCCTTTCCGCGATGGCAATCGCAGTCAACGGTTCCAATGGTTGATGAACATCGCCAAGATCAATTGTCGAAGCGTATCAACGGGTACTCTAACACAGGCTTTCAGGGGCTTCTGAATTACGTTGGCGCTCAGGGGGCTATTTCCCTCAACGTGCCTCTTCGTGTACCTTCGCATCAGGAGAAATCTAGTGATGAAAACAACGATTTTACTTTTCCTGTTTTGTACAGCGAGCTATGCGCAGGCGACGGATTCGATGGCGCATTGGGCGGGCAAATGGCGCGGCACGCTCGTGAATTTACCGGCGCGCGCGAATGCCCAATCTGCGAAGCCTGTGGATGTGCTGATGGAAATTGGCGGCGTGCCGATGGCAGACAACACTTGCACAGCATGGCGCACAACCTATTCCGAAGGCGGCGCGGTCAAGGGTGTCAAAGATTACAAACTCTGTCGCGGCACGGGCGCGGATGATTTGTTCATTGACGAAGGCAACGGCATCAAGCTAACGGCGCGCTGGCTCGGCGATATGCTGGTGACGCCCTTTAAGTACGACAACCTGTTGTTGCTGACGACGAATCGTTTGCGCCGCGATGTGCTGGAACAGGAGATCATCACGATTGACGATCAGCCCGCCATCAAAGGCGTGCAGCCGTTGCGCGCGCGCAGCATTCAACGCATCGAATTGCGGCGCGTCGTGCCCCCATCGCAATAGGCTTATTCTGCCTGCTCGACCATAAACTGCTCGATCTTACCGTCGGGCCACATTTGCGTGCTGAGCGATACGGTGCGATTGCCACAGCGAATCCGAAATGAACGGATCGTCATGCCGCCGCGCAACACCTGACTGGTTTGGGTGAATTCCGTCGGCGTACCTAACGGGCCGAGGCTTGCGGCAAAATCGGCGATGACCTCTGCCGAGAAATAATCGTTCGCATTGGCGGTGAACACGGAGCGGTCAATTTTGCCCTGTTGCAGTTCGGTGAAGATGCGGCGGGATTGCTCGATGGTGCTGCTGTTGTCAGGCGCAGCCGCTTCAAACAGGACGCGTGAAATCCCCGCAGCAATTTGTCCGTCTGGCCCGGCGGCACCGGGGTAGATATTGACGAACACCACAATCGCCGCGCGGTCATCGGGATAAATCTGATTCGCCGTCAAATAGCCGGACACCGCGCCGCCGTGCGAAATCAGCCGTCGCCCGTTCGCCATCCCGACATTCACGCCCAAGCCATAGCGCGTCGGCAATCCGTTGTTGAGCAGGACGGTCGTTTGCATCGTGCGATACGACGCGGGTTGCAGGATTTTCTGCTCCATCACCGAAATATCCCACAACGCCAAATCGTGCGCGGTCATCGCCAGTTGCCCAGCAGCGAACAACCAGCCTTTCGCTTCTTTGGGTGCAGCACGCAGCGGCCCCAACGCATTGCGCAGATGGCCTTGTGCGTCTTTTTCGCCGAGTGGTGCTTCGTCGGCATCGTGAACCGAAGTCATTCCGAGCGGCTGGAAAATCCGTTTGCGCAGGAAGTCAAAGAACTTCATCCCGCTGACCTTTTCGACGATGAGTCCGGCGATGATGTAGTTCGTGTTGCTGTATTGCCACTTCGTGCCGGGATCGAAATCCAGCGGCTTGCGCGCCCATTGTTCCAGCACTTGCTGCGGCGCAACGGGCTTTTGCATCGCGGTGAAGACGTAATCGTGCGGCCAGTAATCCTGATAGCCCGCAGTCATGGAAAGAAGCTGACGAATTGTCACTTCGTTCGCGCGCGTCAGGTTCGGCAGCCATTTGCTGACCTTGTCATCCAGCGTCAATCGTTTCTCTTCGGCGAGCAACAGAAGGGCCGTGGCGGTGAATTGCTTGCTGACGGAACCGATGCTGTAGCGCATGGAACTGGCGGCAGGTGTGGCGGGCGTCAAGCGTCCTGAACCATACGCGCGTTCGTACGCGATCTTGCCGTCCTGCACAACCGCAATCGAAGCGCCCGGTGCGCCCGTAGCTTTGAGCGTGTCCGCGACAACGCTGTCAATGCGTGACTGCTGCGTGGTCGAAAGCGTGCTTTGCCCGTGTGCGGCGATTAGGAAGACGAGCAGGAACGCAGTGGCAATCAGGGGAAACGTTTTTTTTATTTGCATAATTTATGGCCTTTATTTTTCTGCCTCAAGCTGTTGCAGCAGCGCATCGGCTTCGGCAAATTGATGTTCGCTGAAGACGTGAACGCCTGCCTGTTGCAGCAACGCCGTAGTCACGCCGGGATGCGCAACGCGTGTGCCGGTAAATGTTCCGTCGTAGGAGTAGCTCGATCCGCACGACGGGCTGCCTTCTTTGAGCACGGCGATGCGGATGCCGTGCACGCGTGCGAGTTCGGCGGCAGTCTGCGCGCCTTTGATGAACTCTGCGGTAACATCTTGTGCGGTGGACGCCAGCACGCGCGCCTCGCCTGCCAGTACTTGCACGCCGCCTGCACCGTTGACGATTTCGGCGGGCGGACGCGGAATGGATAACCCGCCCGCGACTTCGGGACAGACCGACACGACGCGACCTTGTTGCATCCATCGTTGCAGAATGTCGTGATCGCTGCGTTTGTCGCCGCCGTCATATCGAACGGCTTGACCCAGCAAACAGGCACTGACAAGAATTGCTTCCATATTTCTTTCTGACACTAACAGATTAGAGCGCGTTTGGGAGTTCAGCAACGTAACCCGCGAAGGCGGGTGAGAGCATAAAGCCTGGGGTTTTCACCCCAGGGAGCAGGAATCTCCCATTCTAAAGCCTGTGACACAGGCGAAAGCGTCATGGCTGTCGCCCGTTGTATCTTCGCACTCTTACCTGGGGCTGCTCGCCCCAGGCTTTATGCTGACGCCTGCCTGGCAGGCTCAAAGGAAAATGTCTCAACACGCTCCTACAATTGGAAACGCGAATAAGTACAACTTGTACGACAACCATCCTATTTGTTGTTCCACCATACGCACTTTACCTATATGCACCGGAAAACCTCGGCGTGCAATTGATTTGCCCGCATGAGGCGCATAGAATCCGCGTTGTACTGAAACTATAGAGGTCAAGAAAAAGGATTTCCGAGCGAACCACGGGGAGCACGGGATTCACGGGGAACGGAAAGTGCGCCAGCAGCATTAAAATTAAGGGCCCCCCTCTGATTCCATTTCCGCTCTCCCCGTGCACTCCGTGTCCCCCGTGGTGTTCTTTTTCTTGAATGTTCCATCATCCTATCCAACTCAATTCAGGAGGGCGAAAACATGACTCAATCTCTCAAGTTAATGGTTGTCGGGCTGCTGCTGCTGGGCGGCATCACCGTCGCACAGCCAGGCCGACCACAAACACAAACACCATCCCAGGAAGCTCGCCCGGCTGCCGCATCTGAGACGCCACGCGAAGAATGGTCGTACACCGAACGCAGCGTTCAGGTGGGCGGGCAAACGATCCCGTACAAAGCTGCCGCTGGGACAACGATGCTCAAGAATGACGCGGGCGAACCGATTGGTTTGCTCTATTCCGTTGCCTACACGCGCAGCGATGTCAAAGACCTCTCAACGCGTCCCGTCTCGTTCGTGTACAACGGCGGCCCCGGCTCTGCGACGATGTGGCTGCACATGGGCGCATTCGGCCCGCGCCGTGTGCATACGGTGAACGGCGAATTCACGCCGCCTGCGCCGTACAAGCTCGTAGACAACAACGAAAGCCTGCTCGACAAAACGGACCTCGTGTTTATTGACGCGATGGGCACGGGATACAGCCGCATCGTGGGTAAAGGAACGCCGCGCGATTTTTACGGCGTAGACGAAGATGCCAACGCGTTCGCGCAATTTATTGCCACTTATATCAGTCGCAATAGCCGTTGGAATTCACCGAAGTTTTTGCTGGGTGAAAGCTACGGCACATTCCGTTCGGCGGCGGTCGGCAACCTGCTGCAAAATCGCTACAACATGCACCTGAACGGCATCAACTTGATTTCGTCCGTGCTGGATTTGGCAACGATCACCTTTTCCGCTGGCGATGATCGGCCTTATATGTTGTACCTGCCCAGCTATGCCGCCGTCGCGTGGTATCACAAAGCCTTGAAGAATCGCCCTGCGAACCTCGCCGCCTTCATCGAAGAAGCCCGCAAATACGCACAGGGCGAATATGCCGAAGCGTTATTCAAAGGCAGCACATTGACCGAAGCCCAGCGTACAGCCGTGGCGAAGAAGTTGTCGTATTTCACGGGCTTGAGCGAAGACTATTTGCTGAAGGCAAACCTGCGCCCCACGCTCGGTCAATTCAATGTGGAATTGCTGCGTGGTCGTGGCCTGACCAGTGGCCGCATTGATGCACGCTTCACGGGGTACACGGGCAATCTGTTGTCCGAAACAGCCCAGGGCGACCCGGAAGGCCCGGCAGTTGGTGGCGCGTATACGGCGCTGATCAATATGTACAACCACGACGAATTGAAGTTCGGCAAAGACAAAACCTACAACAATCGCTACAGCAACAGTGGCGGCTGGAACTGGACGCGCGGCGGCGGCTTCGGTCGCGGTGGTGGCGGCTTCCCCAGTGCGCCCAACACGCAAAGCGATTTGATGCAGGCGATGATTACCAACCCAAAATTGCTGGTGCAGGTCGAGAACGGCTACTACGACATGGCGACGCCGTTTTTTGCGACGGAATACACGATGACGCATCTGGGATTGCCAGCGGAACTGCGCAAAAACATCAAGATGAATTACTACGAATCCGGTCACATGATGTACCTGCGCGATGAAGACCGCGTGACGTTGCACAACAACGTTGCCGAGTTCATTGACCGCGCGACGAATGGCGTAAA
>JAEUQN010000141.1 GCA_016789725.1 Blastocatellia bacterium | reverse complement strand
CCAGTTAGAAAAAATTCTGGCAGGGCAAACTTTACACAGTTCAGAAAACCTTAGGGCATTTTTGCGCTTTGTAGCGATGAAGGTTATTGAAAATGATGACGTCCAAATTAAGGAGTTTGTGATCGCTACGGAGGTCTTTGGAAGGGGAGATGATTTTGATTCGCGGATTGATTCTGTAGTACGCGTTCAGGCGGGTAGATTAAGAACCAAATTGCACGAATATTACGCCTCTGAGGGAAAAGAGGATCAGGTGATTATTGACCTCCCGAAAGGACAATATACGCCGATCTTCACCTACACTCAGCCGTTGAAGCAGGGAAAAATAGTAGGTGAAAATCCTGTTTCAGGATCCGAGGCCATAGGAGGAAACGAAGCGCCCCTCCACTCAGATGCCAGAGGGGTTGTAATTCCAGGGATTGAACCCCGCCCTTCTAATCTGCGATGGCTAAAAGTCGCATTGACGAGCCTGGTAATTCTGTGTTGCGTTCTTGGGGTAATGACAGTGACGTGGTGGTGGAAAGCGACACTGAGGGCAGAAACCATTGCGGCTGCCGAAGTAGACGGACTTCCATCCGAAATAGTCACTCCGCTGTGGGGAGACCTGTTGCGTTCACCTGAGCCTATTCTGGTGGTTTACAGCAATACCTTGTTTCAAGGCTCTCCAGAAGAAGGGATGAAGGTCTTCAAATCGTATGGATCCCCTGGCGGCAGTTCGGGGTCTCCCGCATTAGAAAGAAATTTGGGATCGGGATCCCCACCATCAATCATTGACCATTATACAGGCATTGGCGAGGTAATGGGTGTCTACTCACTAGCGGATTTCTTTTCTAAAGTGCATCATCCATTTCGAGTCAAACGGAGTCTTTTACTTACTTGGGATGATACAAAAACTCAGGACATTGTAGTGCTAGGATCACCGGCGGAAAATTTGTTCCTGCGCGATCTCCCTCAAAAACAAGACTTCGTTTTTCGCGTTGTCAGGGATGAGCAGCAAAAAGAAACTTTCGGACTCATCAACTCCGCCCCTCGCACTGGCGAGCAGCCATATTACCTGGCGAAACAAGAAGGTCCTTCACGCAGTCAAATTTCAGAGGATTTTGCGGTGATTAGCCTTTTACAGGGATTAAGCCAGAAAAATAAGCTCTTAATTCTAGCGGGGATTACCACCTACGGAACACAGGCCGCCGCCGAATATGTCAGCCGCCCGGAAACGATTAAGGACTTAATTTCCCATCTCAACCTTGCCCCCAGTGGGCAGCCGCCAAAGCTTCCGCCATACTTCCAAGTTCTCATCAGAGTAAAAATCAACGGCGGGGTTCCTGTTCAGACTTTTTATGTTACTCACCACGTACTAAGCCCGTAATGTACATCCCAAGCCACCCTGTTTATGTCAATTTTGCCAGGGAGTGAGGCCTCAAGATACAGGACGCCATAAACAGGGAAAATTTACATAGTCTGACCTAGCGACTAGGAAAATTATGGGTAGTGACAAATCAATGTAAGCTCCTATAATTTCGTTTTGTTGCTACTTCCTCACGGTACGACTTCCTCTCACAAGTGGCCCCCAATGGCCCTAGCGGTCAAGATCAGTGACGTTTGCAAAAATTTTGAAGTTTCGGAGGTATGTCTAGCTATGCGGTGTGAGAATTGTTCTTATCCTATTTTTCAATATACTCGGTGTTGTCCATATTGTAGCGAAGCCATTGCACCTGCAACTGAAGCCAAACATAGTCAGGTGCCCCAGACACGTATTGGTTTTCTGCTCGTTCATCTGCGCCGAACCTTGATTCCGGCTTGGTTACGGACAGCTTGAGACCCCAATAAAGTATTCCTGAATTGTACCCCTTTGCTTTTCTATACGGTGTGCGGTGATCTCTTCTCCATCGCATATTTCGGGCTATGAGTAGTTCATAGTCCCCCAAACACTCAAATTCGCTCTGCCCGGACATTTTGTAGAATAGGTGACAGTTCCAGGTGGAATTGTCGCCAAAAGTCACTTGCGCTCTTTGGGCATCCTACCGGAAATGGTAGGATTCAGGGTGATCCGAGGGGGTCGACCTGAACTTAATTCTTCAGTGGGGCCGCAATGACAAAAGACCATCATCGCCTGGTTGGCGAATTGCAGAGAACCCGTAAACTCCAGCGACCTGCCTATCAACGAAGGACCTGGATGGTCCCTTCTCCATGTTGCTTTGAGCAAGCAACAACCGATTCCCATGAATAACGTTGTAGAAGAAATCGCGGATTTACGCCGCCAGATTAACGATCACGATTATCGTTACTATGTGCTAAATGCGCCGATTGTTGCGGACGTCGAATACGATACGTTACTGAAACGATTGCGCGATCTTGAAGCGGGGCATCCTCATCTCATCACACCCGACAGCCCCACACAACGGGTTTCGGGTCAACCTGCCGAAGGATTTGCCGAGTACATCCATAAACGCCCAATGCTCTCGCTCGACAACAGCTACAGCATTGACGATTTGCGCGGCTGGGCCAAACGGTGCGAAAAACTCGCAGGCGGACGTTACTTTGATTATGTCGCAGAACTCAAAATTGATGGGCTAAGCATCTCACTCATCTACGAAAATGGCGTCTTGGCCCAAGGCGTCACGCGAGGCGATGGCGTGCGGGGCGAAGCTGTAACGCAAAATGTCCGCACAATTCGCTCAATCCCGCTGCGAGTCAAAGAAGAAGGTGAGCAGGAAAAAACTAACGAGTGGGAGCAAAAACAGTGTTCGTTATTTGAAAATGAAGCCGCCGCTGAATCATCGCGCGAGATTGAAGTGAGAGGCGAAGTGTATTTGCCACACGAATCATTTCAACAAATGAATCGGGAGCGTACTGATCAGGGGCAGCCCCCCTATGCTAATCCGCGCAACGCTGCGTCAGGCACAATGCGCCAACTTGATCCGAATATCGTGGCTGAACGCAAGCTTGATATTTTCTGTTATCAGCTTTTTTTCGCAGGCAATGAAGCATTTCCGACCCACGCCGAATCTTTGCAATGGATGGAGCGTGCAGGGTTCAAAGTAAACCCGCATCGTCGTATCTGCCAAACGATTGACGAACTGATCGCCTTTTGCAACGAATGGGAAACGAAGCGCAACGAATTAAATTACGAAACTGATGGCATCGTGATCAAAGTTAATCAGACTGCCGTGCGCGAAGAAATTGGTGCGACTTCAAAATCCCCGCGCTGGGCGATTGCCTATAAATTCCCTGCCCGCCAAATTTCGACCAAACTCATTGACGTAATTTATCAAGTGGGACGAACAGGCGCGATCACGCCCGTCGCGGTTTTTGAGCCAGTTCTGCTCGCCGGAACGACCGTAGTGCGAGCAAGTCTGCATAACGCGGACGAAATCCGGCGTCTCGGCGTGAGGCTGAATGATTACGTCTTCATCGAAAAAAGTGGCGAAATCATTCCGCAAGTCGTGCAGGTCATTACTGAGCGCCGGACAGGTGAGGAACAGGAAATTGTCTTTCCGACGCATTGCCCCGAATGCCAAACGGAGCTTATCAAACCTGAGGGCGAAGCTGTCACGCGATGTCCGAAATTCGATTGTCCCGCCAAAGTGCGCGAACGGATTTTGTATTTTGCCTCGCGTCGCGCGATGCGCATTGAAGGACTAGGCGAGGCATTGGTGCAACAACTCACCACACCGCGCCCTCGCCGCGATAAGAAAAGCGACCTTTTACCGAGTGATGAGGGCGAACAGGAAGGCATCTTGCCACCGCTGGTTCAGGATGTCACAGACCTCTATCACTTAGCAGAAAAGCGCGGCGAGTTGATAGAACTGGAGCGAATGGGCGAAAAATCAGCGGACAAGCTGCTCGAACAAATCGAAACCAGCAAACAAGCGGGATTGGCGCGCTTGCTGCACGGACTGGATATTCGTCACGTTGGCGAGCGCACTGCGCAAGTTTTGGCCAATTATTTTGGTTCGATAGATAAGCTCGCAGCAGCTTCGGTCGAAGAACTCTCTAACGTGTACGAAATCGGCACAATTATGGCAGTGGCGATTCGGGAGTGGTTCGATACTGAGCGCCATCAACACTTGATCGCTCGCCTGAAAAAAGCAGGTGTGCAAATGGAAATAACGCGCGCTGAAGGTGAAGCCCAAACCCCTCGCATTTTTGAAGGCAAACAATTTGTCCTAACCGGCACGTTGCCCACAATGAAACGCGATGATGCCAAGGCATTTATCGAAGCACGGGGTGGTCGCGTCAATTCAAGCGTGAGTAAAAAAACCGATTTTGTAGTGGCAGGTGAAGAGGCTGGATCAAAATTAGCGCGTGCGCAAGAACTTGGTATTCCAGTTCTCGACGAACCCAGATTACTGGCACTGGGACAGGCCACAAGTTAAAGCATACACACTAAATACAATCACAAAATATAGCGTTAAAATATTTTTTGCCTTTTTAATGTGGAAAAATTATTTCAGGGCTTGGCAAGAATTTTTGTTTTGTTATAATGCCGAGTAACAAGCAGCGGTTAAAAATACCCCAATGGCTGAGGACGCTGCTGAAATGGGTAGGACCTAACGGGCCTACCCGCTCTAATTTTACATCTTCATTTTTCATTAAAACTTCACCCGCACCCGATAACTCAAAACGGCTTCACCATCTTTTGCAACCGGAACGGTAAATCGCGCCGCAAAGGCTGCGGTCTTCTCTGCTGGGAAGGATGAGTTTACCAGTTCCCATTCGCCCCCAATTGGCTCGTTGACAATAACGTTCACCGCCTCTTCCTTATGATTGCGAATCCGTATTTCGTACCCATATTCGTAAATACGTCGTGAGATGACTTTATAGTCGGTCTGTTTCCGCTCCGCGACGACATCAAAGGCATCGCCGAGTTTGATTTTGACGCGCTCCTCTTTCGGCGTGTGGTCAATGCGATTTTCGCCGATGAATTGCTGCGCGCCGTCTGAATCGGCTTTGTACACACGTACGACACCCGCAGGAAGCGGCAAACCGAGGCCATTCTCCTTCGCGTTCTTAAATTCAACATAAACGCCGACTTTCTCTTTGATTGGCTCGCCTGGATTGTTATAGCCCTGATAATAAAACTGCTGTCCGTTCAGCACGAGTTCCTTCTTGACCGTGAAGTTTGCAGCCGAAAGCAAATTGATTTGCTTCGTCTCGTTATTCTTTAAAGTTGCAGGACGTTGCAGTGAATAAAGATGGTATTCAAAAAAGGACTGTTCCTGAAATTGAGGCGGTGCTGCCGCAGGCATGGCCTTTGCGCGCGCCGTCATCTCATACATCTGCGGCTGTTGATCCTGCACGCGATTCACGTCACCGGCAACTAGCTTTAACTCGGCGTTTTTATACGTCGTACCGCTATTGTTGTTGATCGTGACCCAGCCGTTCAGATCCGCTTTCGTGTCATCCTTATTCACGACAACGACATAATCTGAGCGCCAGCCAATCCCATTGGTCAAATACGACGCCTCGACATTGTGTGTCTCTGCGCCAGTGTTCGTCAGAGTCCAGACGAGCGTTGGTTTTGCAATCAAGTCCTGTGGCAATTGATCGAAGCGTGTTTCCACAATATTGGTTGGATTGATGACGATTTGCCCGCCAATTTGCCAGACTTGTCCGCCATTATTGGAAAGTAGCGTTGCGCGCGTTGGCGTCAGCTTTTCGCTATTGTTTTCAAATGAGCGCAAGACCAATGTCACTTCGCGCCCCACATACTTATCGAGCAGTTTTGCCGGGTTGAGCAAATCATATTCGTAGCTCTGTTCGACCACCGAAAGCGCATTGGGCGCGGTCAGCGATTTGATATGAACGGTGGCCGGATTAATTTGCTGTGCGACGTCCATAAACCGCAATTGTGACGTACCGCGTGGCAGCTTTAAAACGCGAGTGTCTTTAACTAATCCAATATTGGAATTGTAAACCGTGATCGCCACGTTTTGTTGATTGTCGAGCGTGCTGCTGTTGCTCGGCTGTGATTGTGATGGTTCAGTATTTTTCGGCTCATTCATATTGTCTCCTCCCGCAAAACTCGCCATGGGACTCAAACTAAATATCAAAGCAAACGATAGAAAATAGGTTAGTGTTTTTTTCATAGATTTGTTCTCCTGCCTATCAATACTCTTCAGAAGCGACAAAGGGGAATCGCCTCTCGGTGACTGAACGAAGTTGTGGACTTGCCTTGCACAGTAAATCAGGCTCATTGTAAAAAGAAAAGAGCTAACAAAAACTTGAGTAGCGCTCATCAGCAAGGGGTGGTAATTTGGCCGTTACGGTAAAATCGCCAGACTCGTTATTAGAGTAGATGAAAGACAAGAATCTTAGACTCATAATTTTTATTCTCTCCGCGTTGGCCGCCATCGCACCGTTCAGCATTGATATGTACCTGCCCGCGTTTCCAGCGATGGCGCAGGAACTGAACACAGACATCGCGCAGGTCGCGCTATCCCTCACCAGCTTTTTCGTTGGCATCAGCGTCGGGCAATTGCTCTATGGTCCACTGTTGGATCGCATCGGACGCAAAAAGCCATTGATCTTCGGCTTAATGCTGTACACCATAGCAGGCATCGGATGCGCCTTTGCCTCCAACGTGCGATGGCTGATTGCGTTGCGACTGTTGCAGGCGTTGGGCGGTTGCGGTGGGATGGTCGCCGTGCGAGCGATTGTCCGCGACATCTTTCCGATTCAGGACATCGCGCGGATCATTTCAACGATTATGCTGGTCATGGGCATCGCGCCAATCATTGCACCAACCGTGGGCGGCGTAGTGGGTACGACCTTAGGCTGGCGCGCAATTTTTCACGTCCTTACCGTGTTTGGTGGAGTGTTGATCGTAGCGGTTATCATCGCACTGCCCGAAAGCAAACAGCCTGATCCTTCGATCTCGCTGCGGCCCGCAAAAATTCTCAGTGAGTATGTAAGCGTGCTGAAACAGCCGCAATTTCTGGCATATGCACTTTGCGGCGGATTGGGCAGCGCGGGGATGTTCGCTTACATCAGCGGTTCGCCGTTTGTGTACATTAAGCTGTTTGGCATCAGTGAAGCGCATTACGGCTGGCTGTTTGGGCTAAATGCCTTCGGGCTGATTTTCGGCAGCCAATTGAATCGCGTCGTCCTGCGCCGCTTCAGCAGTCAACAAGCCATTACTGTCATCTCATCGTTGCAAGCCAGTATCGGCGTGCTGCTGATTGTCAGTTCGACGTTGGGCCATTTCCAAATGATTGCCACGTTAATTCTGATTTCCGGCTATCTGTTTTTGCAGGGCTTTTTATATCCGAACACAACGGCGCTCGCATTGATACCGTTTGAGAAAAATGCAGGTGCAGCGTCCGCGATGATGGGCTTTTTGCAGATGGTGTGTAGTTCACTCGCGTCGGCGCTGGTGAGCTATTTGCACAATGGTACAGCATTGCCGATGACAGGCGTGATGGCCGGATGCGCGGGGTTGGGGTTACTTTGCCTCTTCACGATTTTGCGTAAGCGGGAAGCTGTCTTAACATAGCGGAGGCAGCTTCCCACCATATTACTTTTTCTTCGCGTATTTGCATTTCGTGTTGTCAGCTTTGACGTAATACGACTTGAAGTTCGTCGCCTTCGCATCCATACAGCCGCACAGATTCAGCAATTCGACTTTGCGAAATTCGACCGGATGGCTTTCGCTTTGCAGCGAAATATAGCCCTCTGTCAACAGCTTGCCGTTTTCCAGAATCTTCGGATCGTGGCCGCTGACGTTGCCGCCGCCCATTTGCGGTTTGTCGTACTGCAACACCAATTCGCCATTCACAAAATGCTTGATCCATTCGCCGCCGTGGACTTCGACATCCACGCGCACCCATTGCTCGCCGTCGAAGGTTTTGGATTTGGAGTTGAGGCAATGCGGCGTGAACAGCTTGCCGTCCATTTCGACGTTCGTGCCGGGCGTGCAGAGGTTCGCCGTCGTGCGCGGCCCTTTGCCTAAGCCGCCGAGCAATTGCATCTCAATCGAAATCGGGAAGTCCTGATCTTTGCCCATCGTATTCGGATGCGGGCTGTGCAGCATGATGCCGCTGTTGCGTGTCGCCCAATTCGGGCCGCCTTTAGCTTGGTCGCTGATGAAACGATATTCGACCGCAATGATGTAGTACGAAAATGGCTCTTTGTAAAAAATATGCCCAAAGCGTTCTTTGAATTCGTCGTATTTTTCGTAGCCGACCTGCATCATTCCATTCGCTACGCGAAACGTGTTGCCGAAATTATCGTTCAGCGCATAACCGCGAATCTTCGGCATCCAGTCTTTCAAATCCTTGCCATTGAAAAGCTGCTGCCATTCTTTTTTGTCGGGATCGTTCTGGGATTTTTTCTGCGCGAAAGTCACGGCAGAAAACAAGAGGCAACCAGCAAGCGTGAATGCGATAGAAAGTTGTTTCATGGTGAAATCTCCTGGGACGTATTTTTTGAAAGCCTGAAACGCAATGAGAAAAGCGAGCGACTCGGCACACACATTCTACCAACTCGACTACTTCGTATTTTGCTTTCTCAAGGTGAGCTTTGAAGATACGTTGACGGAAGCTACCCGTCAACGTATCACCGCATCTTCGTGCAAAATTCGATCCAGCGTAGCCACAAAGAAATCGGCATCATCTTTTGTAAACACAAGCGGTGGGCGCAGCTTGATGACATTGTGATACGGGCCATCGGTTCCGGCCAGAATGCCGTGGTCGCGCAACCGATTAACAACGTAGGAAGCTTCTGTGTCGGCAGGCTCCAACGTCACACGATCTCGTACCAGTTCGATGCCGAGGAACAATCCCGAACCACGCACATCACCGATGACGGCATGCTGGCTCATCAACCCGCGCAAGGCTTCCAGTAAATAATGACCCACGCGCAATGCGTTGAATTGCAAACCTTCATCACGCAAAACATCCAGCACCGCCAACCCAACTGCACAGGCAACGGGATTGCCTCCGAAGGTGCTGAAGAATTCCATCCCATTGTCGAATGAAGCCGCGATTTCCGGCGTTGTCACAACCGCAGCGAGCGGAAACGCATTGCCAATCGGCTTGCCCAGCACGACGATGTCCGGCACGACGCCTTGCGTCTCGAAACCCCAAAAATGCGTGCCTAATCTGCCAAAGCCAACCTGCACTTCATCAGCAATGCATACGCCGCCTGCGCGGCGAACGTGCCGATACACTTCGCTGAGGTATTGCGGCGGAAACACGATTTGCCCGCCGACGCTTGGCAAGGTTTCAGCAATATAGGCCGCAAAACCCGACGGCAAATTCGCAATGATGTCGGCAACGTGTTGCGCGTACTTGCGCCCGGCTTCGACGTCACCGCGTTTGTAGGCACCACGATAATCGTCAGGGATTGGCGCGATGTGAACCCAGTCCTTTTTGCCTGTGCCGCCGGGGCCGTTGAATTTGTACGGACTGATGTCTATAAGCGCGTTCGTGTGTCCGTGATATGCCGCATCAAGCACGATAAGGTCGTAGCGTTTCGTATAGGTGCGTGCAAGTCGCAAGGCAAGTTCATTCGCTTCGCTGGCTGAATTGAGAAAGTAACAAACCTTAAGCGGCTCCGGCATCAATGCGGTCAACGCTTCGGCGTAGCGCGTGATGTTGTCGTGCAAGTAGCGCGTGTTCGTATTGAGCAATGCGAGTTGCTGTTTCGCGGCTTTGACGACGCGCGGATGGCTGTGACCGACCAGCGGGACGTTATTGTATACGTCCAAATATGCGCGCCCCGTTTCGTCATACAAATACTGCCGCCAGCCACGCACCATTTTCAACGGCTCACGATATGAAAGGCTCAGGTTATGTCCAATATACCGATGACGGGCGGCGAGCGTTTCCACTTTTGACTTTTCAGAGTTTGGAAAACGATTCGCAGGAATGCCAAGGATGATGTTTGGATCAGGTGACAAACTCTTCCACACTGCGCGCTGACTGGCATACGCAACGCCAGGAAAATCGTGGTCGAGATCGAGCAAATCCACAATGATTTGAAAATGTAGGTGCGGCGTCCAATCGCCATTCGTCGGAGGCGCGCCAATGCTGGCGATGCGTTGCCCGCGCTGAATCACCTGCCCGACTTTGAGCGTCGTCAAATGTTCTTCGCTCAGATGACCATACAGCGTGAAGAACTCCTGACCATTATCCGTCCTATGTTGCAAAATCAACAGCGGCCCATAATCCAGGCGCTTGTCATTATTGGCGATGCAATGCACAACGCCGTCGAGAGGCGCATAAACAGAGCTTCCAGCCTCAACAAACAAATCAATGCCCAAATGGATTGTGCGATGTTCGGCGGTCGGATGAATGCCGTCACCCGGCGCAAACGCAGGCGTTGTGTACACCGAACGCGCTTCGTCGTAGCGGCCAATACCAACGGACACGCCTGACTGTTTCATTGCGCTAAAGATTGCTTTGGTCAGTGTATCTCGCTCAAATGCCGCCGGGTCAGCGCCGAGGAATAAACTGCTGACACTCAAATCAAACACGAGGCTCGTGCGCAAATCGTCGTCAAGCACAGAAGCGAACTGTGCCGCGTTATTGCCGAGCCATTGCACAATGCTTTCGCTCTGCGGCACAGGCGGCAATCCGCAAGCCTGTCGAAACGTGTAATGCGCAAAACGCGGCGGAATCTTTGTCAGCGTTTCAAGCGCATCCCACGCCGGACGTTCGCTGATGGTGATGTACGAATCGTCGGGATGCTGGCGTTTGCGCTGCGCGGAATTCACCACACTGACCATCAGGCGCGCGCAGATCAAATCAAATAGCAACGCGATTTCGCTTTCTGTGAGCGGATACGTCGCGTGATAGCCCGCGATAACATCTGCCGCGCTCGCCAATGGATCAGGTTTGTCGAGCAACGCATACGCCGCTGCAATCGCCACTTCAAACACCGTGCAAGTGTGCAACATATCGCCGAAGTCAATCACGCTGATGACTTCACGCGGCTGTGTTTTTGCGGCGTTGACGATGACGTTGTAATCGTTCGCATCGTTGTGAATGATGCTTTTTCGCAAGCGGGGCAAGCTTGGGACAACGTGCGTGTCATATCGTTGCAGCAAGCGCTCGATCAATGCACGGCGCGTGGCGTCTTCGATGCAATGCACGTACTCTTTCACCCAATCCGCGCGCGCCAAATCCCACTTCATTTCGCGGGTTGCTGCCGGATGCGTGAAGTCATCAAGCGCGGCATCTATCTGCCCCAATAAACTTCCCAGACTGAACAACAATTCTGGCGTCTGTGGATTGGCCTTTGCCAACAAATTGCCCGGCACGTATTGCAGCAACCAAACCAAATGCTCTGTGCCATCGTTCGTTTTTGCAGTCGTCATCAACTCGCCACTCAACGTTGGGCAAACGCGCTGTAGCATCAGCGCTGGTGCGCGTTCGGCTAAATGAGTAAGCGCCTGACATTGCAAGGCAAGCAACGCACTCGCGCGCGATGGGTGCATCACTTTCAGCACATATTCCGCGTCATCATCCGCCGTAAGATGAAAGTTGTAATCGTATTCACCGGGTAGCGACGCGGCAGAAACTTTCAACCCGTACAAGATTGCGGCAAGGTGCACGGCATCAGCAGGCTGACAGATTGGTTTCGAGATTGGCTCAGGATTCATGCTGGACAAGTCATTCATCATTTACGGTCAAATTCTCTCTTTGCTGAATTGGAAAACCCCTTTGCTCTTCTTCCCCCTTTGAGCGTTGACTTCTTCTGACCGAGTTTGACTGCCACTTTGACGACAAGATAAAGCCGCACTCCTCACAATGCAAGGCGACGCCCCTCGTACAAGTGCGCCACTTATCTCAAAGGAGAAAGGCAATAAATTTGCTACTGCGTGAACCGCCTTAACTCATTGCCATTGAACCAATGTGATGCGTCGGAACAGTACGATGAACGCTGCCGCTCGCAGTACTGTTCCGACAGACAATCGCTCGTTATCGTTTGAAGGGCTTCCCGGTTCCCAGGTGATGTGACAAGCGCGCCGACCCGCTGACACTCTCCGCCCGCAAGGCATTCGCATTCGTTGCGCACAGCCCGGCATCCGGTGGCGGGGCGGGCGCTTCACCCAGGAATTGTGGCTGGCGTCGTGGCTCAATTTCCTGCTCCAACGCATACGCTATGCCCAGCAGTTTCGCCTCTTGCAAAAAGCCTCCATACATCCAGATTCCGGCGGGCTTTCCTTCCGGCGTCAACCCAACCGGAACGGCCATGCTCGCATACCCGGCGACGGCAGCGGGCGAAGTGGCATAGCTGTAACTCGGCGCGATGATGGCGTCCAGCTTGTCGCGTTTGAGTGCCGCGTCAATGCCCTCTTCGCGCGTGCGGCGCAGGCACAACTTGCGCGCTTCGACATAGTCGGGGTCGTGCAAATCGCCGCTCGTGGCCTCGGCCATCTCAAAGATTTCCTGCCCGGCATACTTCATCTCTTCCGCGCAATGTTCTTGATTGAAGGCGATGAGGTCGGCGAGTGTGCGCAGCTTGGTGCGTCGCAAAGTGGCGAGGTATTCGGCAATCTGCGCTTTGAATTCATACAACAACACCGTGAATTCAGCCTCAAAATATTCCATTGGATCGCCCGTGTCCGTTTCAATCAGCGTCGCGCCCAAATTCTCCATTGCATCCATCGCCTTCCACACTTCAATGATCAGGTCAGGTTCGCCGCCAAAATCGGGCGTGAAATAGCGACGATCTACGCCGATGCGTTTGCCGCGCAGCGCATTGCGCCGCAGGAACGGGCGATAGTCGCGTGGTACGTGCGGCGCAATCTCGCGCGTGGGCGATTGCATTGCGCCCAGCATAATCGCGGCATCTGTCACCGTCCGACACATCGGCCCGGCTGTATCCTGACTCGCCGCAATCGGGATGATGCCGCGTTGGGAGAGCAACCCTTGCGATGGCTTCACGCCGACGATCAGATTGTTGCCCGCCGGACAAAGGATGGATCCGTCCGTCTCTGTTCCAACTGCCGCCGCACACATATTCGCCGCCGGTGCGACAGCCGAGCCGGAGCTGGAGCCACACACATCAAAGCTCAGCAAGTATGGGTTGTAGGTGAAGCCACCGCGCGCCGTCCAACCGTTGAATGGCTGGAAGCCACGGAAATTGGCCCATTCGGACAGGTTCGCTTTGCCCAGGATGATCGCACCGGCCTCGCGCAATTGCGCGATCACGCGTGCATCGCCCGGTACGCGACTGCCGACAAGTGCGAGCGAACCGGCGGTCGTTTCCATATTGTCTTTGGTGGCGATATTATCTTTGACCAGAATCGGAATCCCATGCAGTGGCCCACGCACTCGCCCCCAGCGGCGCTCTGCGTCCAATTGTGAGGCCAGCAGCAAGGCCGCCGGATTGGTTTCAATCACCGCATGCACCTTGGGATTCAACGTGCGGATTTGGCGTAAATAAGCTTGCGTCAATTCGCGGCTGGTCATGCGCCCGGAGTGCAGCAGGCGTTGCAGTTCGGGAATGGATTTTTCCATCCATAAATGGTCGTCATCCCAATGGTGCGCCACTGCCTCTGACGCGGGCGATAACAACGCCCCGCCGCCGAGCACAGCGGCACTGGTCGCCATTCCTGCGCCTAAAAACGCGCGGCGACTTACGCCCGTGGATGAATGCGTTATTCCTTGTGATTTCGGTTTCGTCATACTTGTCTCCTTTTGAATAGACCTCCGCACCAGAGAGCGCAGAAGCCAGGTTAAAGACCAGGTTCCATCCTTTTGCGAGGAAGAACCCGATGCGTCGGCTAGGCCAAACATAAGGCCGGATAAATAGATCGTGGGGGATCAAGCGGTAACTGTGCTGAAAATGAAAAACTCAGAAATGGCCGAAGTTACAGGTGGATCACCCCTGGAAACGCGGTGAGCAATGGCTTTTCTCGTGCCGCTCTGGCTGAGACAAAAACCTCGCCAGAATCATCAATTCTCTGTTTGCTGCTGCTGCAATTTTTCAGTGGCTGATTCCGTGAGTGCATCCGACGGTGGCACCACGTAGATGTAATATTCCACGTAGGAAGAAAAGTCCAGCGTCGCTCCTTTGATCTTGATGACGTGCGATCCGGGCGCAAGCGGTTTCAGCATCGTAAAATACGTGTCCGCAAAACATATATCGTAGATTCCTTTCGGTACATCCGACCCGTAAATGCTGCGGTCGGGAATCGCAATCGTGAAGCGATCCGATTGAGTGCGATAGATGGCTCTGTGCGGCAGCAGTTTATGATCCACCGAAATTTCCAGCGTGGTCGCCGTGTCCATATATTCTTTCATCAAGGTGCGAATCTCTTCTTCCGAGACCGGCCCCGTCGTGCCATCGTCAAAATACATCAGCGTCAAAGCTGGAATAAATAACGGCGTGTTGGCTGGCAACTGGATTTCGCGTTCGTCTACGCCGCCGCCATTACCCGCCAAAAACCAGAAGTCACCCCGTTGCCCGGCAAAAGCAAACGCGCCTGTTTTGTCATCTGCCGGATTCACGGCCTGCGGAATGCCAGAGGCCCATTGCCACCATTGCGCGGTCATGTCTCGATAGCGCAGTCCAAATGGCTTTTGGTACTGGCCGTATACCAATGACGAAACAACCGCTTCGGACGCGGCATCCAACGCAGAAAAAGCGTCTGCCGCCAATGTTTTCGATTGTGATGCTGGCGCGCGGAAACTGCTCGCGTTCAATTTGCCGCGTGATGTTTTCGCCTCCAACGTTTCGCGGAGATTGACCCGCTCGGTGATCGCGCCGGGGTTGCGTCCCTCGCGCCTTGCCTGTTCGCGGAAGCGGGCTTTCGCTTCTGGCGAAATGGTGACGACGATTTGTGCCTGCGCTGTTGCGCTCAAGACCAAAACGAATAACAACAGGTAATTGACCCAACGAATCGCGCCGTGCATTTTGATGTTTTGTATAGTCATGGTTTTCCTCTTTCTTCGAGCGTGTTTGGAAATCAGCTTGCGGAGCAAGCGGCGGCATAAAGCCTGGGGCGTGTAGCCCCAGGTGGACGTGAAAAGAATCTCGCAGCCCGTGAAACGGGCGAGAGCCGATTCGCTGTCGCCTGTTTCACCGGCTACGCGCTGGTGATCACGCTGCCCTGGGGTTCCGGCTCTCGCCTTCCCCCCAGGCTTTACGCTACCACCCGCGTTCACGGGTTATGGTCATCGAATTTCCAAACTCTCTCTTAAAATTCATATCGTTTTCATTTGTGATGCAGCCCCACATCAATCCCGACTGATCAATCCAGGTTTCTGCATCACGGCGTTTACATGGAGGAGAGCGGAGTTGCCCAACAAATCCCCTCAACAAAATTGAAAAAATTCGCTTTTTTGTATTTTGCATAGTCTGCGCGTATGATGCCGAGCGTCGCAGCCACACAAAAAGTCATCGTTGTACATGAATTGAAGCCAGCTCCATATCGTTTCGGCGAGACTTTTTTTATGCAGCCTTGAGGGAATTCATTTCCGCGTTCCGCTTTACTCGGCAGGAGGAAACACGATGAAGAAATACGCTCAATCCATTTGCACTAGGAAGATGGTGCTTGTGACCGCAGGACTGACGATGGCCTTGCTGGTTAGCCACGCTCGCGCGCAAGACATCACGCCGCTCGAACCCGGCAAACCGATTACACGTACGGCAAAAGCCAGAGATGCACACAACTATTCATTGCCGCTGACGGCTGGACAATTCATTCGCGCGTTAGTCGAACAGGACACCGTAGATGTGTCCGTAGACCTCATTGCACCGGATAACAAACCCGTACACTTGGTCAACAACAGTCGTTTCTGGGGAACAGAATCACTTTCCTGTGAAGCAGCAACCAGTGGCACGTACAAGCTGGTCGTGCGCGCTCTTTCTTCACCTCAGTCAGAGGGTTCGTATCAAATCCAACTTGGCATAAAAGACACAGCGACCGCACAAGACAGGCAGCGCATCGCCGCAGAACAGGCAATGTCAGAAATAACGCGAACTGGCCCCAGAGCTTTGCCACCGGAACAGAAAGCAGAAAAGCACAAGGACGCCCTGCGCCTCTGGCAAGCACTAGGCGATAAGCAGCAGGAAGCAAACGCTCACGAGGTAATGGGGATGTCGTATGGCAGCGAGAGAAAATACGAATTGGCACGCGAAAGTTTCAAGCAGGCGTTGGCGCTCAGAGCGGAAAGTCAGGATCAACTCGGCAGTATTCTGACGCTCTCAAATCTGGGAATACAAGCGCGCCTCGAACGCAACAATCTGGGGCTGGGAAATAATGAGCGAGGCCAACAACTCCTCAAACTGGATGAAGACTTCCATCAACAAGCCCTCACGCTCAGCCGCACTATCAAAAATCGCGGGGCCGAGAGATTCATTCTTATGAATCTCGCCTTTGCTTATAGATTTCAAAGCCTCCCTGAGAAGGTCATTGCGACCTGGGAACAAGTCCTCGCCATTGACCGGGAAAGCAAAAACCGCGCGGATGAAGCCAGTACACTGCGGAACCTCGGACAAGACAGCAGTCAGGCAAAACGTGACGAGGATGCGCAACGGTATTTTGAAGAATCCCTCACGATCTTCCGTGAGTTGAAAGATCGTGCAGGCGAAGCCAGCGCCTTTTATTCCATCGGACTTGCCAATCAGACAGCACGGCGCAATGAAACTGCATTGCAGAATTACACCGCCGCCCTCGTTATCTATCGTGAATTAAAAGACCGCCGCAGTGAAGCCAATGTGTTGCGCTCACTCGGTTTTTTACATGAACGAAGCACACGCCACGAAGAAGCGGCGCAGTCTCTTGACGAAGCACTGGCCGTTTTTCGGGAGTTAAAGGATCGCACCAGCGTGATGGGTCTTCTTGGCCCAGCCGCTTTGGCGCGCGGGCGATTAAAGCAATATGAAAAGGCGCAAGAATATTATGATGAACTTCTCGCCGTTCATCGAGAAGCAAAAGACCGCAAGGGCGAGGCTGGAGAACTTTCTCGGATTGGGTATGCCAATTATTTATGGAGCCGTTATGAAAAAGCTTTGGAGTATTACGACCTCGCCTTGCCAATTTCCAAAGAGGTAAATGATCGCCCCGGGCTGGCGTCGCTTTATCGTGAGTATGGCAACACATACGGTGCGATGGGGCGTTATGACAAGTCCATTGAATATTTTGAGCTATCGTTACCCATCTGGCGTGAGTTGAATAACAAGCTGCAACAAGCGTCGTTACTCAACAACCTGGGATTTGACTATGGCAACTTAAATCGTAGCGAGAAAGCCATCGAATATTTGGAACAAGCATTGGCGCTTTACCAACAGGTGAAGAGTCCCCTGTTTGAGTCGGGATCGCTCGATAATATGGCGATGGCTTATCTAAATCTGGGGGAGTATGCAAAAGCGTTAACTTACTCTGAGCAAGCTATTAAAATCGTCCGTGAGGTGAAAAGTGCCAGCAATGAAGGTTTTTTTCTTAACACCTTGGGGCTGATCTTTCACAAGCAAGGCCAATATGAAAAAGCTATTGAAACTTACGAACTCGCTATTTCTCGCTTACAGTCGTCTAAGAACTATCTCTCCGAAGAGGCGAATATGCGAGCTAGACTCGCGGGTACATTGCGCGCGATAGGGCAAATAGATAAAGCAATAGAGCAGGACTTGCACGCGTTACAAATTGCCCGCACGACGAAAACTCGTGACTATGAATCGTTCGCACTAAATGGATTGATGCAGGATTGGAAAGCACGTAACCAGCCACAACTGGCGATCCTTTTCGGTAAGCAATCCGTCAATGTCTCACAGGAAATGCGGAGCAATTTCAGCGGCCTTGACCAACAAACACAACGCAGCTTCTTACAATCTAAAGAATCCACATATCGTGAACTTGCCGACATTTTAATTTCGCAAGGTCGCCTGCCCGAAGCCGAACAGGTCATTCGCATGCTCAAGGAAGAAGAGTATTTCGAGTATGTGCGCCGCGATCAAAACAACTCTCCCAAAGGCGAAAAGGCTGCGCTCACGCCGGAAGAAGCGGCGATTGAAAAACGCTACCGCGAGATTGCGGATCAACTGACGATCCTTGGCACCGAACGAGGTGACTTGCTCGGCAAACCTTCGCGCACTACGCAGGAAGAACAACGCTTAGCCAAACTCGAAGCCGATTTGACCGTCGCTAACAAGGCATTTCAGACTTTCCTCGAAGGACTCAGCGCCGAATTTGCGAAGAAAACCGACGGGCAGACGCGCGTCATTCAGGTACGCGAAGCACAAGGCTTGATGGAAGATTTACGCGAACTTGGCAAAGGCACAGTCGCGCTCTACACACTGGTCGGCGAAAACAAGTTTCGCGTGATTCTGACGACACCTGATGTGCAGAAAGCCTACGAAGTCGCCATCAAAGGCGCAGACCTCAATCGCAAAGTGTTAGCCTTGCGCGAAGCGTTGCAAAATCCGCGACTCGATCCGCGCCCTGCCGCGCAGGAGTTGTATCAAATCCTCTTCGCACCGCTCGCCAAAGACCTGGAACAGATGAAAGCGAAAACGCTGATGTGGTCGCTGGACGGCGTGTTGCGCTACGTTCCCGTAGCGGCGCTCTATGACGGCAAACAATATCTGGTCGAACGCTTTCAGCACACGATTTTCACGCCTGTCAGCAAAGCCCGATTGAAGGATGAACCGAGCCGCAATTGGAAAGCGTTGGGCCTTGGCGTCACGAAATCCTTTGGCCCGAACATCCCCGCGCTGCCTGCGGTCGCGGACGAAATGCGCGGCATCATCAAAGACGAAACAAACGGTAATGGCGGCAAAGGCATCCTGCCCGGCACTATCAAACTGGATGACCAATTCACGTTTGAGTCAATGAAGACAGGCTTGCGACAGCGTCCGCCCGTCGTTCACGTCGCTTCGCATTTCCGCTTCAAACCCGGCGACGAAACCGATTCGGCGTTGTTGCTGGGTGACGGACAATTCCTGAGCCTGGCGCAAATCAAAGACTTGCCCAGCCCCTTCGGCGGCGTCGAATTGCTGACGCTCTCGGCCTGCAACACCGCAACCGGCGGGAGCAATGCCAACGGCAAAGAAGTCGAAGGCTTCGGCGTCCTCGCGCAAGACAAAGGCGCAAAGGCGGTGGTGGCGCGTTTATGGCCTGTCGCCGACCGCACGACG
>JAEUQN010000140.1 GCA_016789725.1 Blastocatellia bacterium | reverse complement strand
CCTGCTGCGCCAACTTGCCACCGTGACCATTTCCAACGTGGCTGGTGCCGGTGCGAGAGGGGGAGAACTCCCTTTGAATGCCAACCACCAGATTCCAACAATAGCCAGAATTGCCACTGCGATAACGACCAGCAGATGAGGCAACGTAAAGCGTCGTTCACGTTGGGCGTTCGTTACCTGCATTTTCACTTCGTTTGTGCTGCGGGCTTTGTCACCCATCGTGACGCGTTCGCGTTCGACGGAGTATTCAAGCTCTTTGCTGAGGCGTCGCAATTCTTGCCACAGCTCTTTGCTGGTTTGATACCGCTCGTCTCGGTTTTTCGCTAATGTTTTGCTGACGATTCGTTGTAAATCGGTGGGGGCATCGGGGCGCTCGTCGGTGATTCGTGGCGGGTCTTCGGTCAGGATTGCCGCCATCATATCCATTGCCGTGGGCTTATCAAAAGGCTCTTTGCCCGTCAACATTTCGTACAACACAATGCCAAAGCTGAAAATGTCGGTTCGGACATCCAACGATTGTCCTCGTACCTGCTCCGGCGACATATAATGCAGCGTTCCCATAATTGCGCCGGGCTTCGTCTGATGGGTAATTTGTTTGAGCGTTTTGTCTTCTGATCCTATGGATTCGACGGGTGGCCCGGTGAGCTTGGCAAGACCAAAATCCAGTACCTTGACGATGCCATCCGTGCGCAACATGATGTTTTCGGGTTTGAGATCACGATGAATAATGCCTGCTGCGTGCGCGGCTGAGAGCGCGAAGGCAATCTGCTCGGCAATGTTCAGCGATTCCTCCAGCGACAACGCTTCGCCGCGAATCTTTTCGCGGAGGGTGATACCTTCAACCAATTCCGTTACCAGAAAATGCACACCATTTTCCACGCCGAATTCATGGACAGTCAGGATGTTGGGATGATTCAAGGCTGATACCGCGTGCGCCTCACGCTCAAAGCGCCGCAATCGCCCTACATCTTCTGCGATGGCCGTTGGCAAAACCTTCAGTGCGACCTTGCGCCGCAGTCGTAAATCTTCGGCCAAATATACAGCCCCCATTCCACCCGCGCCGAGCAGGGAAAGGACCTGATAGTGACTGATATTTTTGTTCAGTGGGGAGGTGGATGGATGCTCCGCGAGCAGTTCGGCAGCCACGTTTATTGCCGGACGGGCAAGAAACTCTTCCGTCTCAACTTGATGGGCCAACAATTTTTCAACTTCAGCGCGCAACTCAACCTCTCCTTCACCCTCAGCACTGCAAATCTGTTCCAAATATGCAGAACGCTGATCGGGGGCGAGTGCCACCACTTCATTAAAAAGTTGACCAATGCGTTGATAACGTTCAGGCGTCATGCCATTTCACTGAGCGACTCACAACATTCGCCGTAAATTAGGTTGATTGCTCGTCACATTCGTTGAGCAATCGAACTGTGATAGCAAAGAGGAGAGAAGTTTTTGTCGCAATCTCGCAAATCCACGCGCATTATGGAGGGGCTGAAAACGAAAGGCAATTGGTGAAGAGGAAATCGTTGTGTGAAAGGCGGGAAGGAGCCCGGGGAATTGCTATCTTTGACCGAAGCGCGGACAATACGCGGCACTAATTGTCATCAACTAAAACCTGACTCTTGAAGGAGAAAATTTTATGAAACTGCGAACTTTGCTTCTCTCCGTTTGGATGTTATTGGGCCTCGGCTCGGCATTGGCGCTGGACCCGGATTTCGACAAAAAAGTGAAACACGATTATGCCGATAGTAACGGTGTCAAAATTCATTTCGCGGCGCTTGGCGAACCCACCGCACCCTTGATCGTGATGATTCATGGTTTCCCGGATTTCTGGTATTCGTGGCGCGATCAAATGGACGCTCTCTCAAAAAGCTATTACACCGTCGCCATTGATCAGCGCGGCTATAACCTGAGCGACAAACCCAAAGGCGTTGAGAATTACGATATGAGTTTGCTGGTGGGCGATGTTGCGGCGGTCATCAAGCATCTCAAGCGCGAGAAGGCGATCATCGTTGGTCACGATTGGGGCGGCGCAGTCGCCTGGACGTTTGCGATGACGATGCCCCAACTTACTGACAAACTCGTTATTCTGAATTTGCCGCATCCAAAAGGGTTGGCGCGCGAACTCGCAAACAATCCAGCCCAACAAAAGAACAGTCAATACGCTCGAAATTTTCAGCAGGAAGGCTTTCACAAAAATTTGAAAGCGGAACAACTTGCCGGTTGGGTGAAAGACCCCGAAGCAAAGAAGAAGTACATCGAAGCCTTTCATAAATCTGACTTCGAGGCGATGTTGCATTACTACCAACGCAACTATCCGCGCGAACCATACGATCAACCGAATCGCTTCCCCGACATCAAAGTCAAAGCTTCTGTGCTGATGATTCACGGCTTGGGCGATACGGCCTTGTTACCCGGTGCGCTAAACAATACGTGGGAGTGGTTGGAGAAAGATTTGACGTTAGTGACCATTCCCGGTGCGACCCATTTTGTGCAACAGGACGCGTCGGATTTAGTGACACGTTCGATCAGGATGTGGCTCGGTCGGTAAGCTGCATTTGGGCGCGCCCTCGCCCTCGCGGGCAATTCACTTGCCAAACATTGCCCGCGAGGTAAAGCGAACCGGGCGGTGTCTTGCTCGTGTCTGGTCTCGCGGGCAATTCACTTGCCAAACATTGCCCGCGAGGGCGCGGGCGCACCCAGCATCATTGCCTTGAGTGATTTCACGAGAACTGCTCAAAGCAATTTCTCTACGGTCAACGCCACTTCGGCATCTTTCCACGCGGCTTTAAATTCCGCTTCAACCCACCGCACCGCGTCCTGCTTGCCCTGCGCTTTCAGGCTTTCCAATAACCCAAATAACGAACGCCCATTACGCGGGTTATACAGCAAATCTTCGCGGAAGATGGTTTCTGCCGCTGACGCATTTCTGTTCAATAACAGTGCCGCGCCGAGCGATTCGCGCACCGGATAATACCAACCCGGCGGCTCGTCGTAATTGAGCGAATCCTGTGCTGTGACCGCCTGGCGTAAGCTTTCAATGGCGGCGGTTTTATTGCCCTCGGCCCACGCGATGCGAGCTTCCAAAACAAGCTGCGCGATTGCCAATACATCTTTCGCCGGGTTCAATCCGAACGGAGTTTCGCCCGGCAGGTTTTTGACCCTTTCACGAAAGAGCTGATGTTCGTGTTTGGCTTCGACGACTTTCCTGCTGGCTGCCAACGCCAAGCCTCGCGCGTAGTGCCAGACGGTGTTTGTGATTTGTTGTGATTTGTCGGGTTCCGGCACTTTCAGCATTTCATCCCACTTTGCATAGCGCAGCAGCACAAACATTGGATAAGGCAGAAAGCCTTCGACCATTGGCATTGCTTTGACGTGTTGCTGGACATTTTCCTGAAGCTCCCGGGCGGCGCGACGAGCTTCGGAATATTGGCCCGTACGATTGAAATTCTCGACCTGAAAATGCAGGTTATGACTGAAGTACATCGCCGGATACATACCGTTTGCACCAGTCGCTTTGATGTAGGCACGATCCACCGCAGCCGCGTCAATATTGACCTTCGCCGCTTTGGCATAGTCACCCGTGCGAATGTAGATGTGGCCCGGCATGTGAACCAGATGCCCGGCAGCCGGAGCCAGTTTGCCCAGTCGTTCCGCGCTGGGGATGCCGCGTTCGGGATGCCTCGACGCTTCGACCGCGTGGATATACAAATGGTTTGCGCCGATATGATTGGGATCGCGGCGTAACACGCTTTCCAGAATCCGTACAATCTCGTCCGTATTGCCGAGCGGTTGCCCATCGCGGGCCCACAATTGCCACGGCTGTACATTCATCAAACTGTCGGCATACAGCGTCGCTGCATTTAAATCATCGGGGAACTGGCGATACACGTCGCGCATGGCGGCACTGTATTCATTGCCTAATTTTTTCACCTCAGGATTCGCGTCAAGTGTGAATCGTTTGGTCAGCGCCCCAATGTAGGCCCGCTCAATTTCAGACGCCGTTGCCAGCAGCGATTGAGCTTTTTGCATGGCTTCCACCGCCGCTTTCATGCGCGCCGGATCAATCGTGGATTCGTTGTAATTTGGCCCGACCGCCAACGCATACCCCCACCAGGCCATCGCCAGTTTGGGATCAATTGCGGTTGCCCGCTTGAAGGACCGCGCGGCCTCTTCGTGATTGAAGGCGTAAATTAACGCCAGTCCCTGATTGAAATATTTTTGTGCTTCCGGGTTCGTCGTTGTCACCGGGTGATGCAGATTGCCTAACCCTGACATAATCGTCGTGGGCTTGGTGTTGGTGGACTCATGATGTTGATGTTGGGCCAATGTAATTGCGCTCGCTGCGCCGATGACAATGGCGAAAAATGCAAGTCTCGTGAATTTCATAGCGAGTTCTCCGATTGATTCTGTCGGGAAATGTTTTAAGGACAGTTGATATTGTCCTCTCATTCCACTGAAAAGAAAATATTTTGATGGCAATTTTACGTCGTACCCCCAGCTCACCCTATTGCTTTATTCCGGCAGAATGATTGCAGAGTCATTGCCATCACTGTATCGCAGGTATAAGATACGCGCCGCTTATCCACGAGCAATCTCTATAAAATCAAAAGGCAAATATCAAAAGGCAAAAGGCAAAAGGTCGGAAGAAGATTTTTATTTTGATAGTTTGCCTACCCAAAAAATAAAGTGCCTACTTTTTGCCTTTTGCCTTTTGATTTCCAACTCTCTGGGGAGGAATCGCGTGAAGATCAATGTCACTATCAACGGACAAGCACACGAGGCTGATGTCGAGCCGCGCCTGCTTCTAGTCCATCTTATTCGGGATGTCGTTGGCCTGACGGGAACACACGTTGGCTGCGAAACATCTATCTGTGGCGCTTGCACTGTGCATCTGAATGGTCGCGCGGTGAAGTCTTGCACTGTGCTGGCTGTGCAGGCGGACGGTGCGGATATTACGACTGTCGAAGGCTTAGCTACCGACGGGCAATTGCACGCGGTGCAGGAAGGCTTTTGGGAATGCCACGGGTTGCAATGCGGTTATTGCACACCCGGCATGATTATGGCTTCGTGCGCGTTGCTCAAAGACAATCCGAATCCGACCGAAAGCGAAATTCGGCACGGACTCGAAGGCAATCTCTGTCGTTGCACGGGCTACCAAAACATTGTCGAGTCAGTGAAATACGCAGCTAACAAATTGAGTGGTCAGTAGACGGTAGACAGTAGACGGTAGGTTTAGGCATCGGGTTCCATCTGAGGGAAACATGGCAACGTCGAAAACATTTCAGGATATAGAGGTTTGGAAGCTGGCACATCAGTTTGTGTTGAGTGTCTATAAGCTGACGGAAGGGTTGCCGAAACACGAAATGTTTGGTTTGACCTCGCAACTGCGTCGTGCTGCCGTGTCTGTGCCTGCAAATATTGCCGAAGGCTACAAGAAGCGGACTCCCGCTGATAAAGCCAAGTTTTACAACATCTCGCAAGGCTCACTCGAAGAATGCCGTTACTACCTGATCCTGATCCACGATCTTCAATACGCCGAGACGATCCAGCTACAAGATGAAATAGACCGCGTAGTTCGTGTTCCCGATGCCTATATGAATGCTGGAAGGGGTCGCCGCCTCTCGGTAACAAACTACCGACTACCGTCTACCGACTACCTTCTACCGACTACCTTCTACTCCCAAAGGAGAATTTATGTCTTTCTTAGCAAAATACATGGGACAGCGTGTAAAGCGCACCGAAGACCCTCGCCTGATTCAAGGCATTGGGCATTACGTGGATGACATCAAACTCGCAGACACGCTTCACGTCGTGATTCTGCGCAGCCAATATGCCCACGCGAAAATCAATTCGATTGATACGAGTGCCGCGAAGAATGCGCCGGGCATTGTTGCGGTTTACACGGGCGCAGACATCGCAGGCAAGATCGGTAATATTCCTTGCGCGGGCGCGTTGCCGGGATTGAAAGTGCCGCCGATGGCTGTGCTGGCGCAAGGCAAAGTTGTGTACGTCGGGCATCCGGTTGCTGCTGTTGTCGCAACCGACAAATACAAAGCCAAAGATGCCGCCGATTTGATCGAAGTGGATTACGAACCGCTGGATGTCATCAGCGATGGCGAAGCGGCGGCGCAGGCGGATTCGCCGGTGATTCACGAAGAGTTTGGCGACAACATTGCCTTTGTTCACAGCGCAGGTTCCGGCGATGTAGATGCGGCGTTTGCGACGGCGGACAAGATCGTCACGCAACGGCTAAATCATCAACGGCTCGCGCCGATTTCCATCGAGCCGCGCGGCGTGCTGGCGCAATACTTCAAGGGCGAAGGGCAATTGAATCTCTGGTCTTCGACGCAGATTCCGCACCTGATGCGAACCCAGGTGGCGATTCAACTCGGCATTGCCGAAAACAAAGTTCGCGTCGTCACGCCCGAAGTCGGCGGCGGCTTTGGCTGCAAGCTGAACGTCTACGCGGAAGAAGCTCTGCTCGGCTGGGTTTCGATGCAACTCAACAAGCCTGTCAAATGGATCGAAGGCCGCCGCGAGAACTTGCAATGCACGATTCACGGCCGTTCGCAGGTCGGTACGGTCGAAGTCGCAGTCAAAAACGATGGCACGCTGCTCGGTTTGCGCTACAACGTGATCGCTGATCTCGGCGCGTACCATCAATTGCTGACGCCTGCGATTCCGACGTTGACGGGGCTGATGCTTGCGGGATGCTACAAGATTCCGGCGATTCAAATGAATTGCACAGGTGTCTTCACAAACAAGATGGCGACCGATGCGTATCGCGGCGCGGGCCGTCCCGAAGCGACGTACCTGGTCGAGCGCATTATGGATCGCGTGGCGCAGGAATTGGGGATGGACCCAATTGCGTTGCGGCAAAAGAATTTCATTCAAGCAGATGAATTCCCGTACACGACTGCTTGCGGCGTGACGTACGACTCCGGCGATTACGAAGCGGCGCTCGCCAAAGCAATGGACATCGTGGATTACAAAAAACTCCGCGAAGAACAGGCTGCCGCGCGTGCTGTGGGTCGTGTGATGGGCATCGGGGTTTCGACCTACGTGGAAATTTGCGGGATGGGGCCGTCCGGCGCGATGCCTGCGGGCGGTTGGGAATCGGCGACCGTGCGCGTCGAACCAACCGGCAAAGTGACAGTGCTCACGGGCATCTCGCCGCACGGACAAGGCGAAGAGACTTCGTTCGCGCAAATCGTCGGCGATATGTTAGGCGTAGACATGAACGACGTGCTCGTGATTCACGGCGACACTTCGATTGTGCAATACGGCATCGGCACGTTCGGCTCGCGTGGCTTGGCAGTCGGTGGCGCGGCGCTCGTTTGTGCCACGGAAAAAGTCGTGAAGAAAGCGAAGACGCTCGCGGCGCATTTGCTCGGCACCGATGCTGACAGCTTGTCGTTTGAGAACGGCAAATTCGTCGGCGCACCCGATGACAAGGTGCTGACGATTCAGGAAGTCGCACTTGCCGCACACACGGCAGCGAGCATCCCCGAAGACTTCGAGCCGGGCTTGTCTGCACAACATTTCTTCGAGCCGAAGAACTTCACCTATCCTTCTGGCACGCACATTTGCGTCGTCGAAATTGACAAGGACACGGGCGACATTGACATCAAACGCTACGTCGCGGTGGACGATTGCGGCAATCAAATCAACCCGCTGATCGTGCAAGGCCAAGTTCACGGCGGCATCGCGCAGGGCTTGGCGCAAGCGTTGTTCGAGGAAGTCGTGTACGACGAAAACGGACAGCTCATCACAGGCGAATTGATGGATTACGCCGTGCCGAAAGCATTCCAGGTTCCGCATTACGAACTGGATCACGCGGTCACGCCAACGCCGGTCAATCCGCTCGGTGCCAAAGGCGTCGGCGAAGCGGGAACGATTGGCTCGACGCCTTCGATTGCCAATGCTGTGATTGACGCGCTCGCCCCGTTTGGCGTGCAACACATTGATCTGCCACTGCGGCCTGAGAAGGTTTGGAGGGCGATGAACGCATAAAGGCAGAGATGCTGGATGCTAGATGTTGGATGCTGGGAAAAATCCAGTATCCAGGCTCCAGCATCCAGCATCTCTCTTGGAGAAATTATGATTCCAGCAAATTTTGAATATCACGCTCCGACAACGGTTGATGAAGCCATCGGATTGCTTGCGCAGCATGGCGAAGATTGCAAGGTGTTGGCGGGCGGGCACAGCCTGATTCCCGCCATGAAATTGCGGCTCACGCAGATTCCCGTACTCGTAGACATCGGGAAGATTGGGGATTTGAGCTACATCAAAGTGGACGGCGGGACGATCAGCATTGGCGCGATGACGACGCACGGCGCGATTGCATCCTCAGACGAAGTCAAACAACATTGCCCGTTGCTGGCCGAATGTGGTGGACAGGTCGGCGATCAGCAAGTGCGCAATCGTGGCACGCTCGGTGGCAGCCTGGTTCACGCTGATCCTGCAGCGGATTGGCCTGCGGCAATTCTTGCCCTGAATGCAGAAGTGGTGCTGAAAAGTGCGAATGGCGAGCGCGTCGTGAAGGCTTCGGACTTCTTCGTGGACATGCTGACAACTGATGTCCAACCCGGCGAATTGCTCACGGAAATCCGTGTATCTGTTCCCGCGCAACCGAAAGCTTCGGCCTACTTGAAAGTGGCACAAGCCGCATCAGGATTCGCTGTGGTTGGCATCGCGGCACAATTGGAAATGGACGGTGACACGTGCAAATCCATCAGCATTGGCGTGACGGGTTTAGCGCCGAAAGCATATCGCGCCTCGTCCGTCGAAGCGGCGTTAGCCGGCGCAACGTTGGATGATGCGTCTGTTAGTGCGGCTGCTGCGAAAGCGGATGCCGACGCTTCGGATGCGATGGGCGACATTCACGCTTCCGAAGACTATCGCCGTCATCTTGCACGGGTGTATGCGAAGCGGGCTGTACAAGCGGCAGCCGCGAAGGCTTAACCCTGAAATGGTGCGATCTGTTTGCAGGTCGCACCATCTTTCCTCATTCGTGTTGTTTCCCCATTCGGCGCACCAGTCCCGCCACGATAAAACACGCAATGCCCGCAAAGACGGCAATGTTCCAGGGCAGTAAACTGAATGCTGTCGAAATCATAAACAGCACGCCAACGGTCGTCAGAATCATCGCAACAGTTTTAGAAGTTTGATTGTTCATAGTAGTAGGTGTCAGTGTTAGGTGCGAGGTGTTGGGTGTTAGGCGCTAGGTCGCCCCATCGCCATCTCTCCCTTTCTCTCCTTCTCCCGCTCTCATTTCGCGTGGCAGCCGACGCAGGTGTGAAAAAAGGTGGAAGGCTTTGCTTCGGGCGCAGCTTGTAGCCACGTCGTCGCTTCTTTTACATAGCTCTTTTCCTGCTGTGCCAGTTTCAGTAGTTCGTTCGCTTTGCCGCGATTTTCTTCGCCGCCGCTGCGCAAATAGGCTTCGGCTAAACCCAACAACAATTCGCCGCGCGCGTGTTCGGACAGCTTGTCGAAGTGCGGTTGCTGTTGCCGATAGACTTCTTCGTAATCGTGAATGACTTTGGTGAGCATCGTGCGTTGTTGTTCTTTGTCGGGCACATAGCGCGAAAAGACCACGTAATGCGCCGCACGGGGAACCAGGATGCTGATGGATTTCGGCTGCAATTGTACCGCACGATCCATTTCTGTCTCACCCTGCTGATAGAGTTCGATGCCTTTCTGCATTTCGTTCTTTTGGAAGTACGACACGGATTGAAATTGCAATCCCGCGCCGTGCCAGACTAAGGCTTCAGCGTTATCGGGTTCGGCTTTCAGCTTCTCTTCGCATTTCGCCATACCGCGTTTCAGTGCTTCGGCATTGCCTGCCAGACCCGCAAAAAAATCTTCGCGCACCACCAGGTCGAAGCGTTCGGCTTGTTTTTGCGCGGAGGCAATGCTGAGCAGGAAGGCCAGCAAGGCGGTGCTGACGGCAGTGAGTTTCAGTCGCTGTTGAATTCGCATAGTTCAAAGTCTCCTGGGAAAATGTAGCGCAATCAGCCAGGGTTGCGAAGTTTCCACAACCAGTATCTCAACCAAGCAATGCAACCTCGGCAAGTTGCGCTACCGTTGCAATCGAGCATACGACCGCCGTGCAGATTTGTCTGACGCGACTTTCTGAACGGTCGGTTTTGCCGACTGAACGGTCATCCACCGATTGGCAGTCTCTGTCCTTGATGCGAAAATGACCGATGATGGATTCTTTCTGGCAACAGTTCTGGAGTAATGTTCGCCTCCGCACGAAAATGATCGTATGGGGGTTGCCGCTATCGTTGATCCCGTACTTCTTCAACCTGTCGTATTACTGGGAACGTGGGTTGTTGCTGCAAGGGGCGTTGACATCGCTGAGCTTTGGGCTATTGATCGGCGGAACGGTCTGGACAACTTTTATTCTGGCGTACGGTGGTTTGTGGTGGATCAGGTCGAGGTGGAATTATTTTCCGCGCACGACGTGGTGGTTTGATGTGGGGGTGGCGCTGTGCGGCACGGTGCTGGGCATTTTGTTGATGATGCTGGCGCAAAAGCTGTTGTGGAATGTGCCGCTGACCGGGATGGGATTTTTGCTTTCGTTGATTGTTGGATTGATCTGTCTGACGGTGTTTATGCTGTATGCCAAATACCAGGAAGCGCGCGCCGAAGCCTTGCAACAACAGGCGGCATTGGCGGACGCCCGCTATCACACGTTGGAAACGCAGATGCGCCCGCATTTCCTCTTCAATGCGCTGAACAGTCTCGCGGAGTTGATCGAATCGGGGCAGGGAAATGCGGCGGAAGTTGCGCTGACGCTGTCTGATCTCTATCGCAAAATTTTGGCGAACTCGAAAACGAAAACCGCCTCGCTCGAATCCGAGCTGGAAATTACGCGGGCTTATTTAGAATTGGAGCAATTGCGCTTCGGCAGACGCTTGCAATTTACGATTGTGACGCCGGACGATGCCACCCACATCTTTTTGCCCAGCCTGTCGTTGCAAACATTGGTCGAAAACGCCGTCAAGCACGGCATTGCGAAATCGGTGGCAGGCGGCAGCATCGAAATCACTGTCGAACAACACGACGCAAACGGGTATCAACTGCGCGTCACGAATTCCGGCGCACCGTTCACGACAAATGGCGATGCGAACGGCACCGGATTGACCAACACGCAGGAACGTTTGCAATTGCTCTACGGTGCGCGTCATCAATTCCATCTCGGCGCGGACGACGCGGGGCGCACGTGCGCGAGCTTTTATTTCACGGGGGAAAACATTGGCTGACGCAAAACGATTGTTGATTGTGGATGACGAAGAGTTAGCGCGCCAACGAGTGCGGCGCTATGTCGAGCAGTTTGATCAGCCATTTGAAATCGCCGAAGCCGCGAGCGGAATGGAAGCCGTTGCCTTGATTCGTGACTTTCAGCCGCAAATCGTGTTCCTCGACATTGCCATGCCCGAATTGTCGGGCTTTGAGGTCTTGCAGCAATTTGAGACGCGACCATTTCGCATCATTTTTCAGACGGCCTTTGATGAATTTGCGCTGCGGGCTTTTGAAGAAAATGCCTGTGATTACTTGCTGAAGCCGTTCGATGCGAAACGCTTGCATAAGGCGCTCGAACAGGCGCTGCAACGCGTTGCCGATGAAGAACGCTTGCGTGCATTGGAAGCGCAACTCGCCACGCGCGACGGTTTTCTGCAACGCCTGACCGTGAAGCAGGGACATCGTGTGCGGCTGGTCGAAGTCAATGACATTCACTGCTTTGTCAGCCAGGATCATTACACCTGTGTGTATTTTGGCGAGCAGTTGGAAGGCATTGTAGATTTGTCGCTCATACGATTGATCGAACGACTTGATCCACAAGCGTTCATACAACTGCATCGCAACAATATTATGCGTGTTGCGGCAATTGTTTCGTTATCGCTCACGCGGCAAGGCGAGATGCTGATTGAGTTGGTGAACGGCATGAAATTGCCCGTGTCACGCGCGCATCGGCGAGTGGCGCGAAGCCTGTTGGAACAGTACCGCGAGCAGTAGCGAGCGTGCGCGGTGATCTTGTCCATTCGCATTTACCAGGCACGCTCGCTACGGCTCGCGGTATTGTTCCGTTTAGCACAATAGACACGCCCGCAATCGCAAGCATATAATCCCCGCCGCAAATTCATGTTCCAGAAAGGCACAATTCCATGAAACGAAGCCTCGCATTCTTGTCACTGCTTGCAATTCTGCTGGTTGCTTGCAATACGAATCCAAGCCCTTCCCCCACAACCATGACAATCAATACTTCTTCGCCTGAACAATTCGTCGCCGACGCGGAAAAGAAACTCTTTGACCTTTCACTCAAACTCAGCCGCGCGCAATGGGTGCAAAGCAATTTCATCACCGAAGATACCGAAGCCCTCGCTGCCGACGCGAACAAAGATTACATCGCCGCTGTCGGCGAATTGGCCGAAGCTGCGCGCAAATTCGATGGGCAAAAAGTCTCAGACGATGTTGCGCGCAAATTGAAACTGCTGAAGCTTGCCACGCCATTGCCTGCGCCGAGCGATGCGAAAGAACGCGACGAATTGACAAAGCTCGCCGCCGCGATGGAAGGCGATTACAGCAAGGGCAAATACTGTCCCGACGGCGAGACGGGCAAGTGCTTCAACCTCGATGTATTGTCAGAGACACTGGCGAAAAGCCGCAATGCTGACGAATTGAAAAAAGCCTGGCTCGGCTGGCATAACGTCGCCAATTCGCACCGCGATCAATATGCGCGCTTCGTCGAATTGACCAACAAAGGCGCGAAGGAAATGGGCTTTGCCGATGCGGGCGCGATGTGGCGGTCGAATTACGATATGGAACCGGATGCATTTGCGGCGGAGATGGAACGCCTGTGGTTGCAGGTCGAACCGCTCTACGATTCGCTGCACACCTACGCGCGCAAACAACTCATTAAAAAATACGGCGACAAAATTGTGCCTGCGACGGGGCCGATTCCGGCGCATCTGTTCGGCAACATGTGGTCGCAGCAATGGAACAATATTTACGATTTGCTGAAGCCGCCGACGGGTGATCCGGGCTACGATCTGACGAAGATTCTGGTAGGACGCAAAACCGATGCGAAAGGAATGGTGAAGTACGGCGAAAGCTTTTTCACCTCGCTCGGCCTGAAAACATTGCCCGAAACGTTTTGGAAACGTTCGCTGTTCACGCGCCCGCAAGACCGCGAAGTCGTCTGTCACGCGAGCGCCTGGGACATTGATGCGAAAGACGATGTGCGCATCAAAATGTGCATCAACATCACTGAAGAAGACTTCGGCGTGATTCATCACGAACTCGGCCACAATTACTATCAAATGGCCTATCAGAACCAACCGTTCCTTTATCAAAACAGCGCGAACGACGGCTTTCACGAAGCAATAGGTGATGCGTTGGCGCTTTCTGTGACGCCCGAATACTTGAAGCAAATCGGCTTAATTACCAACGTGCCGGATGCATCATCAGATCTCGGTCTGTTGATGCAACGTGCGCTCAACACCGTCGCGTTTTTGCCGTTTGGCTATTTGGTGGATCAGTATCGTTGGAAAGTGTTTTCCGGCGAAATCAAACCAGGCGATTACAACAAAGGCTGGTGGGAACTACGCGAAAAATATCAAAGTATTACGCCGCCCGAAGCCCGCAACGAACAAAACTTCGATGCTTGGGCGAAGTACCACGTCGCCGCAAACGTGCCGTATTCACGCTACTTCCTCGCCGCTGTGCTGCAATTTCAATTTCATCGCGCGCTGTGCAAAGAAGCGGGCGTCACGGGGCCACTGCATCGCGCTTCGATTTATGGCAACAAAGCCGCTGGCGCGAAGTTGCAAAAGATGCTTGAAATGGGCCAAAGCAAACCGTGGCCCGAAGCGTTGAAGGTATTGACGGGCGAAGACAAAATGGACGCGACGGCGATTCTGGATTACTTTGCGCCGCTGAAAAAATGGTTGGATGAACAGAATGCGAAATAAATTTTAGCCACGAATTGACACGAATTGACACGAATTGAAAACAGACTTTTGATGAATTCCGTTCTTACATTGGCTCAAATTTATCAAAACCATTCGTGAAAATTCGTGTCAATTCGTGGCGAATCTCTCTTTATGAAAATCGAAGGCACTTACACTCTCAACGCACCCCGCGAATTGGTGTGGAATTTGATGATTGATCCTGATGTGCTCAGCCGTTGTGTGCCGGGCGTGCAATCGCTCGAAAACACGGAAGGCACGTCGTACAAGCTTACGCTCAAAACGGGTGTCGGCGCGATCAAAGGTGTCTACACGGGGGCGATCAAGCTCGAAGATTTGCGTGAACCGGAGCATTACAAAATGCTGGTGGATGGCAAAGGCTCAGCCGGATTTGTCAAAGGCGTAGGTGAATTGGATTTGGTCGAGCAAGGCGATGAGACAGCGGTAAATTATACGGGTGATGTGAGCGTTGGCGGAACCATCGCAGGTGTTGGGCAGCGGATGATTTTGTCTACGGCAAAGATGATGGCTTCACAGTTTTTTACCGCACTGGAAGCCGAAGCCAAAGCGATTATTAAGGCGGAAGAATCAGGCGAACCCGTTGCCACGCCGAAGCAGGGTTTTTTCCGCAACACGTTTCGTGCGGTGAAAAAGAAGCTGAGTTGAACCTCAATCTCTCCCCTCTCGTATAAGCTCACGACGCTTGAAAATCGCAAACCACCAACGGAGGCCAAATGAATCACTTTTCTGGAATGACCCGCCGCGAATTTGCACGCTTAATTGGAACCGCGAGCGCGCTTGGCGTGCTTGAACCACAGCTTGTTACAATGGCGCTTGCCGACAACAAACGAAGCTTGAATTATCTGGCCAATCGCACCGCCGGAGCGGAAGGCAATTGGGAACTCAAGAAGATCGAAGGCAAAGTCCCGAAGGCGCTGAACGGCACCTTGATTCGCACCGCGCCGGGGCAGAAAGAAACCTTCGGCGTGCCGTTGCAGCACCTGTTTGATGGCGATGCCTATTTGTCGAAGCTCACGTTTCGTGAAGGCAAAGTGTCATTGCAAGCACGCTTCCTCGATACACCGCAGCGTGTCGAAGAACAGCAACAAAAACGCATGTTGTACAACGAAGTCGGCACGCTTGCGCCGTCATTGCCCGAAGGTTATAACCGAAAATATCGCGGCAAAAATCAGCCAAGCGTGAACATTATTCGATGGGATGGTCGCTATCTCGGACTGTCCGAAGGTGGGCCGCCGGTCGAAATTGATCCAAACACGTTGGGATACAAAAGCGAATGGAATTTTTATGGCACGTTGCCGGGCGATGTGCCGTTCACGGCGCATCCGAAGTTTGATCCCGTCACAGGCGAAGGCTATGCCTATGGCATCAAGCGCGGAATGGGATTGGCGTTGACCGTGTTTCGGATGGAGAAGGATGGCAAGCTCAAGCAATTGTATTCGCTGCCCCAGCCGCAATATTTCATGGTTCACGATATGTTGCTCTCGAAAGATCACCTCATTTTCGTGATGCCGCCGGTGTGGGTAGAGGTTGCGAAAGCGATGTCCGGCAAGGTTGCTCCGTTCCAGGCACTGCGATTTGGCGATGAGATGCCGACCAAAATTGTGATCCTGCGCAAGGACGGCACAGGCAAACCGATCACGATCAATCAGCCCGCCAATATGGTGTTTCATAACGGCAATGCGTTTGAGAAGGATGGCAAGTTGCAGTTCGATTCAATTCTCAGTCCCGATGGTTCGGTGCTGAAAGCGGTCGGTTCATTTGACGCGGCTGAGCCAGTGAAGACGACGCCAAATCATTTGACGCGGCTGACCGTGGATTTGGCAAAAGGCGAATTGGTAAGTCGAAATGAACTTGAAGCTGAAGTCGAATTCCCCCGCTTTGATGAACGATTGGGCGGCACAGAAGCGCGCTATTTGTACACAGGCGGATTCAACGGGGGGCTGTCGGAAGCGACAGCTATCGTAAAGCATGATTTGCATCGCCGCACCAGTAAGAAGATTCAACCCGCGAAAGGCCGAACCTACGCGGAATCTGTGTTCGTGCCGCAACCTGGCAAAATCTCCGAAGATCAAGGCTGGTTGTTGACGCTCGGCTATGATGCGAATCAGGATCAAACGTTCCTTGAAATCCGCGATGCCGCCACGATGGATTTTCAGGCGCGCGTCTGGGCGGGCATTCATTATCCGCTTGGCTTTCACGGCAATTTTTATGCGAATGTGCCGTCGTGACATCAGGCCACATGCGGAAAACTCCAAACGGAAACGGGCGGGAACGAATGTCCCGCCCGTCGTTTTCTGGTTACATCCTGATCGTTGATAGTCTTAGTTTCCTGTAGCGATCCAGGAAAGGATGCTCGAAAACTTCCCACTGTCCAGGCGGCAACCTTTGTTTTGATTATCGCCTTCGTTCCCATTCGTATGCACCGCGAAGATGTACCGATGCGGCCCTGCCTCGATGTGATAGATACCGCTGCCGCTATGCCCGCCGAACGTATCAATCTGGTGGAAAACTCGATTGGCTGTCGAACTCAGCATTGATCCGAAGTGATAGTACATTCCCGTCGCATTGTCCCGATCAGCCGGATAGCCTGCGAGATTTCCGAACCTGCCATCCATATCAGAGTAAACCTTCATTCCCAGCCAGCCAGTGCTTGAACCAATCGGTGCCGCGAGCGTCAGGAGTGCGAAATCGTGATCGGCGCTGCTGTTGTTCGTCCAGGCTGTATACGTTCGCATCAACGTCGCCCAGGTTGCGCCATAAGGTTGATAGGTGCCGTTCAGTCCCGGAATGACTTGCACGCTGGTGGCCCAGCCACCCGCGCTTCGGTTGTAAATGCAGTGTCCGGCGGTCAAGACATATTTTGCATCCACCAATGTGCCGGAGCAATTGTAGGTGACACCGTTGGGGAACTTCGGGTAGAGCTTGACGATAGCGCGCCACGGGTACGCCGCAGTGTTGGTAACTTTCTGCCGGTCATCGTTGCCGATGACGCTTTCGCTGCGCTGTCCGCGTGTTTGCGCGTCAATATTATCCTGTTGCAGGTTTGCTCCACGGCTGCCTGGCAACATTGCGTTCCCCGCATCAATCAAGCTCTCGACAAACGTCGGTGTCTTGATTGGGTTCCAGCGGCGATTATTCATCTCGCCTGTCTTGAGGTTGAATTCGACCGTCGCGCTGGCTTCAGGGTCATTCTCCGCACTCGCGGGGCCGTAAATGGGGCGTGGAATTGCCGACACGTTTTCCAACGCGGGATCGAGTTTGGCGCGCGGATCGTCCGGCGACAGTGGGTTGACGAGAACTTTATATTCACTGTCGTCAGCGGGCGTCCGGCGGCTTGGCACTTCGCGGTTGCTGCGGTTTTGTGCGAACGCTTCGCTTGGTGCGGCGAATGCGAACATTGTCAGGAACAGCGCGATGGTAAATATCTGGCTCACGAATGAGGAACGGTTGTTGATGGTGATGGTGGATGTTGCGGTGTTGCTTTGATTTGTGAACATGATCGTAATCTCCTTTGGGTGTTATGTTGTTTTTGTTTCGTGAGCCGCTTCATTCGCGCTCACTAACTAAACCGGAAAACGCCCTACCGATTGGCTCACGGGATTACATTTTTTTTCATGAGGGCGATTTTTTTGTTGCGATGTTTTGGGGGGGCTGATTGACGAATGTTTCCCGTCGGGCATAGACTTTGCCGCACTCATCAACAATTTGACGCAAAGGAAGACCGCTTATGGAAACGCTGAGTCCGAAGGACGTAACCCAATTGCTACAGGCCTGGGGCGAAGGGAATCAGGCGGCGCTCGAACGTTTGCTGCCGCTGGTGTATGACGAATTGCGGCGACTGGCACGGAGCTACCTGCGCCGCCAATCAGCGAATCACAGCTTGCAGCCCACCGCGCTGGTTCACGAAGCTTATCTACGAATGGTGGATCGTGAGCCATTCACGTTTACCAATCGCGCCCAGTTTTTCGGCCTTGCCGCGCAGGTAATTCGCGGGATTCTCGTAGATCACGCACGGACCAATCTGGCGGAAAAACGCGGCGGTGCCTTTCAGAAAGTAGAGCTGGATGATGCGCTGGGTGTGTCGCAGGGAAAAGATGTTGACTTGATCGCGCTTGATGATGCATTGCAAGGCTTGGCTGCGTTTGATCCACATCGGAGCCGGGTCGTTGAACTTCGATACTTCGGCGGACTGACAATTGAGGAAACTGCCGAATTCCTGAAATGCTCGCCCGCGACCATCAAGCGCGATTGGAGCATCGCCAGAGCCTGGTTGTTCAATGAGATGAGTAAGACCGGCGCAGCCGAACAATAACAATCTGGAAACGGATTGATACAGTCCCGCTTTTGGGATTCCTTCGTCCCATAATCGTACAGCCCGATACGAAGAAAAAACCTTCTGTTAACGCAACTCCTTGAAACACAGGTTGTGATGGTTGTGGCACGCCGATTGGTAAATCAATTGGTTGGCAAAATGTGATGAGTGTAGCTATGCAATCATTTTTACAAGACCTGCGCTTTGGCGTACGGATGTTACGCAAACAACCGGGATTCACCTTCGTCGCCATCCTCACGCTGGCGCTGGGCATCGGTGCGAACACCGCGATTTTTGGCATCTTCAGCGGCGTTTTGCTGCGCCCGCTGCCGTTTCCGAACGCCGAGCAAATCGTCGTTGCGCGTGGCAGTTCGTGGATTCCTGTCGTGCAGTTTCAAGCGTGGCGCGATGGGCAGCAGAGCTTGGGGCAAATGGCTGCGTATTATCCGCGTGAATATCACCTGACATTGCCGACGGAAACTGAGTTGATCGAAGGCGCAGAGATCACGCCCGAATTCTTTCCGCTGCTCGGCATCACACCAAACATCGGACGCAATCTGCTTGCGGAAGAATCACAGCCGGGGCGGGATCGCGTCGCCATCGTCAGCGCGAGCTTGTGGCAACGGCGGTTTGGCAATGCGCAACTTGAAAAACAGACCGTGCGATTGAACGGCGAGGAATATCAGGTCACCGGCGTGCTGCCGGACAGCTTTCAGCCGTTTGAATTGAATCTGCGCAAACCCGAAGTGTGGGTTCCGCACGTGTTGACGCCAAGGCGTGCGGACGGAGAGTTGAATTTCGTG
>JAEUQN010000013.1 GCA_016789725.1 Blastocatellia bacterium | reverse complement strand
ACACAGACCCGGTGCTGGCGAATTATCTGATCCGCCTCGCCGTCGAAAAGCGCAAAGAAGATTACTTGTCGTTCCCGCGCCGCGCTTTGCTCGACAAGTTGGGGATGCGCACGATGTTGATGGAAACGGATTCGTACGGCAACTTCCTGACGCAAGGCTATGAATTCGCTTCGGCGCGTGATTGGGCGCGGCTCGGCAATTTGTATTTGCGCGACGGCGTCGCACCAAATGGCGAGCGGTTATTGACCTCTGAATTCGTGCAGTTCATCCAAACGCTCGCGCCCGCGTGGAAAGCCGATGGACGCCCAATTTACGGCGGCTTTTTCTGGCTGAATGGTGACGGCGAATATCCGGTGCCGAAAGAAGCGTATTTTATGGCGGGCGCGGGCGGGCAATCCACGATGATGATTCCGTCGCACGATCTGGTTGTTGTGCGGCTGGGGCATTATCGCGGCAGCGCGCCAGGAGAGCGTGCGCTCAAACAGGCGCTGGCATTGCTGATGGAAGCCGTGCCGCAACACCGCAACTGAGGCTTGCTTGAGAAAGAAAGGAACATCAGATGAAAACTGCCGTCGTAAGCTTGCTGCTGATAATCATTACGCTGGCTGCCCCAGCGCAGCCTCGCAACGATGAGCGTGATGCCAACCGCGCACAGTTGCGAACCAAACTCGTGGCCGAAGTTGAGCGCGTGGCGAATGCGCTGGACGGAGTCATGGGCGTAGCCATTAAGGATTTGAAGACGGGCGATGAAATCCTGCTGAATGCGCAGATGATTTTTCCGACTGGCAGTTCCATCAAAATCCCCATCCTGATCGAACTCTTCAAGCAAGCCGCTGCGGGCAAATACACTTTGACTGATCAACGCTGGGTCGAAAGCAAGGATCGTACTGGCGGTAGCGGTGTGCTCGTGCATTTTGGCGCGCACACGTCCAGTCTGAGTTTGCGCGATCTGGCGACGTTAATGATTGTGCTTAGCGACAACACGGCGACAAATATGCTGATTGACCAAACCGGGATGGCAAACGTCAATCGCACGCTGGATGAATTGGGACTGAGTCAAATTCGATTGCAGCGTAAGATGATTGACACGGCGGCTTCGGCGCGCGGCCAGGAAAACCTGGCAACGCCGCAAGCCGCGATGAAATTACTGGAAAAACTGTATCGCGGCGAGGTCGGCAATCGTCAGTTGAGTGACGATGTGTTGCAGGTACTCAAGCTGCGCAAGAGCAGCCCGATTCCGCGCTTGTTGCCGCCAACGGTGGAGATCGCCAATAAACCCGGCGGGATCGAAGGCGTGGCGTGCGATTGGGCCGTTGTGTATGTGCCGGAACGACCATACGCGATTGCCGTGATGACGAACTACAACGGCGAAGGAGCGGACGATGCTATCGCCAAAGTTTCCAAATTGACCTACGACTATTTTGTTCGGCTCTCGCGTTCGACCCCGTACGGCGCGCGCGTACCGCTGGAATTGCTCAAACAAAAACAACCTTGACGCGATCAGGAGGCTCATCATGAAAAAATGGATTTTGGTCAGTTTGTTCATGCTGACAACGACCATCATTGCGGTCACCACTCTTTTCACTGCTGATGCCGCGAAGAAGCCGCTCGCGGAACAAGCGACAATTCGCCGCGACACGTTCGGCGTGCCGCATATTTTGGCCGAGACCGAAGAGGCAGCAGCGTTCGCAATGGGCTACGCGCAAGCCGAAGATCATTGCGTCGAAATTGCGCGGCGATACTTGAGCGCGCGTGGCGAAGAGGCGAAGTTCACGGGCGCAGGAATCGAAACGGACTTTGAATCGAAACGCTACAGCATTCACGAAATTGCGCGCCAGAACTTCAATCAACTCAGCCCGCTGATGCAGCAGATGCACAACGCCTTTGCCGCAGGTTTTAATCGCTACGTCGAAAAAAATCGCAAAGACTTGCCCGCGTGGATTCCGACGTTCGATGGCGTAGATGTGCTGGCGCGCTCGCGGCAAGAAGTGTTTCGCTTCACATTCAATCGCGGCAATTTGATCGGGCAGATCAATCAGAAATACGCTACGAAAGTGGCGCAGGTAGAGATGCCCAGCGCGAACGAAGAAGCTCTCGAAGGCTCGAATATGTGGGCGCTCAGCGGCTCGCGGACGACGTCGGGCAAACCGATTTTGCTCGGCAATCCGCATCAACCCTGGTCGGTGTTGTATTGGGAAGCGCACGTGACTGTGCCCGGCAAAATCAATTTGTTCGGCACGACCTATGCCGGGTTGCCGGTGCTGCGACACGGCTTCAATGACACGCTCGGCTGGACGCACACGGTCAACAACATTGACCCGGAAGATGTCTACGCGCTGAAGCTTGATCCGAAGAATGCGGCGCAATATGTCTTTGACGGCAAGCCGCAGCCGCTCGTCAAAAAATCATTCACGGTTGAGGTCAAACAGAAAGATGGGTCGCTGAAACCTGAAACGCGCGAATTCACCTATTCGCATCTCGGCCCGGTGATTCATCAAACATCGGACAAAGCGTTTGCGATCAAATCAACGATTCTGGAAGAAGTGCGTTTCTTCGATCAATGGTATGCGATGGGCAAGGCGCGCAATTGGCAGGAGTTTCGTGCGGCGCTGAAGATGAACCTGCTGCCGATGTTCAATCTGACGTACGCCGATGTTGATGGCAACACGTTTTATTTGTGGTGCGGAATGATGCCGCAACGTGTGGATGACGGCACGGATTATCGGTTGGACGTGCCGGGCGATACGAGCAAATATGTCTGGACGAAGCTGCACGCGATAGAAGAACTGCCGCAGTTACTGAATCCGAAAGGCGGCTACTTGCAAAACTGCAACAGCGCGCCGTGGTGGACAACGCTGCGCGATGCGATTGATCCGAAAAAATTCCCTTCGTATTTTGAGACGGGCGGCACATTAAGTTTGCGTTCGCAGATGTCGCTCGAAATGCTGGAAAGCAAAGCGAAGTTTTCGTTCGACGATGTGCGGCGAATGAAATACAACACGATTATGCTGCTCGCCGACCGCGTCAAACCTGATCTTGTGAAAGCTCTCAAGGCCGCGCCCAACCTTTCCGCCGAACTGAAACAGGCACTGTTTATGCTGGAATTATGGGACAACAGCACGTCGGACGACAGTCGCGGCGGCCCGCTGTTTCAGCGGTTCTGGGACACCTACAGCATCGCGCTGAAAGAGCCGTTCGCCGTGCCGTGGGATGTAAAGAACCCCTCGCAGACGCCGTCGGGCATTGCGGATGCGGCGCTGGCCTTGCAGCATCTGGAAGACGCGGTGCGCTGGATGCGCAAGCATCACAGTTCGGAAATGGCCGCGTGGGGCGAGGTTAATCGCTTCCGTATCGGTGACCTCGAAATTCCGGCGGATGGTGCGAGCGGCGGGTACGGCTTGTTCCGCGTTGTGCAATCGGTCGCGCAAGCCGATGGCAAACGGATTACCGGAACCGTGGCGAAAGACAAGCCGATGGTCGGCGGCGGCGATGGTTGGGTGATGGCGATTGAATTTACGAAACCGATTGTGGCGTATTCGGTCTTAGCCTACGGGCAAACGTCGAACCTAAACTCGAAACACAGCACCGATCAGTTGCGTCTGTTTGCGAATCATCAATACAAACGCGCGTGGTTCAGCGAGGCAGAGATCAAAGCGAATTTGGAACGCGAGTATCGTCCTTGATTTTTTGAGGGAGCAGCACGAAGGCGCGAGCTTTGGTCGGTGCTTACTTTGATCCTGACGGTTTCAGCACGCTACCAAACTCCCTGCACGTTTATTGTTCGTCGTTGCCGCTTGCGGTTGGTGTCGTATTTGGACGCGGCGTCGCGCGGCCTGCGCCCAAGTTGTCAAAGTTCAGCGCCGCATTGAACAGCAACGCAAAGCTGCCGTGTGTTTGATGCCGCCACATCGGGTTATTCGCAAACATCACGACGTGGCCTTTGCCAACGGGAATGTCCACGACTGCCGGGCGATTGGCGAGTTCCGAACCTCCCGCTAACATTCCGCTGACGAGCAAGTCTCGCTCCGCTGCAAACCGCAGCACGATGCGCGGACGCAGATTCGCGGGCGGTAATTGCCCTGCGAGTTGCGACCGAAACTCTTCCGGGATGCCGTCCGCGTTGGGAGTAACGGGCGGAATTACAACAGGCGCACGACCTTGCGGAACGTCAGGATCAGTGACACTGCCGCGCCCCGTGGGACGACCTTGTGCCTGGCCTCCTTGCCCGCCACCGCCGCCACCGCCACCAAACCCGCCAAGCGCGCTGACCTGCAAGAGCGGCGCTTGATTGAAGTACACCGCGAGCTTTTCATCATAGCCATACGCAATCGGGCTTTTGCGATCCGCGAACGTTGCATTGATGATGGAGCCGCGCGCCTGCAAGGTGCGGGCTTCCGAAATCGAAACACCTTCCGTAATGCCGAAATCAATTGGGATCGCGGCATTGTTGCCGATGGTGACAAACAGGCCGCCGCCTTCGATGAACTTCTGCAAATTAGCTACGCCGATGATGCCCATGCCGCCGCGCATATCTGCCGTCGTGTCGGGCGAATCACCCATATTTGGCGTCAAGTCAGATTTTTGCCACGGGATTGGGGGATCGTTGTCGCCGCGTTTCGCAATGCCACGCACCAGCGATTGCGCAGTGCCTCCGACTGGCCCCCAGATGATGACGTCAAAGCGGTCGCGCAGGTTCGGCGTGTCACGAATCACGTGATCGGAAATGTACGTGTAGGGAATGCCGAGGCGGTCGAATTCGACGCGATACCAACCTTCGTTTTGCGTGTTCGTCCACGTATGCACGAGCGCGATGCGCGGCACGGCAAGCGCGTGTGACTTGACTTCGGGCAGCTTGTCTACGGCATTGGCCGTGACGCCGAGTTCGGTCGCGGCTTGTGTCAATTTCGCTGCCACCTCGCCACCGGCTTTGATGAGGTACGAACCCGCGTTGAATGACTTGTCGCCAATTTTGAAGCTGTCTTCGGCGGCGTCAATCTTTACGTCTTTCAGGCGGAAGCGCAGTTGCGTGAGCGCACTTTCGGCATTGTTGTTGATGACCCAACCAGCATTCGCGGAGCCGACGACTTTGCCCGTAACTTTCGCCATGCCATTTGTCAGCGTCATCGGCGCATCCAGAATCGCTGTGTCTTTCACGCGCACGGTTTTCACGTTGCGCAGCGGCCCGAGCGTCCAGCCCGTGTCGTCATACGGGCGCGGATCGTTGACGTTGTAATACTGCGTGTCGAGCAGCATATCAGCCATCCGCGAATACGGCTGATCCATTCGCACAACGTAGCTGCCAGCGGGGAATTTGCCGTCTTTGGTTTCGATTTCACGATCCGATTTATGCACTTCGCAGCCTTGCATTTTCAGCAGGTTCACCAGGTCAGCGGCTTCGTTCGGGCGCGGATCATCACCGGGGATAACATACGCCGCAGGGCCTTCAGTTTTGGCTTTTGCTACGGAGCGTTTGCTCTTCAGATAAAAGTTATTGAGGAATTTTTCTTTGTTGTTGGAGACATAATTCATCGCAAACAGAATCGCGCTCTGTTGCATATTGATGTTGTTGCGGATTGACCATTTCACTCGCGGCAGCGGCGGGTTTGGGCGAAACCAATCGCGTTGGGATTGTGCGCCGACAACGCGATCCTGCGTGTCTGCGCCGCCGTTGCCAAACGTTTCGTAAAAGCGCCCGATGGAGTTGTGACCGTTCGCCACATAAAACATGTAATTCGGTGCCCAGCCGTCGTAAAAGCCGTGCGTCCACACGCCGGGCACGCCGCGCTTCGTCATCTCGTCAATTTCGTGATAGGCCAGCATCTGCCATTCGTTCACGACCATCGGATCAAGCCACGCGTTGTACGGGCCGGTTCCGGTCGAGGTGTAAAGGAAGGGCACAGACTCGTGCAGGTCATGCAGTACCGTCGGATGATATTCGAGGAAATGCGCCATCTGATTCCGCGTTAATGCCAGCGCCATTCCCATTGAGTCGCGGTTGTTGTCGTGCGCCACGTACTTGCCCCAATACAACAGACTTGGCGCGCGTTTGCCTTCGTTGGCTTTGCGCCAGTTGTAGAGGTCAACCATCATATCGCGCCCGTCTACTTCCAGGGTCGGCGTAATCATCACGATCACGTTTTTGCGAATGGCTTGGATGAACGGCGTTTCTTCGACCGCGAGCCGATAGGCCATTTCCATCAGCATTTCGGGGCTGCCGGTTTCAGGCGAGTGAATCGAACCCGAAGCCCAATAAATCGCTTTGCCATCGGCAATCAGTTTTTGTGCATCAGCATCGGTGAGTTTGCGCGGATCGCCAAGTTTTGCCGTGATGTCTTTGTACTTCGCCAGATTCGCCAGCGCGGTTTCATCACCCACCACGACCAGCAACTGCTCGCGCCCCAGTTCGCTCTTTTCCGGTGCGGTGAAAAGCTTGACGCGCGGCGTGGCTTTTTCCAGCTCGCGGTAATAGCGATATTGGTCTTTCGTGTACGTCAGCTTGTTTGGCGCGCCGACGGGATAGCCCAATATTTTCGCGGGTGTCGGCACTTTATCTGAGGCGGGCAGGTGATCCACCAGTTCAGTCAGGAAAAATTTCTCGGTCGTATTTTTCAGAATCGAAGCGGTATATTCGACATCATTGGTTTGCGGCGCAGTGGCAGGTGCAGCCTTAGCCTCTGCTTTCCGGGCTTTTTGGGCAAAGGCCAAGGAAGCGAAAACAATGAGAAAGAGTACGGATAACAGCAGTAACTGACGGCGTGGCATGGGATGTTCCTCCGTTTTGGATTATGAGTTTTCAGCGAGTCGTTGTTGTTGAAGTACAGCCTTTAAGACGCGTCCAAGAATAGGGCAGTTGCGAAGATTTTGGAAGATAGGAACCTTTCGCCCCATTCAATGGACCATCCGCGTCGGTTATTATTGCGTTACACCTGTGGTACGTTCCGGCTCGCAGTTCTTCCCCTTCCAATGAAACGCCCTATGTCTACGGATCATCTTCCCGAAGCTGATACCCTGATCGCTGCGCCGGAAGTAATCGCGTCGCCGCAAGCCCTGCTCGGGCGCGCGATGCAGCAATACCAAATCCTGTCTGTTCTGGGCAAAGGTGGGATCGGCGAAGTGTATTTGGCCGAAGACACGCGGCTCAAACGCAAAGTCGCACTGAAATTTCTTCCGCCACAATTTGCTCAGGATACCGACCGCTTGCGCCGCTTTGAACTCGAAGCCTGCGCCCTCGCGGGTGAATCTGGGTACGCCCGCGCCCTCGCGTGCCATCACGCTCGGTTGCCGTTTACTGGACTATTTTGTGTCGAAAGGCGTAGTTCATCAGCTCCGCGTTGGTGCGCATCTTCATTTTCAGCAGAATGCGACTTCGGTATGTGCTGACCGTTTTGGTACTAATCGAAAGCTGGTCGGCCACTTCGCTATTGGTTTTGCCGGACGCCAGCAGGCACATCACCTGATACTCCCGGTCAGAGAGCGTTTCGTGCAGAGGTTTTTCCACGCCTGGCCCCAGATCAAAGGCTAAATGTTCGGCCAGATTCAGGCTAATATATCGGCCACCACGCAAAACCTTACGAACCGCGTCAACCAATTCTTCCGGGGCGCTTTCTTTCGGCAGGTACCCGGAGGCACCGGCCTTCAAAACGCTCATCCCGTATTGATCTTCAGGCAGCATGCTCATCACCAGGACAGGAGTTTGGGGAGAGTCACGTTTTAGATCCTTGAGTACTTCGATCCCGATTTTATCCGGCAGCGTCAGGTCCAGCACAATCAAATCCCAGGTTTGCCCTTGTACCAGGTCCATGACTTCTTTGGCATTTTGCGCTTCACCGATATGCGCGACGTCTGGGATTTCTTTGAGCAATTGCCGTAGCCCGTGACGGACAACGGCGTGATCGTCCACGATCAAAATACGCGACATGCTATAACCTCCTAATCTGTGGCGAGAGGTAGTATCACTTTGATGGTTGTTCCTTTTCCAACTTGTCCTTGAATATCTAAGGTGCCGCCATAGGGGAGCACGCGTTCTTTCATGCCTAATAAACCGTGCGAGACGGAACCCGTAATTTCTTGTCTGGTAATCCCCCGTCCATTGTCTTGAATGTCAAGGTAGAGGTGGTTGTCATTGGCTTGCAGCCGAATTGTGACCGTGCTGGCTTGTGCGTGGCGCAAGACGTTGGTGAGAGTTTCCTGACAGATCCGAAATACTGCCGTCGCGCGGCCCGCATCCAGCGGTAACTCTTCGGTCGTCGTCATAAAATTACAGGTGATTCCAGTGCGGGTCTGAAAATCGCGGGATTGCCATCTCAGCGCCGCGATCAATCCCAAATCATCCAGCACTCGCGGTCTCAGATCGGTTGCAATTTTCCGTCCGATTTGGATGGTGGAATCAATCAGTTTGGACATCATCTGAGTCTTTTTCTTAAAGGCACCAGCGGTGGCGGAATCGTGGGCCGTTAATTGACTCTCCAACCAGGCGAGATCGAATTTTAACCCTGCCAGAGCTTGTCCTAGTTCATCATGCAGTTCGCGCGCAATGCGTTTGCGCTCTTCCTCTCGCACCTCCTGTAAGTGCGTCGCCAACGATCTGATTTCTTCCAGCGATTTTTCTAATTCTGCTTCGGCCCGTTTACGTTCGGTAATATCCTGCACCATCCCGATCATGCGCGTGGGAGTGCCTTGCTTGTCATATTGTGCCCGTCCCAGATTCATGAGCCATATCTCTTGACCATTGGCGCGACGGGCACGGAATTCGGCAGAGAAAATGGCCTTTTGTGTAATGGCTTGCCCCGCTAATTGTATGATCCGCTCTTGATCTTCTGGATGGAGAATCCTGGTAAATCCCTCTATCGTTTCGTCGAAATTATTATCGCCCAGCATCTCATAACATTCTTTCGACCAGAACACCGCATTCGTGCGGAGGTCCCATTCCCAGACGCCCATTCGGGCGGCGGCCAGTGCCAGCTTGAGTCGTTCCTCGCTGTTACGTAGCGATTGCTCGGCCCGTTTTTGTTCCGTGACATCGTTGATAATGCCGTGCCAGGTGATACTGCCATCGGGTTCGCGCACGGGAGCCGAATAGGCTTCGAGCCAAATTTCGCCCTTGAGGGGATGATTCACGCGCCAGGTATGATGCCACCGTGAAAAAGTACGGGCTGCCTCCATGATAGAGTTCCATAAGCCTGGTAAATCCTCCGGGTGTACCCTGGTATTCGTGATGCGCGCATCCTTTCGTACCTCTTCAGCACTAAAACCATAAACATCAAAAAATGCGGCGCTGACATACGGACAGGTATATTGACCATCAGGAGTGATACAGAAAGAATAAATGACAGTGGGCGAAGAACTGGCAATCTTTTCGAGCCGGAGCCGTTCTCTTTGCAACCCCTCTTCAGCTCGCTTCTGGTCGGTAATATCCAGGATTGAGTTGTACCCAAACGTTTTGCCTTTAATGCGAATGTTGGTCGCTACGACGAGAACATTTCTGAGTTCGCCGGTTTTGGTCCGGTAGAGGGTTTGAAATGGAGTGTTGCCATTTTGCCCGGTGGGCGGGATTTCTGTCCGCGCCGGACTCGCCTCAAAATCATTCATACCGCGTTCTAATAGTTCTTCGTGCGAGTAACCCAACATCTGAGTTATCGTTCGGTTGCAATCCACCACTTTCAAGTTGTCATCAATGATGATTTGACCAAGTGCCGATTGCTCAAATAACGTGCGGAATCGGATTTCTGATTCGCGCAATTCTTCTTTGGCTTGTTTGCGTTTGGTAATGTCCTGAATCACGGCGACCGTATGCCAGGGCTGGCCCTCTTCGTCGAGGAGAAGGGAAGAGGTGACGCCGACCCAGACGATAGAACCATCTTTGCGAAGATAGCGTTTTTCGACCTCATATTCCGGGACTTTTCCGGTAATGAACAGTTGGTATTTATCGGCAGTAAAATCCCAATCCTCAGGGTGCGTAATTTCAGCAAACGTTCGTTCCTGTAATTCTTCGGCGGAATAGCCAACGATTTCACACATTTTCTGATTTACGCGCAGGAATCGCCCGGTTTTGGCTTCACACTCGACACTCCCCACGGCTCTGGCTTCAAAGAGCGCACGGAAGTGATTTTCACTTTGCCGCAATTTTTCTTCGGCTTGTTTACGGGCACTAATATCTTGTCTGGTAGCGACGCGATAAAGCAGCTTTCCGTCTTGATCTGAAACGCTTACCACGTCCATTTGCACCGGGATTCGCTTCCCATCTTTACGCGTCATATAGGTTTCGTATTGAGCTTTTCCGGTGCGGTCAGCTAACGCAATTTGATGGCGGACGTCTTCCTGTTCGGGCGGCGCATATAGCGACAAGATGGGTGCGCCAACCGTTTGTTCAACCGTCCATTGTTGCATCTGGGCGAAGGCCGGATTACAAGCCATGATGCGATTGGTCTGTGGGTTGCCGATAACCAATCCATGAGCGCAATGCTCAAAGGCGTCGGCCCACAACCGTAATTGTTGCTCTGCTTCTTTTCGGGCCGTAATGTCAAATACTATTCCATTAAACCCTAAAAACTCTCCGGTTGAGTGATAGTCCCCTTGTCCAAAGGTAGCGATCCAGTGAACAGATTGGTCGGGATGAATCACTCGACATTCTGCTTCGTAAGGGGTTCGGTTTCGTAGTGCGATATTCAATCGGGTATTTACCATTTCCCTATCATCTGGATGGATCGCGCCCATCGCTTGTTCCATTGTTCCTTCAAAAGATTCGGCGGTGAAGCCTGAGAGGTTGCGGGCAATCTCATCCGTCTCAATCAGACCGGTATCTGGGTCCCAACTCCACGTCCCCATTTTGCCAGCATCCAACGCCATGCGTTGTCGTTTTTCCGCTTTTTGCAGCTTTTTCTCAGCCTCGTGTTTGGTTAATTCGGCCCCGATCCATTGTGCCAGGAGGCGTAAAAACTCCTGGTCTCCAGTGGTAAAAGGCGTTGCGCGGGGCGTTTTACCGGCGAAGCAAACCGTGCCGTAAAGGTGGCCTGCCATTTGCGTCGGGGCGGCAAAATACACTTCTACTCCAAACGTTGCACGGGCTTTGTGCTCGCGCCATTTCGTAGCCGAGATGTGTTCAAGTGCCATCCAATCATTGCGGCGGACAACTTCTTCGCAAAGCACTTCACTGAGCTGACACTGAAAGCCTACGATAATAGAGTTATCTGACGAAAAGGCCTGGATAACACTGTATTGGGCATCTTTGATATGGCCCAATACACCGTTTTCCAGTTTGAACTCCTGTGCTCCCAGCCTCAGCAGTTGTTGGATTTTTTCGGTATGATTCACGTCCGCGTTCGCCACGATGCGATGTAACTGGCGAAGGCGGTCTTCGCTAATTTGTAAAGCCTCTTCGGCTCGTTTATGGTCTGTAATATCGCGCCTTACGACCACGGCGAGAAACGGCTGCCCCTGAGCATCTCGCACGGGTTCTCCGCTATAGCTGAAGCACCACTCTTGTCCTGTATCCAGTCGGCGTCCCTGTAATTCCAGATCGGTAATCTTTTCGCCCCGCAGAATTCTGCTGAGCGGCCATTCTTTCATTGGAAGAATCTTGCCTCCTGCATCGGTCAGTTGAAATTGGTCGGTGTAAAAGGCTGGGTTTGGTGACACCCCTTGGAGTGAGGAGCGACCTGTGATTCGTGTTTCTGCCTCATTTACCAAAAGGAAATTTCCGTTCATATCGGTGACGGCAATACCATCCTGAATAGTCTGAAAGACCGCTTCGAGTTTTGCTTTGCTCTGACGCAGTGCCTCTTCGGTGCTTTTGTAGAGCGTGATATTTTCGGCGGAAATAAGAATGCCGCCGATTTCGTTGTGGGCGGTGCGCCAGGGGTGAACCGCCCAACGTACCCACACTTTGCTTCCATCTGATTTGGTCCACTCATCTTCATCGTTTTTGATAATTTTTCCGGCCATCGCCTTTTGGTAAACCTCTTTCGCCCATTCCGGGAGGTCCGGGAAAACCTCAAAGTGTGAACGTCCGATGAGGTCCTGTTCTCCTATCTCGAACTCGGTTTTCCAGCGTTGGCTGGCTGCGAGATAGCACATATTGAGGTCCAGCATGGCAATTCCCGCTGGCGCTTGCTCCACCATCAAACGCAATTGCTCATAGCTTTTGCTGAGCGCCGCTTCGTCACGTTTGCGTTCCGTGATGTCCATGTCAACTCCGATGAGCCGGACCGGTTGTCCTTGCTCATCGTAGATAGCCTGTCCCCGCAGCAGCCCCCAACGCTCACGTCCATCTGCTAATTTGAAACGCAGTTCGACCTGGTACGCTCCGGTTCGCCGCGCTTCCTGCTGTGCGTCGGCCAGTCGCTGACGATCTTCGGGATGGACGAGCGCAAAAAAGGCTTCGTAGGTGCTGGGAAAAGTACCAGGCTCATATCCCATCAATTGTTCCTGACGGAGAGACCATCGGAGCTGATTGGTTTTCAGGTCACGTTCCCAGGTTCCGATTTGCGCGGCTTCGGTTGCAAGCCGGAGCCGTTCTTCTGAAGCTCGCAAGGCATCGCGCATTTCCCGCTGCTCCTGAATATCCGTGTTAGTTCCGACCCACTTCACGATTTGCCCTGTTTCGTCACGCATCGGCAAAGCTCGCGTATCAAACCAGTGATAACAACCATCATAGCGACGAATTCTGAATTCGAACTTAAACTCCGTACCAGTTGTTAAGGCTTGTTGCCAGGCTTCTTGCACTTTTTCCCAATCCTCAGGGTGAACTGGTGGAGACCAATAATTATTTGTTCTGTCTATGATTGGTCTTCCAGTGTATTCCACCCATTGGGGACTGGAGTAAATAACATTTCCGGCTGCATCACACATCCACAGCAATTGCGGGATGCATTCGGCCAATTGTCGAAAATATAGTTCGCTTTCGTGGCCCTCATTTACTGGTTGAGCCGCCGCGGTCCCAGGCTCATGGCTGACACTTGGTGGGACTTTCCTAGAGTTCGGCATAGGAGAATCTTTACCCTTTCATTGTCGGTTGCAGTAGGGGCGAGACCTCTTGATGTAAAAAACGTGCGAGATAGGAAAAAAAGGTGTTGCAGCTAGAGGGAGATTCGAGATTGCTAAAGCACACCTAAAAATCAATCAATCGTTTATTGATTCCGAGCTTTCCGGTTGGGGGACTTGTAGGGATAAAAATATAATAATAACGCCAGCTATTCGGTGTCGAAGTTGTGGGAGTAAAGCGAACAGCAAGACGTAATTTAAACTGACTCATAATCCGAACACCACTCGAATGCTTAACTTAATCCTTCGAGATAATCCTGCTCAGATACCCATTCAAATAATAATATTCTTCCCTTATGTCCACAATAGCTGAGATTGAATGGTATCGCATCTCAGGGCTGCGATTGGTACTTTAATATGACACCTCAACGCAACTGCTATGGCCGACAGAAGCCTGAGTGGCGGCGAATTGAGATGGGGGAGTCGGTTCTGAATGCACTGGTCCAGAACCGCCCAACGTCGCTCAAAAACGTGTTTTCACCCAGTAGGCCATCAGGCACGAGATGATGATTGTGGTCAGCCATAACGCAATGGTTACGATCTTTGATGGCCGTAATTCTTTGGGGACATAACGATGATGCAAAACCAGGGTGCCGATGCCGATGATGGGAAGCATTAAAGACTGTGCGATGCCGCCTGCGATCACCATTTTGACGGGCGTTTTGAAATAGAAAAAGAGAAGCACCGGGATAATCAGCGAGCCGATCACATAGCCGTTGCGAAACTTCACACGGGTCGCGTAATCATCGCCGCGAAACAGACCCGTCAAGCGCATCATATCGGCAAAGACGCGCGAGTTTGCTGCGGTCGCCGCAAAAATCGTCCCGTACAATGTGATAATCGCGCCCGCGTAAAACAACCATTTGGCCCATCCTCCGAACGTCTGCGTATAGATGTTGGAGAGCACCGAAATCATTTCGGTTTCTTTGTTGCCCGGCACCAATCCCATTCCGTGCAGCACGCCCGCGCCCAGCAAAAAGAACGCAATTGTTGCAACGGTATAGATCAACATCGAAGCCAGAATATCCACGTGCATCACCTTCACCCAGCCGCGCGCCCGCGCTACCCAATCATACGAACCGTCATATCGTCCGGCAAAACGCGCGTAGCCTTTTTCGACGCACCAGTATGGGTACATCAGCAATTCTGATGCGCCGACGCCGACAATGCCGAACACCGCGACGGCCTGTGATAGGCCTTCTTCTGGCATTTTGAATTTCAACCCTTCTGCTGCGGCTGACCACGAAAAATATTGCGGCATTTGCGTCAGCAATAAAGCGGATAACAACGTCAGCAGGGTAAACAATGCGACCTTGATGACGGCAATGCCTTCGATGCGTTCATAGCCGCCACCGAGCAGCAGGGCTAACGTCAGCCCCAGCAACAACAACACCCAAATCGGCACGGAAATCGCAGGCACCAGCAGGTTCAGCACCTGTGCCACGCCGCCAAACATTGCGCCCAATTGCATCAACGTGATCATCGTCATGATGAACCAGGCAACGACCACCCAGTTCAGCTTGAAGCGCGGTCCCGGCACGCGGTTGAGTCCGGCGAGTCCTGTTTCGCCGCTCGCAATCGTAAAGCGTCCGAGTTCAGCCTGAATCACGGGTTTGATAAAGCAACTCAGCAGCACGATCCAGAGGCCGACATAGCCGATTTGCGCCCCCAGATTTGTCGTCGCAATCAATTCACCGGAGCCGACGATAGACGCCGCTAAAATCATGCCCGGTCCGATGCGTTTGAGCGCGCCCGAAAAGGTGGCAGGTGGTTGTTCGATGTCTTCGGGGAGTAGTTGATATGGGTCTTTCATAGAGAAATCAAAAGGCAAATTGCAAAAGGCAAAAGTGGAATTTAGAAAAACCTGTTTCTTCATCAAAAGATTTCAAGACAAACAAAAGCCAGGGTAAAAGAAACTTCAATACCGGCTTTTTGCCTTGTGCCTTGTGCCTTTTGATTTTAAGCGAAGCCCTTCGCTTTTGAGTTTCAGTGCGCAGCCAAAATAAAACGCCAACGCGCCGGAGTAAAGAGCCAGCTCGCCGCAGATCGTTTTATGTGATCGGCTCAACGGGATCAAAAAGCAGTGGGAAGAATTGTCCGCTCATTTTCGTTCCGCTCGGAACAATGGGGACACCGTTCAGTAATGGTTCATTGGAAGCTGAGCGAACGCCATCCCGAAAGACGTTAATAACGGTTGCGCGGCGTTGTCGTGAGGTCAGGTTCGCGTCTGAGCCGTGAATCATCCGGGGGTGGTGAAATGAGCATTGCCCTTGCTTCAACTCAATGGCAACCGGTTGGAACGCCGCTTTTTGTTCGTCATTCAGCACAGTCTGAATCGCGTCCATATCTCCGGTCAGGCCGGTGATTGGCAAGTCGGGCCAGCGATGTGATCCCGGAATATATTGCAAACATCCATTCTCCTGGCTTGCGTCGTCCAGGCCAATCCAGCAGGTCAAATGCGCCAGTGGCTGTGTCCGCGTCCAGTACGAATAATCCTGATGCCATGCGACGACACCGCCGTGATGCGCAGGTTTGCAAAACAATTGATCGTGCCAGAAGCGCACCGCACCGCCGAGCAATTGCGACGCCGCCATCACAAATTGCGGATGCCAGAGCAAATCGTGAAAGCCTGGCGTAATGCGCCACGCTCCCAGGGCGTGAAATAACACCTTGGTCGGATCCGTTGCTTCGTTCGAGTGGAATTCGTAGAACAAATGGTGAAGAGGATGCACGGGATCCACAATCTCGGCGAGTTCCTGGCGCAAGACTTCGACCTGTTGATCGCCCAGCAATGGAAGGCCCGATAAATAACCGTATTCGTGAAAGAATTCGATTTGCTCCGTGCGAAGGCGATATGGCTCCCACTCAGCAGGCGTTGTCGGCAGCGTCAGAAAATCGCTGATCGGTTGATGGGAGGTTGATAAATCTTCATGCCGTTTGCGATTGCTCATGTCATTCATTCGGCTTGTCTCTCGAAACCATAATCGCGTTCGATTTTGCAGACGCGCAATTTGAAAGATTGATACCAAATTTCATAGCCTTTTTGCTGGGCCAGTTTGTGTTCTGTTTGCTCATGCCAGTGACGAATCGCCTCTTCGCTTTCCCAGTAAGAAATCGTGATGCCCAAACCATCGCGCACCGATTCGATGCCCAAAAAGCCCGGCATTGTTGCGCCGAGTTCGACCATTCTCTCGGCCATTGCTTCGTAACCCTGATCGCCCTCTGTGCGGAGGTTCGTAAAGATCACTGCGTAATACGGCGGTTTCGGTGTGGTTGCGATTGGCGACATGATTGTTTCTAAACTCCTGTTTGTTTGATCTTTGTGATCAGTTTCTAGCCTTCCATCGTTGATACAGCCCATAGCCGATAATCCCCAAGCTAAGAGCGACCATAAACCCCAAGATTGGCTCGTTACCGGGTGGCAGGTGAGGGAGTGAATACAATGACGCTCCCAAAAACAACGCCCCTGTCGTTACCGTTGAAGTCCACCGTTTCTTTTGAAAGTTTTCAAGTTGACCCTGCTCCGCCAATTTCTTTTTTGTGTACTTATTAAAAAAATACGAAGACACAAGAAAGCCAATGGCAATAGCACTACAAAGCAGAAGTTCAGTAGAAGATAAGTTATTCATCGAAAATTACATTTCGCCAGCGGCGTATAAATTGAACCCGCCGGATGCAACTGGCTTTGCATGACGATCAGTTCGGAAGCCGTAAACGAAAGCTCCGGCAGCTCTGCCATCAGAAGTTTCGCGGTGACTGCCGCCACATTTTTCAAGCTTTTGACGCGCCCCAACGTCAGATGCGGATTGAAGGCGCGCGCTTCTTTGGCAAAGCCGAGCGCGTGCAGGTTTGCCTCTAATTGGCGATGCAGCGATTGCAATTTTTCCAACTCGCCCGCCACGCTTGCCCACAGCACTTTCGGTTGCTTCAGATTCGGAAACACGCCAGTGGTTTTGACGCCGAGGACAAATGAATCAACGCTGGCAGCCGCGTCAACACAGGCGTTGGTGATGGCCGCGATTTGATTTGCTTCAACTTCGCCAAGGAATTTGATGGTCAGATGAAAGTTTTCTGGTTTCGTCCAAGCGACGTCGGCGCGTGTCTGTCGCAAGTCATCTTGCAGCGCCATCAGCGCCGCTTTGATTTCATCCGGCAATTCAATGGCAATGAAAACTCGCATTCGTCCAATGTTACAAACAATGCTACAAACAATGCTACAAACAGGCGTTCGTCTTACGTTTCTTTTTATCCAATGCGCTCAGGCTGGTGTCCGCTAATTGATAGGTCGTCGTTTCAATGCTCAAGCTGTTGTCGGATTCGTCCAATATGCACCGCTCGACTTCCAGCTTGCCGTCATTGATGTTTACTTTGAGGATGCCGCCATTGACTTTGTCTCCGCCGTCAAATTCCGCCACGCGTTGCAATTTGCCCTCTTTGATCGCATAAACGAAGCCTTTGGACAGGGCTTTGCTATCGCCCATTGAATAGGTCACGCTCACGACTGCTTCTTCAATTCCATCGCCATTTAAATCCCCGTAAGTAGATTGCACCGCGTTGTCGCCGCCTGGCACTAAAACATTGCCCACACGGTAGCTCATCTTTTTGAAATTGACCGCGCGAATATCGGTCAGCGGCGAGGGCGAAGGGCTGGGCGAAGGCGAGGGCGAGGGGCTAGGCGATAACGAAGGCGAGGGCGATGGTTTGTTATTCGCGGCGACCATCTGATTATCCTGCTGATTTTTCAGCAGAAAATACAACGCGCCGATGCCTAAAATCACTACGGCAATGGTTGTGATGAAGAGCAGATTGCTCGTTTTGTGGCTGCGCAGAATTTGTTCGGGATCAATGACCTTGTTGCCGCATTTCAGGCAGAAGGTCGAAGCATCAGGAATTTCCGTCCCGCATTTTGGGCAATACATAGTTTTTCAGGTAGTGTGGGTTTAGGTTTCTGTTGTGAAACTTTTGTCTTTGCGTGCTACGCCTGTGCGCCGCGCGGCTTCTTCGACCGCCGTCGCCACGAGTCCCACCACGCGGCGATTGAAAACCGACGGGATGATGTAATCGGGCTGTAATTCGGCATCGCTAATGGATGATGCAATCGCATAGGCCGCCGCCAGCTTCATTTCTTCGTTGATGTCCGTGGCGCGACTATCCAGCGCGCCGCGAAAGATGCCGGGAAAGCATAACACGTTGTTGATTTGATTCGGATAGTCCGAGCGTCCCGTCGCCACCACTTTGGCATAAAGCGCCGCATCTTCGGGCATAATTTCCGGCGTCGGGTTCGCCAAGGCAAAGACGATGGCATCGTGGGCCATCGTCTGCACGGCCTCGACCGATAAGATATTCGGCGCAGAAACGCCAATGAACACGTCCGCGCCCGCGATTACATCATTGAGCTTGCCTTGCACATTGTCCGGGTTCGTATGCTCGGCGTACCATTGCAACGCTTCATTCATGCCTTCTGTGCGACCGCGATAGACTGCCCCGTACAAATCGCAGCCAATGATGTTGCGCACGCCCGCCTGCATCAGCATCTTCGTGCAGGCTGTCCCCGCCGCGCCAGTGCCGGACATCACGACTTTGATGTCGCCCATCTTTTTGCCCACGACTTTCAGCGCGTTGATGAGTGCGGCGAGTACGACCACCGCCGTGCCGTGCTGATCGTCGTGGAAAACGGGAATGTCGAGTTCTTTTTTCAAGCGCGCTTCGACTTCAAAACAGCGCGGCGCGGAAATGTCCTCAAGATTGATGCCGCCAAAGCCCGGCGAAATCGCTTTGACCGTGCGGACGATTTCGTCTACGTCTTTGGTGTCGAGGCAAATCGGAAACGCATCAATCCCGGCGAATTCTTTGAAGAGCATGGCCTTGCCTTCCATCACAGGCATTGCCGCCGCCGGGCCGATGTCACCGAGTCCCAGAACCGCCGTGCCATCGGTCACGACCGCAATGGTGTTGCGTTTGATCGTGAGGCTGAACACTTTGCTGGGGTCTTCGGCAATCGCCGTGCAAACGCGCGCGACGCCGGGCGTGTAGGCGCGCGAAAGATCAGTGCGGGTCTGAATCGCAATCTTGCTTTTGACTTCGATCTTGCCGCCGATATGCAGCAGGAACGTGCGATCCGACATGTGAATGAACGTCACATCCGGGAGCGCTTTGACGATTTCGACAATGCGCTTCGCCGTCGCATCATTGCCCGCTGCCACCGTAATGTCGCGCACAAGTTGATTGTTGCCCACTTCGACAATGTCAATCGCACCAATGTTGCCGCCCGCCTGTCCGATGGCCGAAGTGACTTGCCCCAGCACACCGGGTTTGTTCGAGAGTTTCAAGCGTAAGGTGATCGCGTAACCTTCGCTGGGTTGGTAGTACATAGGAGTTCTTCAATGCCAGTTTTACCGCAGGAGCAGCGGCAGTAACTTGTCTTTCACTTCATCAAGGTAATGCCGCAGGTAGGTATTTTCGCCGCGCGTGCGAAGAATGTCTAATTGAATTTCCGCCCAAGCCCTCTGTTCGCGCGCAAAATCAATTTCCAGTTCTGCGATGATTCTCTTGGGATCGCGCGCCGCATCAGAAGTACCGGACGAGTAACGTAAGCGATGCGCCTCTTCGCACGGATCAAAGTTCAGCCGCTGCCGAACAGTAGCAAGGCATTGTTCCTCTTGCTTATTGTTGCAAAGAAATCCATTCAGAATCCACGCTTCACGTTTGGGGTATTGCGCCGCAATGGCAACGACAAGCTTGCCTTCGACTTCCGCTGCCGCTTGCTGTATTCCTGCTTTGCGTTCGTGCTGACTGTCCAAATCACGCGACAAAACAAGGGCGATGATTTCGCGTTGTTGTTGCAACTTCAAAGCCAATCGAATGGCTTTGCGCGTAATCGCAGTATCAACGCCTTGCGCCTTACCGTCTACGTGACCGCGATAACGTGGCAGGTGGTGGTCTTGATATAACGTGTGAATCGCTGTCCAGCGCGTACAAACTTGACTGCCCTCAAATGAAGTCCATTTACGAACGTAGGGCAAAACCGTTTCATCCAACCAATCCGGGCTTTCTTCCAGCAACACGCGATCCGCCAACGCGCAAACCATTCGAGCATCTGCTTCATTCTCCGCCACCACAATGAACTCAGGCATTGGCCAACTCCGCTGGCGCGTTTTCCAGAACCCAGGATTCACCTTCCGCGTCCCACAATTCACCCGTCGTCAAAATGTCCAACGCGCGTGTTGCGTCGGGATGATCGCTCAAGCGTTTGGTGTGACTGATGCCTTCTTTGTCCGTCGCCATCACCCAAACATCTTTGGCATCGAGCGCGTCAACGATGTAAGGCGAATGGCTGGTGAGAATGATTTGCCGATCATGTTTCTCAGCGAAGTCTTTGATAACTTTCATCAACTGTCGTTGGGCAAGTGGATGAAGCCCGGCTTCGATATCGTCCAGCAGAATCAGATGAGCATTCGGTGAGGACCAAAGTAACGTAAGTAACCCCAGCGCGAGTAATGTTCCATCACTCATTGCATAAGCTGGAAGACCTTTGATTGTTTGGGTGTCAAAAATGATTTCGTGTCCGACGACCTCACGCTTTTCATCAAACGGAAAATCCTTCCCGTCAATTGAGATCACTCGCTTTTCCGTGCGCGCTATTCTAGCAGGTCTGACACGCACGTTTTTGACCAATGAAACGATCTGATGCAGAGACTCAACAATTGCTTGATGCCCATCGGTTTCTGATGTCATCAGGTTGGCAATTGTCGAAGCCATCCCCTGACCATCTGCACTAATACTTGGAGGGATTTCCTCAGTATAAGAAGGAGATGCCAAATTCGCAGCAGTAGCTTTCAAGTAAGTGTATTTTCCTACCGCTGCAAGGAGAGATTCAGGGATTCCCGTTCCAAGTAAAAGCGACACATTTCTGTTTTCAGGGGGCGCTAGATAACCCTCTTCGTGGAAAAGCCTACCTTCAATATACATTCCCCAAGCCCGAACATTGGGAGTGTGAGGTGCGTGAGGAAGAGGGTAGTCTCTGCTAGAAGTGAGTGCTTTGAATAACCAGGGGTGTTTTTGGTGTTTTCCTTCAACCTTAATTTCAAACGAATCACAACCTTCTCTCATAAGTTTTCCAGAAGGGTTAAGCTCAAGGTTAGGTCGAGGAACTGCCAAATCCATAAGCGATCTGAGTGCTTGAAGCACATTACTTTTACCCGCCCCATTCGGTCCCACAAGCGCCGTCACGCGCCTCGGTTCGATGACCGTGTGCGCGTGACTTTTGAAGTTCGTGAGTTCGATTTTGGTAATCATCGCCCTCTCCGTCTATTGTCCCTTTGCCTGATTGACTTTCAGCTTCGCGGCAAATTGTTTGCGAAACTTTTTGATCTTCGGCGCGATCACGTAGCTGCAATAGCCTTGATTCGGGTTATTGACGTAATACTCCTGATGATAGGCTTCGGCGGAGTAGAACTCTTTGAATTGCGTCACTTCCGTCACGATGGGGTCTGGGTAGACTTTTGCTGCGGTCAGTTCTGCGATGAATTTTTCGGCGATCTCTTTCTGTTCGGGCGAGTGATAGAAAATCGCCGAGCGGTATTGTGGGCCGATGTCGTTGCCTTGTCGGTTCAAGGTCGTCGGGTCGTGCAACGTAAACAACACTTCGAGAAGTTCTCGATATGAAATTACGCTGGGATCAAAGGTAATTTGCACAACTTCGGCATGCCCGGTGGTTTTATTTGTCACTTGTTCGTAGGTCGGATTTTTGACGTGGCCGCCCGAATAGCCCGAAACGGCTTTCTGGACGCCAACTAATTCATCAAATGGCGCTTCGATGCACCAGAAGCAACCGCCCGCGACCGTCGCAATTTCTTTGTTCATCTTTTTCCCCTTTTCTGAAGATTTTTGTGCCAGCACGTTACCAACCAGCAACAAACTGACTAACAGTACCAACGTGCGTATATATAAAATGTGTCTCACAAGCATTCCTCCTCGGAAAATGTAGCGCGATTTGGCAAATCGCGTTACGCCTTTGGCTCGTCATTGTTTGGCGAGCGGACAGTATAACTCAAAAAGCCTTTGGAATATTCCTGCGCCTTATTCTTTGGTCAGCACATACACGTAATGCCACAGATCGCGCCAGAGCACCTTCTTTTCGATTCGCAGCCCGTTCTTTTCCGCCACGCGCCGCGACGGCAGGTTTTCCGGGCGAATCAGCGAAATCATGCGCGTTCTGCCAAGCGTATCGAACGCATAATCAAAACATGCCTTCGCCGCTTCAGGCGCGAAGCCTTGCCCCCAATACTGGCGATTGATGTGATAGCCGACTTCCAATTCCTGCACGCCGTCCACGTCCTGCGTGAGCAGGCCACAGTCGCCAATGAATTTGTTTTCGCTTTTCAGAATGACCGCCCACAAACCGTACCCATTTTCCGCATAGCTCTTGAATTGCCGTTGCAGCGCTGCTTCGAGCGTTTCGCGGCTGTATGGTTGCGGGTAATAGCGCATCGTTTCCGCATCGCCAAAAATCTCGAACATCGCGTCGAAGTCGTCCGGCGTGAGTTCGCGCAACAACAGGCGTTCGGTTTCCAGGATTGGTTTCATAGCGCCGATTGTATGGATGCGCGGGCGCAGGTCAATTCCGCGATTGAAAATCCGGCTGAACTTCGTTAGTTTGGCTGGCGTACAACGGGTACGCAGGTGGAATCGCCTGCGCTTTTTGGAAAGGAAATCACGATGTCAACACTCAACGATCTGCTCGACGCCGCGCGGCGCAAAACCCAGGAACTTGACGACAAATTCAAGCTCAAAGACAAACTGGATGAAGGGTTGAAAACCGCCTCGGATGTAGCGCGCAAAGGCGTTGAAATCGCCAGCGATGCCGTCAATACGGCCCGCGATCAAGCCGCCAAAGTGGACGAGCAGTTCGGCGTCAGCGAAAAATTCAAAGCCACGACCGGACAAGCTGGGGAAGCTGCCCGCGCTACTGCCGAAGCTGCGCAATCTGTGGCCAGCGACGTGGCCAAGAATGCGGAGGAAGCGGCGAAGGATGTGTTCGGCAGCGCCGCCGGATATTACAAACGCGCTGAACAAGCCTACAACTTCAGCGCCAGCAGCGCCCGCGTCGCTGAAGCTGCGCTGACCGGTTTTGACAAAGCGCGCGTTTGGGTCAAAGAAAATCCCGGCAAAACAGCCGTCGTGACGCTTTCGATGATCGCAGGTATTCGCGCCGGGTCGGCCTTCCCGACACTGGGCGCAAGCATTCTTGGCGCAGGCGCGATCAACGATTTGTTTTTCAATAGCGCGCTGCCGGTGTATGGCTTGCGGCAATTGACTGAGAAATACAACGACTACATCAAAGACCAGGAAGCCAAATTAGCCAAAGGCGAAATTGACGAGGCCGAACGCGCGAGCATCGAATTCCAACGCAACATGACCAAATACGTCGGCGCACCACTGCTCGGTGCCTTCAGCGTAGCCGCTGGCGCGACGTTGATCGGTGCCGCGTTTTCCGGGGCGACGGTCACGAGTCTGCCGCTCAGCCTGATTCTCGGCACGAATCCGCTGCTGAACGGCATCTGGTTCTTTGCCAACGGCGTCATTTGCATTAGCGAAGGCTACAGGTTTTTTATGATTGCGCTGGCCGATCAGGACGAAGTGCAAAAGGTTGTGAAAGAAATCAAAGGATTGTTGCCTGCTTGAAACATCGGCGACTTCAGCACGCAGAGTGCCTGGGAGCGCACGCGGCGTCCCGGCTTTTACTGCTGCGCCGAGCGTCACGTCCACCACCGTCAGCGTATTGTCAGGAGAAACGAAAAACAGTTCCCGGCCATCGCGCCGCCAGGCCGGAAACGTGCCGCCATTGGTCGAAAGCTGCCATTTGCTCCCCGATGAGGGTGCGCCCGGCACAAAGGCTTGCACATAAATTTCATTGCGTCCTGACTCATTGGATTGGTAAGCGATCCATTTGCCATCGGGTGCAAAGCGGCCAGCGCTTTCGGTGAAGGGCGTGTTCAGCCAGGGCCAGGGGTTCCGCTCGCCTTCCAGCGGCAAGACCCAAAGGTCATTATTTTCTTGATACAGAATGACGCGCCCGTCGGCTGACCAATCATGAGCGATCTTTGGATAGCCGGAGCGCAACAGCAGCTCATCCTGCCCGGCTCCGCTCGCGGCTTTCTGGTACAGATTGGGCACTCCCTCACGATTGCTGGTCCAGACAATGCGACTGCCATCCGGCGACCAGATGGGGAATATGTCATTCAAGGGGTCGAAAGTGAAACGCGTATCGGTTCCGCGTGCCAGAACAAGCAGGCGCAGGTCGGCGTTTGACGATTGCTCTTCTATCCGCTCAGCGATCAGCCGCTGAGCATCCGGGGAGAGTCGCTTCGCTAGCCATCGTCCCGGCTGGCCCACCATTCCCAGCGATTTGCCCGTCCGATCAAACCAGGTGAGTTGCCTGTTGCCCACGCCTTCCAACAGCACCAGCGTTCCATGCCGCGCCAGCGAAAATCTGGCAAAACCATTGATGTTGAAGTTCACCCCTGCGGCAATCCGCACGGGTTCTCCCACCACCTGGTTCCGACGGAAATCGAAGGGCTGCGCCTGCACCGCTGCCTGCCGGACAAAGACGAGATGGGTTTCCTCCTGCGCCGACGAATTGACCGTCACCCCAATAGGCGCGGTGTCACAAACCAACAGTAATTTGGTTTCGCCGCCCTCCAGCGAGGCCAGCCACGCTCCGGTTTTGGCCGGATCGGTATGGAAGCTGGAATAAACAAAATGACGCTCATCTGGCAAAAAGACTGGCGACCGGAGGCGCTGTTGTCCTTGTGCAGAATCACGTTTGAGGATGGTCGTGACAGCTCCGCCATTAGCGGAAACGCGCTTGATTTCGTTCTCGCTATCCCCAAACAGAATGACCCCATCCTGATTCCACGTCCCGCCACGAAAAATGAACACTTCACACAACGGCTCAGCGACGCCTCCGGTCATCGCAATTTTTTTGAGCTTGCCCTCACTCACGAAAGCGATGAACCGACTGTCCGGCGACCAGAACGGAGCGGCTCCGTTAGCAGGATGGTCAGCTTCCCCCAATGATTTTGCCGTCGTGGCATTCAGCGGGCGCACCCAGAGTTGCGTTTTGCCTTCAACCGCGGCGATGAAGGCCAGGGTGCGTCCATCCGGCGAAATCACCGGCCAGTCAAAGCTCGTCGCCTTCTCCGGCGGCGTAATGGACAACCGCATCGGTTCCGCTTCCAGCGCCGGACGCCGGACATACGCCACGCCGAGCGCGAGTGCAATCAATGTTGTTAGACCCAACCCGATCCAAGCGAGGCGTTCGCGCCAGCCTGGGTACGCCCGCGCCCCCGCGTGCTGGCCTGACGAACTGTCCGTTGGCGTCGCAGCGTCATCTGGCCCGGAATTGCCCGCGAGGGCGCGGGCGTACCCAGCTTCACCCGCGAGGGCGAGGGCGTACCCAGCCGACGTCATTGCTTCCAGCGCAAAGCCCAAATCGCTGGCGGTCTGAAAGCGCCGCTCCGGTTGTTTCTCCAAACAGCGCCGCACAATCTTGTCCAGTTGCGGCGAAACCTTCGCATTCGTCTCGCTCAAATCCGGCGGGTCAGTGCGCAGGATGGCATGCATCACATCCACTTGTGATTCGCCTGTGAACACGCGCTGACCGCCGAGCATCTCGTGCAGGATGATGCCGAAGCTGAAGATGTCTGAGCGATGATCCAGGTCTTTGCCCTGCACCTGTTCGGGCGACATATACGCGACGGTGCCCATCACCGTGCCGGGAATGGTGTGGGGCGAGTGAGCGATGGGGCGATGGGGCGACAGGGCGAGCGTAGATTCCTCTTCACCCCGTCGCCCCATCGCTGCGTCACCCTGTCGCGCTTCCGTCAGCTTCGCCAAACCGAAGTCGAGAATCTTCACACGCCCATCGCTCGTCACAAACAAATTCTCCGGCTTGAGGTCACGATGCACGATGCCTTTGGCGTGGGCGGCAGCGAGTCCGGCAACGATCTGTTGGGCATAGTCAACGGCCTTGCGCGGAGCGAGCGCGCCCACGTCCAACTGCGCCCGCAGTTCTTCGCCTTCCAGCAATTCCATCACGAGGTACGGTTTTCCTTCGTGCGTGCCAAAGCCGTAGACCGTGAGAATGTTCGGATGGTTGAGTGCCGACGTCGCTTTCGCTTCCTGCTCGAAGCGGCGCAACCGGTCGGCGTCTTGGGCAAATTCGGCGGGCAAGACTTTGATGGCGACCTCGCGGTCAAGCTGTGTATCACGGGCGCGATAGACTTCGCCCATGCCGCCTTTGCCAAGCGGGGCGATGATTTCGTAATGATCGAAGTGCGAGTTCGGGGATGTGGCATAGCAATGATCGTGTGACCTCGGTGAAGCGGCACGGTGCAGGGAATGGTCAGTTGCCCGTTAGACGATCACCAGGTCGCCATCGCTCCTTGTACCGTACCGTTCATTAAGTTTTGGGTACTGCTAAAAAATGCGGAATGCTGTTCGCAACAGCAGCGAGAGTCTAGCACGGCGCGGCGGCACCTCGAAGCGATTATGTCGTAGCTGTCCAAGCGCTGGCTGTGACTTCAGATGCAAGATTTATCAGACATCAGGCGCGTTTTTCTTCTGACACTTTTCTACCTCAGTCACTACACAAAGAAGAAAACCCCTGCGTGTATAGCTCTTTCCTCGCTTTTCGTCTGGCACCTTCTTTGCTTGCAACTATTCAGCCGCGTTTAGGCGGTTTCCCGCGTTAGCGGCAGATAGGCCAGCCGCTGGACGACTGGAGAGTAGATGTCCAAATCAGGAGTGCAAGATGAAACACTCAACCATGCTTTCGGCTCAGCCTGTAGCGGCGTTCACGAAGGGAAGCCGCCGCGCAATCGCCCGCTTCGCCTGCTTTTTCTTGGGCCATCACTTCGATAATCGTGACACTTCCATCGTGGCTTCAGGCCAATGTCAGTGTGGCGAATCATTGATTGATGCGGATGGGTTGACCGTCCACGTTCGGCATAATCTGGTGTGTTTGCTGGGTGGTCACACGTACGAAAAGATTGGCGAACGCGATGGGCATGGCGAATATGTTTGCGTCGGTTGTGGTCATCCCATGCTCTTTGCGATTGGGGATTCGCCGTACTCCCGCCAGGATCATTTTCGCAAATTCGTTCGGCCTCAATGTGGAATGGCCGGGCATGGCGTTCACAGGGTTACAGAACGCGGCGGGATGACGGAGTACGCCTGCCATTGCGGCCATTCGTTTCTGTTGTCGCAAAAGGCGCTGCGCAAAGTACGGCATCCGCTGATTTGTTTGCTCACGGGACATGCGATCAAGCCTTTTGTCAGGGAAGACGGCGTGCAGGAATTTCGCTGCGAACATTGCGGGCATCCGTTCTGTCTTACGGCGCGAACAAAACTGACAGCCGCAGGAAGCGTGATTGACAAACCGTCTTCCCGGTCAGCGATTTTGCACGGTTTGCTACGACTGATCCGCTTCAAATATCACCTCACGTTCATGGGCGTAATTTTGGGGGCTATACTGATCGCCAGAGAGTTTCCGCTGGCACTGGCGCAGTCGCTGGGGCTGCTATATGTGTCGTTCAATGTGTTGTTGTATGGCGGCATTTACACAATGAATGACATTCTGGATGCTGATTCAGATCGGCAGCATCCGCAGAAAAAAAATAGGCCGTTGCAATCTGGCCTCATCGGCTTAAAGCTCGCCACCGTCTTTGCCGTGACTTTGATTGTTGCAGGGTTGTTCACGGGTTATTTGCTGTTTGGGGGCAAGGTCGTTTTCCTCTATTTTGCGATGCTCATCATCAATCTTTTTTACAGCCTGTTCGCCAGACAAACCCCCTGGTTGGATATTGCCTGCAATGCTATGCCGCACCCGCTGCGTTTTTTGATGGGCGCGACATTGGCGGGCGGCACGGTTCCGATTGTTTTACTGGTGGCGATCTTTTGGCTGGCGTTTGGTATCGCCAGCACCAGGAGAATGCTGGAAAAAGATGCGCCGGGGTGGCAGGTTCGCAAAGTGCTGAAGACCTACTCAGAACGCGATCTCTATTGGCTCAGATTGCTGCCTTTTTGTGCGATCTTTCTGCAACTGATATTCGATCACTCGATTCCAAAGGTGTTCTATGTGGTGATCCTCGCAGTTTATGCTTTGACCGTTTTTGGCGTGAGCTTTCTGAATCCGCTGCGGCAAGGGCTGGTTGCCTTATGGACAAAATAACCTGACCAATCAGGCACGGAAAAATGAAGCGAATTCGCTCTGCCATACAACTTAATCCTTCCCCCCGCACCGCGAAGAGGCTGGGCTTGTTCTTTACGCAAACCTTTTTTCTCTGGATGTTTTTTACTGCGGGAGGATTGGAACGATTGGCGGAATTCGGCCTTATTTTCGGACTGCCGGACGTAGATGTGAAGCTCGTTGCCTTTGACTTTGCCGCGCGTTGGCGACACGGAATGACGGGCGGATGGCCGCTGTATATGCCCGGTTTTTTTGTGACGGCAATCGCGGTGTGGTTTTGGGTGTATGGCCTGACCTGGCGCAAGATGGTGGCGGAATATGCCGTAATTACGGCGCTGGCAGTTTTGGTGGCAATGCTGTTAGCGCCTCATAGTACCGGGCTGGTTGTAGACGCCTTTCAATTACAGACAGGGCTTCAATGCAAAACGCAGGAATGGGCAGTTGCGGGGCGCGTGCCTGGGCAAGGTCTTTTCACCCTCATCAATTGGAGTTCGTTCGTTGGTGCTTGCCAACTTAGCCTCGTACAAAAATCGTTTCGCCCGCTTCTGCTCCCGGCGGGATTGAGTTTGTTGCTCGTCGTCATTCGACCTTTCACTGCGGATGAATTTACGACTTTCTGGTTTCAGCAAATTCTGCAAGGCGAGGTCGTCGCCATCTTTTCCGCCCTTTTGATTCCCACGATAGCCGCGTTATTCATCTGGACTTTGCCATCCGGTAAGATCGGTCTTAGAGGGGAACCTGTTCCCTGAAACATTGCTCGTTCCGCCAAGACTCCAACACCGTTCCGGTCAACGCGCGGAGCGAGGTGACGATTGCTCCGCGCTCTTTATTTAATTTCTGGGCATCTATCGCGCTTCCGCCAAATCCGCCAACGCCGCTTGCATGGCCTGTGGATTGGTTAGCAGATTCAGATATTTTGCGGCCATTTCCGGTGGCGCAAATTCAATCAACTGGCGGTTTTCGATCCAGAATTCGACCAGATCAAACGGCCCACGATCACAAACGCGAACAAACCAGTTTTCCCGCTTGCCAATTTGCTGCAACGTTTCTGCGTTGACCTGAACCGAGATATAGGCGTGCGTTGGAACGTACGGCGCACTGGCTCCCTGATGAAAGCCCGCTTCAATATCATCGGGCATCATCTCCGTACCCAGCGGTAAGACTTCGACCAGCGTGCCGTATTGATCGCCAGTCAGAACGAACCAGGAATCAGGCCGGAAGTTCGGCGGCGCAGGCACAATCTGACCGCCCATGATTTCTGCCAAGACTGTCGCTACATGCCTTGGATTCTTGGCGTCCAATGAAATGTGATGGATCATAGTGTTCTCCTCGTAGTAAAAATCCTGTTTGCCGTTTGAATATTCCCGGCTCATCAACTAACGCGGATTTCCCACCGAAAAATACTCACTGCGTAAATTAAAATTTTGCTAAAGCGGATGCGCTTTGTCATTGGCTCCTCTATGATGGCGACCATCATGAAATCAGATTCCCTTAAACTTCTACTCGAAACCGCCATTACCGTTCGCGCTGCCTTATTTGACGAGCGCCACGAAACCGCCTTTCGCCTCTTCAACGGCTTCACCGAAGGCCAGCCCAACTTGGTCGTAGACCTTTACGCCAAAACCATCGTCCTTCATAACTACGCGGATCAACCGTCAAACGGTTTGGCTGCGGTGCGTGCGGCACAAGAATTTCTGCCCGCACGACTGCCGTGGCTTCAGGCTATCGTCGTCAAAACGCGTAACAGCCCTTCGTCCGAAGAAAAGCGCGGCAGCCTTGTGTACGGCGAAGCGCCAGATCGAAAAATCCGCGAAAATGGCGTCTGGTATGCAATTGATCCGATGCTGAATCGTGATGCCAGCTTTTATCTGGACACGCGCAACGTGCGGCAATGGGCCAAAGAAAAGCTGGCGGGCAAAACCGTCCTCAACACCTTTGCCTACACCGGCAGCCTCGGCGTCGCCGCGCAGGCCGGAGGAGCCGCGCGTGTCGTCCATCTCGACCTCAATCGCAACTTCCTGAACGTAGCCAAAACGTCGTACACCCTGAACGGTTTTCCGATTCACAAAAGTGATTTTCAGGCCGGAGATTTCTGGCCACAGATCAATCGCCTGAAAGCCGCTGAAGCACGCTTCGATTGCGTCTTTCTTGATCCGCCGATTTATTCCGCCACGAAAAAAGGCGTCGTCAATCTGGCCGACAGCTACACCCGCGTCATCAACAAAGTGCGCCCGCTCATTAATGACGGTGGCCATCTGGTAGCGATCAACAACGCACTGTTTTATTCGGGGGCCGATTATTTGGAAGAAATCAACGCGTTATGTGAGGATGGCTATTTGACGATTGCCGAAATGATTCCTGTCCCCGCAGACTTCATCGGCAACGCGATACCACCCATCGCTTCTGTCATCGCCGATCCCGCGCCCTTCAATCATTCGACGAAAATTGTGGTACTGAAAGTGCGCCGCAAAGCGTGACCAATCGCAATCTTCCCATCCGTTCTGCACCTGTAGTACGATCAACGTTAACGGAGGCTGAGTTTGTTATGTCTGTTGCAACCGCTACCAATTATCTCGCCGCCATTGCCCACATCCCGGTTGGCGCTTCCTTGCGTGTGGATGATGTCGCGTGGGAAGACTATGAACAATTGACTTATGACTTGCGCGAATCCTCTGCGGTGCGGGTTTTCTACGATCAAGGAAGGATGGAAATTGTCTCCCGACTTACCAAGCACGAGAAACCAGTGAAGGTGTTGCATACGCTGATGACTGCGTTGGGAGATGCGCTTGACATAGACGTTGAATCGCTTGGTTCCTCGACGCTCAAGAAAGAATTGAAAGACAAAGGAGCCGAGCCGGATGATTGTTTTTATGTGCAACATGCGGCACTCATCATCGGCAAAGACGACCTGGATTTGCAACACGATCCGCCACCTGACATCGTGATCGAAAGCGATTTGACCAGTTCTTCGCTCGACCGGTTTGCGATTTATGCCGGACTCGGTGTACCCGAAATCTGGCGCGTCTTCAATCGGCGCGTAGACATTTGGCGACTGACAGACGCTGCTTATGAAGAGTCTCGGCAGAGCGCAGCATTCCCTTTTCTGATGGTCGAGGCGCTCAATGAATTTTTATTGCTCGGCTTGGCAGAGGGTGAACGAAAAGCGGCGCAGGCGTTGCGGGAATGGGTGCAGAAGCAGTGAGAAACATTCTAAAAGCGGATTTTACCTTTCGGGAGCACCATCGAAGTGCGCCCGCTCATCAATCTCAATGGCTCTGCCGCAAGCTGCATCAACTGTGACCGATCCTGTGTCCTTCAATAACTCTACAAAAATTGTCGTGCTGCAAGGTTCATTTGAAAGAGACAATATAAAGGCTGAGGAAAATTAGGCAATGAAATGATTTCGTTACTAACCAGCCCGATTTATTGGGCTTTCCCGCAGGGCAGGTAGGCCAGCCGTTCGACGGCTGGTGGCGAGTAGTGGGGTAAGAATAGGGCGTTTCAACGTCCTTGCTGGCAACCCGGCTTAAGCCTTGATAGGAAGCCCGTTCAAACGGGCTAGAGAATCGCTTCCATAGTGACCAGCCGTCGAACGGCTGGCCTACTTGCCGCTGACGCGGGAAGCCGCGTGAACGCGGCTGGCTAGAGTCACCTGATTTGTTTCCTACCCTTAAAATAAAATGCTGTAACTGAAGCCCGGTTTATTGGCAAACGCCAGCACGAAGGAGAATGCATGCCGCCCGTGCGTGTAATTCAACAACGGATGCACGCGAACGCCATCGAAGATCACGGTGGAAGATAGCTTCCGCGTGAAGCTTACGGTAAGACCTGCCAGTGGAAGCCAGCGGTGTTCATACGTGCCATAGGAAATCCCCACATACGGAGCAATTGGGAGCTTGGTCGCGCGTTTCAGATTTTTGCTGAAGGTGGCATAAAAGGATTGTCCGCGTGGCGTCCCAATTCGATCTGAACTGGTGCCGAGAATCAAGGCTGGACGGCGTGCGGTCTCGGTGACGGCGACCCAATTTACGAGCGGGTTGACACGGTCGCCTGCTGTTGCGGCGCGCGGATTGAATTCTACGCCCGTGGTCAGCTTCGGATGCAGCCGATAGGTCAGCGTGGTACGGAACTGAGCGCGCGGAACAACATTGGGAATGACACGCGCACTCCACGTCCACTTTTCACTATTTTCGTTTCCAGCCCCGCTCACGGCGCGGCCCTCGCCCGGTCAGAGCGGTCAACTCGGCACACTCGCAACGTCTTGTTTTTTCCCCTTAGCTAAAGCGATTTGGTCTTTGGCTTCTCTTTGCGATTGGGCGATGAGTGTATCAAGGCGTTTTTTCAGTTCAGCCACTGTAATGACGCCCGGAAAGACGGCCACGATTTTGCCATCACGCCCGATGATGGCGGTTCCCGGAAGCGCGGGGCCAAGCCCAAAGCGCGCCATATCTGCGGTGGAGGCTTCCAGCCAAACCGGAAAGTTGATTTTCAAATTGGTGATGAACTTGCGCACTTCTTTTTGCTCTGCGAGCGAATCGGCTGAAGCTCCGACCACCTGCACGCCAAGAGCCGCATACTGATTTTGAATGGCTGCGAGGTCGGGCATTTCTTTGACGCAGGGGCCGCACCACGTGGCCCAAAAGTTGAGTACCACCACGCGACCGCGCAAGGCGCTTAACTTCTGCTCCACACCAAACAGGTCTTTCAAAACCAACTCCGCTTCCACGCCAATGACGTTTGGCGGCGGAGCAATTTGTTGCGGCGTCGCCAGCACTTTCAATTCATCTACGCGAATAAAATGCTTGTCTTTCCTGCTGCGGGTGGAGCCAGTGATAGCAACACGACTGCCGACGAGTTCGAGCCAGTTTTTGCCGGGCTTTTTATACTTGCCTTCTTCGAGTTGATAAAACGTTGTGGCTCCCGCTGGGCTGGTGACAGCAATCAGCGTCGGGTCGCCGTTGCGGATGCATTCGGCAGATTTCACCAGGTCGGCTTGCGTGCCATACGGAATGGTCTTTCTGTCTGCCCGATTCCAACATTCTTCGCAGCAAACAATCTGGCCTTCAAGTTTCGTAGCGGCATTCTGTGCGGTGGCACTACTGATGACGAGGACAAACAAACAAAGGATGACGAGAACATGTTTCATTACGAAAACCTCCAAAGGAATAAACGTAGGAATAGAAGCCTTCAGGAAAAGGCAGCATTAAGGGTTGGGTGGTGGAGACGATTAAATCCGTAGGGAAGAAAGTCGCAAAAAGGGCGGACTGTGTGCGGGGCGAATAGGCAACCGATTCCCCGTTAACTTAGCGGGAAACGCGGGCAACTGAAACCAGACAACAGAGCTAATGCTGCCGATCATCGCAGGCGCAGCAACCGTACGCTCAGGAAGCGTGCTGGTTGTCGTGCCCACCATTGGACACTCCTCCTCGGTGCAAATCTCACTTACAGTTGGCGTATCGAATGAGGTTGACTCTTCAAGCTGGCTGGAGCAAATGCTCATGCAATTAAGGAGCAGCAATAGTAGACACACCGAAAGTGTAAGGGTCAACAGCTTCCTCAATTTTGTGCAAGGCGACAGCATACCTGACGCTTATATCAAACAAGACTCTATATCTCAACGGTCGAGGAGCCGCGTGCGTCCCTGATGACAGTCGTTGCAATTGACGGGCTGGCCATCCGGTTTGGTCAATTTGGCGCTGAATTCTTTCAGCATCAAACGCGCCGTTTGTTTGCGCGGTGTTTCCGCTTCAAAGTCGCCTTGCTTGTGGCAATAACTACAGTTAACGCCTAACGCCTGGTTGAAGCTCAGCATCCTTTCCATAAAATGCTTTTTCGGTAAGAACCGGACTTTCGTGGAAGCCCGCCACAGCACGACTCCAGCGGATTTGAGCTTGACGCGCAGGGGGCGTAGTGGGCCAGCCGATGATTGGCTGTAAGCGCTGGCACGGCTGAGCAAATTGGGTTGACCCTGATGACAATTCTGACAACTGATCGCGCTGCCGTCGGAGTGCTTGAGCGTGGCAACGAATTCGCGTTGCATCCGGCGGGCGATCTGTTTGCGCGGTGTTTCGGCCTCGAACGAAGCTTGATGGCAGTAACTACAATCCACACCGAGCGCGCGTGACCAATCGCGCATGACCTGCATGACTTGCAAGCGCGAGAGGCCGGGTAAGACCTGGAGGTTGGTTGATTCTGAAAGGCTGGATTGTTGCTGTGCCTGAGCGATGTGATGGAAGGTCATTGCCGCCAGAATCACGACGAGGATGAACCATTTGACGATGCGTTGAGGACTCATTTCTCACCTCTTTTCCTCAAAGTGAAGTGCCGAGCCTTGGCTCGACAACCTCTTAATGGCGAGGGCGAAAACCCATTTCACGGTTGGGCGACGAGGAATGGAAAATGACTGACTGTGAGAGTGCCGAAGGCGTACGAACAACGGCGCAATTGTTTCGGGAGTAGATCAAACTTCACGCCTGATGCTGTCCTCACATTTTGCAGTCATTGCCCGGGTACAAGACTGAGATGCGGTTGTAGCGGAAATTCAATATCGCGATAAACTTCCGCCAAGGCTAGTTCACAATCTATCGAAGGTAATTTCAGAATGGCGGTGAGTTCGTTAATTTCGCAGTATGACCACGAGCCATCGTCCTGTTTGACGTACTGCGTAAGGTGGGGGCGATGCTGCGCAACAAGCAAATATTCTTTCAGGCTAGGAATAGATTTGTAGTACGTGAATTTATCGCCGCGATCATAGGCTTCGGTCGAGGGCGAGAGAACCTCGATGATAAGAATGGGGTTGGTCAAAGCGTCTACACCACCGATTTCCTGGTACTCAGGTTTTCCACAAGCAACCGAAACATCGCCGTAACGATATGGCGGCATGATCGGGACTTTGATCCTCATATTTGCGGGGAACACACGGCAAGGTTTGTCACGTAATAGCGAAGTCAGCAAAAAGGTCAGATTTACTTCGACCAAAGCGTATTGATGACTGACACCACTCATATCAAACACTTCGCCATTCCAGTATTCATAGCGCGCTTCTGAGGTTCTTTCTAACTCAAAATACTCCTCCAAGGTGTAGTGAGGTTTGGGGTGTGCGCTCATCATCGAATGCCTCCTAATCAATATTTTCGGATGCTTATTTTAGCGTAAAACTTCGCGCAGTCTATCCACATCTGTCACAGGCGCTTCGCAATAATAGTTATGACAAACATACGCCGTCGCCTTGCTGTCAACCTGGATGCGGTCGGCCAGCAGTTGAAGCGCAGATGATTCATTTGGCGCAGCACAGGCCACGACTTTATTCGGCACATAGCGGCTGAATACTGCGTCAATCAACGCATTCGTGTCGGCAGCATTGCGGTCGCCAATGATGGCGATTTCGTGCGCCGAACTTAAATGCAAATCCAGTGCGCAAAGCAGATGTCCGAAAGCGTTCGGAAAGCGTGAGATTTGACTGGCTAACAGCTTCAGGACTTGTTCGGCGTAATCACGATAACGCGGCTCATTCGTGAACATCGCCAGTCGTTGCAACGCAGAAGCCGCGACGGAATTGCCCGACGGCGTGGCGTTGTCATACGACTCTTTAGCGCGTGAAATCAGTTGTTCGTGATCGTTAGAAGTGAAGAAAAATCCGCCTACGTTTTCATCCCAAAACAGCGCGATCATGGTGTCAGCCAACTCGCGCGCTTCCGTAAACCAACGCTCGTCAAACGTCGCTTCGTAGAGCGATAACAAGCCGTCCATCAAATAGGCATAATCTTCCTGATAGGCATTAAGCTTGCTCTGCCCGTCTTTGTGCGTGCGCAGCAAGCGTCCGTCGCGCTTGAGTTGCGTCGTCAGAAATTCGGCGTTATTGATAGCGATTTGTAAGTAATCATCACGTTTGAGTATGTGCGCGGCTTCGGCAAAACTGCGCAGCATCAGGCCATTCCACGCGGTCAGAATCTTTTCATCACGCGCTGGCTTGATGCGCTGTTCGCGGGCCTCAAACAAAATCTGTTTGCCGCGCGTGATAGCGGCGGCAAGGCGTTCGGGCGCGACCTGCATGATTTTCGCTACGGCGGTCAATTCGATGTCTACGTGCAAGGCGCTCATTGCATGCTCAAAATTGCCGTGCGGCGTGACATCAAAATAGCGATTGAAAAGTTGCGCATCTTCTTTGCCCAACAACGTGACAACTTCTTCTGGTCGCCAAACAAAGAATTTTCCTTCCTCGCCTTCGCTGTCAGCATCCTGCGAAGAGTAAAAGCCACCGCTCACGTCCAGCATTTCGCGCACAACGTAGTCCAAAATCTCGATGGCGATTTGCTGATAAAAAACGCGCCCGGTGACTAACCAGGCATCCAGATAAATGCGACTGAGCAACGCGTTGTCGTACAGCATTTTCTCGAAATGCGGAATCAACCATTTCTCGTCTACCGAGTAACGATGAAAGCCACCACCCAATTGATCGTACATTCCACCATTCGCCATTTTGATGAGTGTCATCTCGACAGCGGACTGCAACGCGTTGTCTTTTGTGCGTTGCGATTGGCGTAACAGAAAGCTCAGCACCATTGCAGGCGGGAATTTCGGCGCGCGCCCAAAGCCTCCATTTTTGGGATCGAAAGTCCGCATAATCCCGTGCGCAGCGTTGTCCAAAATCTCGATGTTGAGATGGTCTGTCGCTGTAAATTTGTTGAGCTTGTTGAGCTGTTCGATGATCGTGTTGGCATTGCTGGCGATTTGGTCGCGCTGTTCTTTATAGGCTTCGGCAATCGAAATCAACACGCGCGGAAAGCCAGGCATCCCGCGCCGATCTTCGGGTGGATAATACGTGCCGCCATAAAACGGAACGCCTTCCGGCGTCATAAACACCGTCATCGGCCAGCCGCCGTGTCCCGTCATCAGTTGCACCGCATTCATGTAAATCGAGTCAATGTCAGGACGTTCTTCACGATCAACTTTGATGTTAATGAAAAGGTCGTTCATCAGCTTGGCAATGGCTTCGTTTTCAAAGGACTCATGAGCGAGGACGTGGCACCAGTGGCAAGCGGCATAACCCACAGAAAGCAATACTGGTTTATCTTCTTGCTTTGCTTTTTCAAACGCTTCATCACACCACGGATACCAATCTACAGGGTTATTTGCGTGTTGCCTGAGATAAGGGCTAGTTTCATTGATGAGGCGATTTGTGAACTTATGTATTTCTGACATGTGAATCCTTTCGCGGTACTTGGTTCTCGGCGTTTATACTACGTTCGCTATTGCACACGCAAAATCCGCACCTTGACCTCTGCCATCCCAGCCCGTAAGATGACCGCTCGTTTCTTCCCCTGTGTCGAGACAAATATTGATCCCCAATTGTTAAGGAGTATTCCCAGTGGCGAGTCCAGAAGTTGCGAAGAAAATTTGGCATAACGGCAAAATGATTGATTGGAATGACGCGAATATTCACGTGATGTCGCACGTGATTCATTATGCATCGTCCGTGTTTGAAGGCATTCGGTGCTATTCGACGCCGAACGGCCCGGCGATTTTCCGGCTGCGCGAACATATTGAACGGCTGCGCAATTCGGCGTATGTGTTTCGCATGGAATTGGATTATTCGGTGGATGACCTGGTCAATGCCTGCGTCGAAACCGTGCGCGTCAACGAGTTTCAGGAATGCTACATTCGGCCTGTCGTGTTTCGCGGCTATGGGCCGTTTGGTGTGAATCCGTTGGGCAATCCGATTGAGATTTATATTGCGAGCTGGGTCTGGGGCAAGTACCTCGGTGCAGAAGCCGTTGAGCAGGGTGTAGATGTGTGCATCGCCAGTTGGTCGCGGATGAATGCCAATACGCTGCCCGCGACGGCGAAGTCGGCGGCGAATTATTTGAATTCGCAGTTGATCAAAATGGATGCGATTATGAACGGCTATTCCGAAGGCATCGCGCTCGATGGGCAAGGCAATGTCAGCGAAGGCAGCGGCGAGAACATTTTCATTATCAAAGACAACGTGATTTTTACGCCGCCCTTGAGTTCAGCCGTGCTGCCCGGCATCACGCGCGATTCGGTGATGCAGTTGGCGAAATTGCTCGGCTACGAAGTGCGTGAGCAAGTGATGCCGCGCGCGGCGTTGTATATTGCGGATGAAATTTTCTTCACCGGAACAGCCGCCGAAATCACCCCGGTTCGTTCAGTTGACAAGATCAAGATTGGCAGCGGCTCACGCGGGCCAATTACAGCGGCGATTCAGAAAGAATTCTTTGCGATCACTTCAGGAGAAAAAGAAGCGCCGGGTAGCTGGCTGACGTTTGCGAAAGAATAGCAACAGGTAAAATGCAAGAACCACAGAGTGAAAAGAGGGGCGGCGTTTCGCCCCTTTTGCTTATTTTTATTACTATTTTGATTGACCTGATCGGCTTTGGAATGGTCGTCCCGCTGCTGCCATTTTATGCCCAGGAACTGGCTCCACATTACAGTCAGGAAACCGTCAATGTCCTGATCGGCGTGATTGTCGGCGCGTACTCCTTCGCCCAGTTTTTCTTTACGCCGTTGTTGGGCCGATTGTCGGATCGTGTCGGGCGGCGACCTGTATTGTTGGTGAGTGTGTTCTGCACGGGCTTGGCGTTTCTAGCGTTGGGTTGGGCAAATTCGTTGTGGATGTTGTTGGCCGCACGCTTATTTGATGGTGCGACAGGTGGCAACGTTTCGACGGCGCAGGCGTACATTGCTGATGTGACCACCCCGGAAAACCGAGCGAAGGGAATGGGATTGATTGGCGCAGGCTTTGGGTTGGGATTTATTTTAGGGCCGGGACTCGGTGGCTTATTGAGTTCGTATAGCATTCACGCGCCATTCTTTTTTGCGGCGGCGCTGGCGTTCACGAATTCAATTTTGATTTATTTCTTCCTGCCGGAATCGCTCAAAGAAAAGCGGCCAACCTCGCTCAATCTCGCCGACCATTTCCGCGATGTTGGGCGTGCTTTGAGCAACTCCGCTATTCGCACTCCGGCCTTGGTTTTGTTCATTGCGACACTGGCCTTCGGCATTTTTCAGCCGCTCTTTCCTCTTTTTGCGCAAACAAAATATGGCTATGACCAAACGCAGGTCAGCTATTTATTTGTCTATAGCGGATTGATTGGCGTGTTGATTCAGGGCGGGCTGATTGGGCGGATGGTGAAAAGTGCTTCGGAAAAGTCGCTCTTGCTGGCAGGCATGGTGGCATTGATCGTCGCTTATCTGACCTTGCCGTGGACTCCCGCACTCATGCCGTTACTCGCGGTGCTTGGATTGATGGCTATCGGGACCAGCTTTGTGAGTAGCATGTTGCCGACGTTGGTATCCAAATATGCGCCGGCGACAGAACAGGGAAGAGTGTTAGGGATCACGCAGGCTGCTGGCAGTCTGGCCCGCGCTGTTGGCCCGTTGCTGGGCGGATGGTTGTTGGCCAGTGGTGGAATCGTTCGCCCCTTTTATGCGTGCGCAACTCTGATTTTGATAGCTTTTTTGTTTTCGTTATCCCGGCTCGGTCGCTGAGTGAACCGCAACGTTATTGCAGTGTTTGATCAACCGTATCCAGAGAGGAACTGATTTTACCGAGGATTCCCTGGAGGCTGGTGCCGACGCCAGTCAAATACGCAACTACTACTGCTCCAATAATGACGCAAAGTAGGGAGTATTCGACCAAATCCTGACCGCGCTCGTCGAGGAGGAACGCTCGCGTCTTGGTAAACATAGTGATCACCCTTCCAAACTGAAGCCTGAACCCAGCATGCTCAGAACCCGGCGCTTTCCGGCGGAACTGTTTTCAACACTCATTTCATTAACCTTCATCCGTTCTATAGATGAAGTCACCTCAGACTTTCGTTGGGCGACAAAGGCCTGAAATAGGAACTTACATGGGGGCCGCTGACTAACAGATTAACGGGGCATCAATTCTAAAATCCGTCTTGCGAAATATGGGGTGGAATTGATGATAACGATAAAATAACTTGGCAGAGGAGCGACGTATCAAGTGAGGCAAACAGGTGAAGGCTGATCCGTCCGTATTACCATCTACCGTGAGGTTTCTATTTATAAAAATAACGTAGCAGATAAAACTTGCTTCGAAGCTCGTGAAAAGCAATGGGAGTATAGCAGTCTGATCAAAGGGCTGTAAAGTTGAAATTCCCTGAAGAAAATCTCCTGGTCCCTACGCCCACTACAGCATTCGTTGGAGACACAACCCTTGAAGGAGCCATTTACGGCGCTATTGGGTCGGTAAAATCGGTTGTGCAGCCCCCAAGGCAGGCTCAAGCAAGACGAATCGTTCACCTTCGACCATTGGCCCCGTGATCTGAAAAATCTCCAATAACTGCGGGTCTTGAAGCAGTTTTCGCCATTGTTCATCGAACTCCGCCAACGAATTGAATTCCCACAATTCCAGGTATTCGCCGACCTCCCCAACCAGCGTTCGCCAAATTCCCTGGAAGCGCAGATTATGGGCTTGAATCAGGGGCAGAATTCGGTCGGCAAAGATGTGCTCGAATTCCGCCATTTGATGGGCGCGCAATCGGTAGGTCACCTTTAGCAAGACCATAAATGCTTATTGCTCCTTCAGCACGAAGTCGTCGAACCAGATGGACCCACGTGTTGGATCGTCGTAGGAATATTTGGGAATCCGCTGAATTTGTACCAGGACGGCGGATAAATTGGTCGGAGCCGTGAATTCAAGATTCAACTGTTGCCAGGCATGTGTGCCTTCGGGCAGCGCGTCAGAGGCGACGATCAGCGTTTGCGAGGTCGGATCTGTGATTGCCACACGTGGCCCCATTGGCGTAATCAGTTGGCGGATTTTATAGTAGGTTTCCAATCGGTATCGCTTGCCCGGTTTGATTAAGACTAGCTGTTTGATTTCGCCATCTACACGCGCCGTGTCTTTGCCCAGAAAGGCCACGCGCAAGGCCTGCGTTCCGCTATGTCCGGTTTGTGGATCAATCGCCACGCGCATGTAATCGTTGTCTTTCACCATCCAATCGAAATGCGAAAACGCCGGCACAATCGGCGTTTCAAAACTACCGTTCCAAATCGTTGGTTGCGGTTTGCTGGCATCTTCGGTCATCGTATCGTCCCACAACTCGCGCGCCAGCGGCACTTGATTCGCGGCGATGAGCGCACTCAAAATCGCGGCGCTTTCCATTTCGTTGCGGCGAATAGGACGCTCAATCCGACGATAGATGTTCGCCGCTTCTGTGAACTTGGATTGACGAACTAAAAACTCGGCCAGCGCCAGTTGAGCCTTGGGAGCATCGTTGGTAATCGCGGTAACTGCTCCCAGATTGCCATTCGAAACGTTCCAGATTAAATCGTAGGCATTTGGCAATAGCGTTAGATTACGGTTGGTGGCGTGGCGAAAATGCTCTAACGATTCGTTGACCTTTCCCTGCCGCACTAAATTGTTGGCTAAGCGCCAGTGGACTTCGAGATAGTTCGGAGCCAGCCGTTGTGCTTCGCGGTATGCTGCCTCTGCTTCGGCACGATTGCCTTCGGCTTCTAAAATATCACCCAGCAGCAAGTGATAGGTGTATTCGCCCGGAAGCAATTCGATGGCGCGGCGAAGGTGAGATTCGGCTTTTGGTAAATCCCGATCCAGGACGCGAAACTCCGCTGCGGCAATTCGGGCATGCAAACGCGGAGAGTCAGGAAAATACTGAATCCCAGCCAGTAACACATCGCGGGGAATCACCACACGATCATCTGTCAACGTGCCGACGACCAGATACCAAATAGCAGCAGAGGCCAGGACGCCAAAGACGCCCAGTGCCGCGATTACTGTTACAATTTTTGCTGGTAAAGAGTTAACCGAAAACTGTACGATCATTGCTCGTGGAGTTGATGTAATGTGTTTGAGAGAAAGCCTAAACCTGTTTCGACGTCTGCTGTTTTGACCGCAAAGCCTAGTCGAAAATGACGCGCGTCTTCAAAGAATTTACCGGGAACAATCGAAGTTTCATAGCGCCTGAGCAAGTTGTGCAGCGGTTCGCTATCGTCAAAATGTTTGAGTCGCGGAAAAACCGTCATCGAATGCTTCGGCAAGACGTAGTCCAAAAACTCTTCGTGTGCTTGCAGAAAGTTGCGGATCAAATATTGATTCGGCTCCATGATGGTGCGCGTTCGTTCGAGCAAGGAATCAAGCTGGCGAAAGGCCGCGAGGGCCAACGAATCGCTCGGCATCGAACCGACCGCGCCAAACAAATCATTCATTCTCCGCATTCGCTCTGCCAATTCCGGCTCGCACAAAATCCACCCGCAGCGTAGGCCGCTCAAGCCATACGCTTTGGTCAAACTACTGGTCGTGATGAAGTGATCGCCGAGATGCAGCGCAACCGGTTCGGCGTCCTCAAACAAAATATCGCGGTACACTTCATCTACCAATACTGACGCGCCAACTGTCGCCGCCAAATCGCCGACTTGTGCCAGCGTTTCGGTGTTGATGTTCACGCCGCTTGGATTATGCGGATTGGAAAGCACAATCAATTTGGTCCGCGTTGAGATCAGATTTTTCAACTCATTCAGATCGAGTTGATAGCCGTTCTCAAAGCGACGGACCACCCGTTTGACGTTTGCGCCCAAATACGAAGCCGCTGCCAGAAATGGATCATACGCGGGCTGTTCGATCAGCACTTCATCGTCGCGTTCCAACAACGTCGCCATCGTCAAAAAATTTGCCATCGAAGTGCCTTGCGAAATCACCACGTTGTCTGCATTGACGCCATACCGCCGCGCTATCGCTTCTTTGAGCGGCGCAAAGCCTTCGTGATTCGGCCCATTCAGCATTACATCGTTTAGTGTGAAGGTCAGTTCGCCTGACTCACAACCCAGAATGCCGCTGTTCGCTAAATTATATTTGGCTCCCGCGTGATGCTTGGCCCAGGTCATGTAAACGCTTTGTTTCATAAATCCAAACCTCACTCAAATCTCAAATCTCAAATCCCAGACCTGAGATCAGGCAAATCTCTTCCACAGAAAATAGACCGGCACGCCCAATGCGATAATCACCGCGCCAATCACGGCGTTCGTCGTGTCCGCGATGAAGGTGTTCACGACAATTCCCAAACCTGCCACGATAAATAACAACGGCGTTAACGGATACAACGGTGTTTTATGCGGGCGTGGTGCATTTGGCAAGGTCGAGCGAAACACCATTAAGGCCGCGCCCGCGAGCGCGAAAAAAATCCAATCGGCAAAGACGGCATAACCAACTAATTTGTCGTAGGTGTTGGTTAACGCAAACAGGGCTGCCAAAAATCCCTGCAACAAGATCGCATTCGTTGGGGCGTGAAAGCGTGGGCTGAGCTTGGCGATGGATTTGAAAAACAACCCATCCGCCGCCATCGCGTAGTACACACGCGGCGCGCTCAACAATGCCAGATTCAAAAAACCAAATGACGAAATCACAATCAAAATTGTGATCGCGCTCGCACCACGGTTGCCCATTAACTGCCCCGCGACATCTGCGGCGGGCGTTTTTGTCGCCTCCAGGACGGGCGCGGACAGCACGTGAACATAAGCGATATTCGCACTGACATACACGGCAATCACGCATAACACGCCAATCAAAATCGCGCGTGGCAAATTGCGCAACGGGTCTTTGACCTCTTCGGCCACGAAGTTCAAATTCTGCCAGCCGCCATACGAAAACATCACGGGCACGAGTCCTGCGAAAAAGGCCGACAGTAACGAAAAGCCCTGTAAGTTCGGAGCGGTGAGCGGCTCGAACGAAATCCCCGATTGCTTCGTCAGCATAAACGCGATGACGACCAACACTGCAATCGCAATCGTTTTGCCGAACGTGATGACGTTGAGCAAAACGGCTCCGGGCTTGATGCCGAGCGCATGAAATAAGGCCAGCGCAACAAGTACCGCAATCGCCAATGGCGTCACGATGTTCGGCGGCAGTTGCAACAATCGAATTAAATACTGCGCAAAGGCGACCGCCACCGCTGCCGTCGCGCCGGATTGAATGATAAAAAGCAGTGACCAGCCGTGCAAAAACGCAACGAGCGGATGAAACGCTTCTCGAAAAAACGCATATTGTCCACCCACCTTTGGCATCACGGTGCTGAGTTCGGCAAACACGAACGCGCCTGCCAAGGCCAAGACACCACCCGCGATCCAAACCGCAAGAATCCAAAAAGAGGTATGAACTTTTTGCGCAACAATGTACGGATTGATGAAAATGCCGGTGCCGATGATGCCGCTAATCACGATCATCGTCGCATCGAAAAGATTCAGTTTTTGCGCGAACCGTGACTCAGTAGTGTCTGACATAATCGGGGAACTTCCAGCAACTACGTTTCAATCAGTGTTATTTCATTTGTGGTTTGACTTCATTCAGCACGGCAATCATTTGTTCGTGCAGCAAATGATTCGTCGCCAACAGATCAGGCTTGGTTATCTCAAATGCGTTGCCGTCGGTTTTTGTCAGCTTGCCGCCCGCTTCTTTAATCAAGAGCCAGCCCGCCGCGCAATCCCACGGATTCAGACCCCATTCCCAAAAACCATCCAAGCGCCCGCACGCCACGTACGCCAGATCAATCGCGGCAGAACCCAAACGGCGCACGCCCTGCGATTTGGCTAAGAACGCTTCCCACGCCGGACTATAAAAGCTCATCCGTTCGCGCACATCGTAGGGGAACCCCGTCACGAGCAGTGCTTTTTCTAAATCCGCAATTTCTGACACGCGAATTTTCTCACCATTCAGCGTTGCACCTGCGCCGCGTTCGGCTACAAATAATTCCTCGCGCGAAGGATCGTAAATCACGCCTGCGATCATTTCGCCTTTGTGTTCAAGGCCGATGGAAACGGAGTAACAGGGGAAGCCGTGCGCAAAGTTCGTGGTGCCGTCGAGCGGATCAATGATCCAGCAATAATCCGCGTCTTCGTGATGGCTGATGCCGCTTTCTTCGGCGAGAATTTGATGCGCCGGGTAGTGGGCCGCAATCAATTCTTTGATGTGTTTCTCGCTTGCCAAATCGGCTTCGGTCACAAGATTGATGCGGCCTTTGTGGATGATTTCAAAACGACGGGCAGCGAAGTCTTGAATAATTGCGCCTGCTTCGCGGGCAGCGCGAACCGCAAGTTCCAACATTTATTCAAGCTCCCGATTGAAGGTGTGCAGGTCCTGCATCAATTTTTCCAGACTTGTGCGAACGGCTTGTAATGGCTCGCTGGTGGAACGGCTTTCCTGTTCGACGCGATCCAATTCCTGACGCAGTCGCGCTAACTCGCCTTCGATTTGTCCCGTCACCAATGAAGAGGATTTGAAGGCGTCAATCGTTTCCTGTGCGCCTTCCGTCCAATCTTCGTCCACATAAATGCGATAAGCTTCGCCCGTTCCCACGCGGTCACCGTGGCCGCCTGCCATCACGGACGGAACCCCCGCTTCATCCAACAAGCGGCGTAAAAACAAGGCTTGGGACTGCTCCCTGACTGAGGTAATCAAAACCAATGAACTCTCGTCATCATCTGCTTCTAAATAAGACATCGTGAAATCTCCTTCGTGGAATTAAAAAGAAGCGGGAATATATCAGCAGAACTGCGGCGTGAAAAGATGAAATCCCGGCGCGTGTCCAGGCTATTCAGAACTGTGTGCCAGGATGGCCGCCGCCAACAGCGGAATCATCAATTCGTGATGCCCCGTCAGGCTATAGCCTTGGCCTGCGCCATTGGCTACGGGGCGTTTTACGACATTCGTATTGGGGCGGTAGTGTTGGATGAAATCAAAGTTGGCGGTCGTGAAATTTTCGAGCGGCCCGCCAAGGTTCCGCACGACGGTCACCGCTTTCAAAAAGATTTCCGGCAACGTGACGGCGGAGCCAAGATTCAGGTACACGCCACCATCATTCAATTCTTTGACGATGGACGTCAGCAATCGAAAATCCTGATGCGAGGTTTGACCAATGCTTGCGCCGTCTGCGTTTGGGTGCAGATGAATAATGTCTGTGCCAAGCGTAGCGTGAACTGTGACCGGAATTTTGTGGCGATACGCTTCATGCAGTAAGGAATAAGCGGCAAATGGAGGCTGCGCTTCAACCAGCATTCGCCCGACCGCCTCGCCCAACCCGATGCCATCACGCGCGCCGTGGTTGATCGCATCGTTGAGCCTTCGCCCAGTTTCTTCGGCCATTCCAAACGCACCTGCACCCAACGCTTCGTCTACGTCTTCGGAGGTTGAGCCGATCCAGGCAATCTCAAAATCGTGAATCACGCCGGAACCATTCAGGGCTATCGAAGTCACAAAACCACGCCGCATCAAATCAATGAGAATTGGTGCCAGCCCCGTTTTGATCACGTGTCCGCCCGCGCCCCAAATGATCGCTTTGTGCGCCGCTCGTGCGTTAACGATGGCTTTTGCTACCGCGCGCAAGCTTGGCACCGCGAGAATGTTGGGCAGGGAATCGAAGAGGATCGCAGTTGCCCTGGCCTCATCATCATTGAGCGGGCGCGCAAAGTCCTGGATTGTGACTTTGCTGTGGCGCGAATTGAGCGGGTAGGTCGAGATTTGCGAGAGGTCAATCGGGTGTTGATCGTAAACAGACATTCAGGGTTAGTTGTTTTATTTGGCTCTTCGCCCGGATTTGAAAATTAATTGCCCTTGCACCGTGACCGGTTTACCCGCCAATAGGAATGGTTTGAAGGTCCACTTCTTAGCGGCTTTGGCGGCGTCATTGTAAAGAGGGGAAAAACTGTCTACCGGGTCAACCTGCATAACCTTACCATCTGGCGAAATAGTCACCCGCAACGTAATGTCCCAAGACGAGGCTTTTTTCTCGAAATCGGGTTCAGTTGATTGCACCGCATGTTTTCGTAATGTCTCAGGGGAGACGTAATAAATGGTTTGCGTGAGCGGCGTGAAATCCGGGAGCGCTTCTTGAATTTGCGATGGATATATGGGCCGTTGCGAAGGCGGGCCGAGCAGATTGAAAGAGTCCAGAAATGTTTGCGGCTCTTTTTGCTCTGGCTCCTGAGGTGAATAGCGCGCTGTAAGTTCGTACAGACAACCGAACGCGAAGTACTGGCGCGACCACGTGATTGCTTTGCTCTCGATCATCTGCACTTTTAATTCAATTCCCGGATTGCCTCGGTATTCAATTTCTTTACCGATCAACCAGGTGATCTTGGGATTGGTTTTCAGATTTTTTAAGAGCACTTCAAATCGTTGTCGAATGGCCTGTGGCGTCGCAATATTCTCTGACAAAAAGGTGAACGCTGCCTGATAGTTTCCGCTCGCGGTTGATGCGTTAATGCGAGTTTCCAGGGCATTCCCATCCGGCATTTGAATTTGAGAGCGCGTCCCTTCACGTTTAGTGGAGACTGGAAAAATGATCGAAAAGTTACCTTCTTTGATTGCCAGCGGTTGCCAGACTTCAAGCGGATCTTTGGGGGCTGGCAGAGCTGGCGTTGCATTGCCTTTGGCAGGCGGTGGTGTTGGTTGCTGTGCCAGTGCGAATTCCGGCACGAACAGAAAGCCCAGGAGGAGTAAGAATGGGGCAGGTTTGTGCATTAGTTCAGTTCTCCTGCACGGTGAAAATAAACTCTTGTCTGCCGATGCGAATGCGATCTCCCGTTTTGAGCTGGCTGGCTTCGGAGATGCGCTGATGATTGAGCCACACACCATTGCGACTCCCACAATCAATGAGCATCGGGTGCTGGCCTTGGCGAAGAATTTCTGCGTGGTTGCGGCTGACACGATCATCGTCGGTCAACACAATATCGTTTTCCACACTCCGCCCAATCGTCGTATGGCAACGGCGTAATTGAATTGTTTTGTTATTGCTCAGTGACGTCAGTGTCCAACTGTCAATGAAAGAGTTGTCCTTCGACTCTTCTGTCAGGTCAGCAGTTGGCACGGTGTCCGGCTCAATCGAGGTGAGTTCATCGCCTTGCGCGGAGTTTCTTTTGGGGAGCGCGATGCCGCTGGTGTCAATAAAGGCTTGCGGGAGTTGTTGCAGGATGCCGGTGTTTTGCCGTTCGCGGTTGACCAATGGACTAAATTCATTCGATAGGGCAAAGCGTACCAGGCGGCGAATGCGTTGGATTAAATAGGGCTGTTCAGAGACGATTTCGGTGACGCGCCCGCCGACACTGCGCACGTCATTGAGTTGTTCGAGGAATTCTTTGATGTCGAGCTTTTCAAATAAGCGCGTCCCGACACCGAACTTAAGCATCGTGCTGACTGCCACTGTCAACGAATCGCAGGCAAAGAACCCGGCGCGATCTGCGGTCAATTCCGTGCGGTTCATCCAATCGCCAAAAACCACGCTGTCCAATAGTTTGCCAATCACCGGAATTCCCGCGCCCAGCGGTCGCAACAAAGTGCGCAACCACGTATGCCCGGCGCGAATATGCCCGATTTCGCGCCCAATGAAAAACTGCAAACTCTCATTCGACATCTGATCAATCATCGCCGATGTAATCACGATCAACGGTTGTCCCAGCAATCCGAGCGTATAAATGTTTTGTTCTGAGGAGCGTTTGACGTACACCGGCATTTGGGGGCTGGAGAGCCGTGCTGCGGCAATCGTTCCGGCTTCATGAATTTCGGGGAACTGTCGCGGGCTGACACGCACCAGCGTACCGAACGCCGAACGTTGCTGAACGACAACCGTAATCACATAGACCGCCAGACCGATGGCCGTGATGATGAGAGTTTGCCAGACCTGTTTGGCATTGCTCGGAAAAAAGATAATAACCAGCGCGTAGAGCGAAGCCAGGATTGAAAAGGTCAACACCAGCGACAGCACTTCGCCAGGATACCGATAATTGCGTAGCTTGATTTGCCGCACAGAGGAAGCGTTGCTGACCATGAAAAACTCCGGGACTTACAAATTGAGGGAACGACTATTCCGCGCCGGATTATAGCAAATGACCGCTTGAATGCTATGGCCAAGTTGCAACCTGTCGCGGAACCTGCTAGGTTGCGCCTGTTCCTGCACCTATTGCAACCATCAACCTTAAGCGGAGGGAAATTCGATGCGAAGATTTTTGTCAGCAATTCTGCTGGTCAGTTTGACGATGGCGGCCCTGGCTAAACCGCCCGCGCGCAAAACGCTCGAAATTTATTATGTGGATGTCGAAGGCGGCGCGGCGACGTTGATTGTCACGCCGGCGGGTGAATCCATTTTAGTGGACACTGGTTGGCCCGGTTTTGAGAGCCGTGACGCCAAACGGATTCAAGCGGCAATGCAACAAGCTGGCATCACGGAAATAGATCACCTGATTATCACGCATTATCACGTAGATCATTTTGGCGGCGTCCCGGAATTGGCGAAGTTAGTAACCATCAAAAATCACTACAATCACGGCGAGTTACCAAATCCGCCGGAAAATAGTTCGCAGACAAGGCAATATGCCAATTACCTGGCTGCCGCAAACAATAAAACAACCACTATCAAACCCGGTGATACGATCAAGTTACGTTCACTGAAAGGAACCCCGCCGGTTACTTTGCGTTTTCTGGCGGCGCGCGGCGAAACACTGCCTGGCAAAACCAGAGAAGCGAACCCCGTTTGTGCCGATGCCAAACAAATGCCAGAGGACAAATCGGACAACGCACGCAGCATTGTTTTTAAGCTGAGTTATGGCGCGTTCGATTTTTTTGATGCTGGCGATTTGACCTGGAATATTGAGAGCAAACTGGTTTGCCCTTCCAACGTCATCGGCAAAGTGGATTTGTATCAGGTTACGCATCACGGGATGGACATCAGCAATAATCCGGTTTTGCTCAAAAGTGTCAGCCCAACGGTAGCCATCATGAACAATGGCCCGAAAAAAGGCGGCAGCGCCAACACCGTCAAATGGTTACGCGAATTGCCTTCATTGCAAGCCTTGTATCAGGTGCATCGCAATGTTGCGATCAGCAACGAGCAAAACACTGCGCCGGAATATATCGCCAATATTGATGAACAGGGCAGTGAAATGATTTGGGTGTCAGTGGATGCGGCAAAGAAAACGTTTACTGTCACCAATGGCAGAACCAAAGCCAGCAAAACTTTTGCGAGTAAGTAATATGAAAGTCCAACTCCGAACCCTTGCCCACGCTCGTTCCGGCGACAAAGGTGATACCTCCAATATCGGATTGATTGCATTAAAGCCGGAGTACTATCCAATCCTTGAAAAAGAAGTTACTGCCGAGCGCGTCAAACAGCACTTTGCAGGCATTTGCAAAGGCAACGTCGAACGCTTCGAGTTGCCCAATTTAGGTGCGCTGAATTTTTTGTTGCACGAAAGTCTCGGTGGTGGAGGCACGGTTTCGCTGAAAACCGATCCTCAAGGGAAGACCTTGAGTGCCGCATTATTGCGGATGGAAATTGAGATTGAGAGCCTGTAAAACCAAAGAGGCTATCAAGTGATTCAACTTGATAGCCTCTTGAAATGCCACTGAAAACGTGAGCTTATTGTTTTTTATCTTTTGCTCTGGCCGGAGCAACTTGTGCTTCGGGCGCGATGGCTTCGGCATTGAGCGATTGCGTGTGATCGAAAGAATCAATATCCAGAATATTGGCGTCGGGCGTCCCAATGATCGCGCCGTCAATTTCTTTCGAGAACGTCAACTTGCCAATTTCCGGCGAATAATCCACCAGCAACAAATCGCCTAATCCAACTTGCCCTGTCGCTACCAAATTGGAAAGCGGGAAAACGAGGAACCGTTCAATGGCGCGCTTCAGATGTCGTGCTCCATATTTGAAGTCAATGCCTTCGTCGAGCAGAAATTGCTTGGCTTCGGGCGTGCATTTGAAGACAAATTTCTCACCCGATCCGCGCATAATGCGTTCTTGTACGGAAGTCAATTCGATTTCCAGGATTTGCCGCAAATGCTCGTCGCGTAACGAACGGAAGACGACAACCTTGTCAATGCGGTTCATGAATTCGGGCGAAAACTTGCGACGCGCCGCTTCCAATGCCGTGCGATAAATCTTTTGATCTACTTCAGAATCAACGACACCCGGTTTGGGGGCAAAGCCAATGCCGCCCGAAATCATTTCGCTCATTTCGCGTGCGCCCAGGTTCGAGGTCATAATCACAATGGAGCGCGAAAAATCTACGCGACGGTTGTCGCCGAGCGTTAAAGTGGCCTTGTCCAAAATGCCGAGCAGCAATTGCCACAACGCATCACTGGCCTTTTCAATTTCATCAAAGAGAACAAGCGAGAGTTTGATGGTATCGCTGTGCGAGCGATCCAGGTTTTCCTGCGTCAACATTGGCGATGTTTCGCGGTGTCCCAGATAGCCTGGGGGCGAGCCGATCAGTTTGGCGATTTCGTGCGAGTGCTGAAACTCAGCACAATCTATTTTGGTGACGAGGTTATTATCGCCAAACAAGACTTCTGAGGCTGCTTCCACCACGCGTGTTTTGCCGGAACCGGTCGGGCCGAGGAATAACATCGTACCAATCGGGCGACCCGGATGTGCCATTCCAGCCAGAAAGATTTGATAAAGCTGGGTCATCCGACGAGTCGCGCGCTCCTGCCCCACAATCCGCGCCTGCAATTTGTCCTCAAATTCCTGGGCCCGGGGGCTTTTCAGGTCGGGGTTAAGGTAATTAGGTGTGGTCGCTGATTTTTGTCCGCTTTGATTCATAGCTTTTTCTCCTCAGCAGTAGCTTGTGTCCGCTACTACAACGCGGTTGTTTCGAGATTCGTTCCCGAAAACACGCCGTTATATTACCCAGAACCTGCAATCACTTCCACTGTTTGTTTCACTGATTGCGGCGCGTTAGATGGTCACAGCCGAAATTACGTTGTGTATAAGTTTGAGTTTCTGTGACCTGCGCATCTTCGGTGTTTTCTGTGACTAACTGATGAAGTCCTGATAACAAAATCGTTTCGGGCTTCATTTCTCTAAAGCGAGAATAGCTGACGTTTTACTGACAGCTAGAAAGAGCCGTGCGGTGTTGCCGCCACAAAATTTTTCACCAGTTGTGTGATGCCGGTAATGGCTGTTCCCACCACCACCGCGAAGGCACCGCAATCAAATGCTCGGTGCAGGTTTTCTGGCGAAGCGACACCGCCTTCACAAATAATTGGAAGCTTAATCCTGGTCGCCAATCTTTCCAGCAAATCAAAGGCGGGCAACCTTACGCCTTCCGATTCTTTGGTGTAGCCGCACAGCGTCGTTGCAATGAGATTGGCACCACAATCAGCGGCGAGTAATCCTTCGTCAAACGTTGCAATGTCCGCCATCACGGGTCTTGAGAATTCTTTTTGAATCCGAGCGATTAAGGCCTCAATCTTTTCTTGGTTGGGGCGTGTGCGTTGCGTTGCGTCCAAGGCGATGATGTCGGCTCCGCTCGTCACAATGTTTTCCGCCACCGCAAACGTCGGCGTGATGTAAACGTCGGAATCCGGCGTCACAACTTTCTCAAGGCCGATGATGGGAACCGCAACACGTGCGCGAGCGGCTGCAATATTGGCCGGACCATTGAGCCGTACACCGACGGCCCCCTGTTGTTCTGCGGTAAGCGCCATCGCACTAAGAATGTGCGGGTCATTGAGCGGCGAGCCGATGGGCGCTTGACAGGAAACAATCAACCCGCCGCGCAGTTGTTCAATCTGCATAACTCAAATTTTTCAATAATTGCTTCGTAATTTTCTTGTCCGCATTGCGATACGCCAATAACAACGCGCCGATGTCTGGCCCGTAATGTGGCGCGACCACGTGAGCTTTAGGCAATAGCTCTTTGACGCCATTCTTAAATTGCCGCAGCAGCAACTTGCTATTGAATACTCCTCCGCCATACGACACCTGCATCCGGCGTCGTGTGGCTCCGAGCCGGATGGCTGTGGCCTCTGCCAGTTCGGCCAAATCAGCGGCAGCCTGTTGCAGAAAGCCGAGCGCGATTTCATCGCCTTGTTTGGCGAGCCGATCCACGCGAGTTGTGAATGACGCGAGTTGATCGCGCGAAATGACTCCGGCATAAAAGTCTTCGGCAATCGCTTTGAGGTGGTCGCGTTTGAAATGTGTGAGCAGCGCAATGCGGAAAGCTTCGCCGTCTGGCAAATCACGGTCTTCCATATGCACTGCCAATCGCACCGCCTCTTTGCCGATCCAAAAGCCGCTTCCCTCATCGCCAAAGAGATAGCCGTTGCCGCCAACGCGAGCGTGCCAAATACTGTTTTGATTGACTTGTATTTCGCCATACGCGACGGAGCCTGTTCCAGCCAACACGATAATGCCGGTTTGTCCTGACAATGCGCCTGACAATGCGCCCGGCGCATCATGCCCGACGACCAGATGCGCCGCGCTTAATAATTGCTCGATGATTTCAACTTTATCTTTCGGCTCGCCAGTCATTGCCAAATGCGCGCTGTGAAAATAGAAATCACTGGCGGAGCCGCGTTCCATCAATCCTGCTTCCCGCAATGCATCGCCGACCGATTCGCTGACCGCCCGTTCCAGCCGTTCGCGCCCGCCCGCTTCGCGCGTATGATTCGATGGTCCTGAAAGACCACGCCCTACAATGAAACCATTGGCATCAGCAATTAACGCGGTGGTGTGACTCTGCCCGCCGTCAATTCCTAAATAGTATTCTTCGTAATCTGACATTTAACCGCTTGCTTCAAGACCGCCTCATATACGTGAGGCGAGAAAGGTAAACCCGTTAAGGTTTGGGCGAATTCATGTGCCAATCTTTCAGCCGATTTGCTGGACGGCTGTTGTCGCAGGATGTGAGACAACTCGTGGGCGATCACGACTTCCGTAATCGCAATCTCCGTGAACCATTTACGATGCTCAATGGGCGCTTGTGCTGCCGCCTTTGCCAGAAACTCTATCGCCGTCGTGTTGATAGTGATACCTGGTGGTTGCAAAGAAGCTTCGGCCAGGTACATTACACGTCCGAAGGCGAGCGGGAGTGTTTCATATTTGATCGGGATTCCGCAAGCGGCGGCGAGTTGAGAAGCAGAGAGAGAAAGAAAGGACGGCGAAGAGAAAGATCGTGGAGAACGAAGGGCGAGAAGGCCGGGTTTATCTTTTTGTCTTTCCACCCCTTTCCGACTGAGTCGCTCTTTCGCGCATCGCGGCTCTTTGTCAACGCGGGCGTTTCTCTTCAAATTTTTTCGGATGGATTGGCTGATTGATCTCAATTTCATCAAATTCAATCGTTTCGACCTCCATGCCATTGTGATAGGTGGTGATGCGATGTGGCAAATTGAGGCCGTTTACCAGGCGTCGTTCTGACAACCGCATTTGAATGGAAACGGGTTGTGCCGGTTTGGTTCGCGCCTGACGCTCTTCGCGGGCCTTTGTCATAATGGCTCGATTATAGCGGCGATCAAATCCGAAGCCAGTGGGAATGACCGGAATACGCTGTGGCAGCACAATCGTTTCATTCAGCATGGTTGGCAAGTGAGTCTGAGGGTCCAAAAGCAACAGCGTTTTAAATCCTTCTCTGTCGCGTATGGAAAGCACATCATTGCTACCGGCTTCAGTGTTGATTCTGCCTGCATAATTGAATTCCATCGGCCATGTCGGCCAGGAGCTGAGCAACCAACTCAAGGTAAAACGAGAAACGTTGGCGCGCGCTATTTGTGCTTGTCGAATCATGGTTTGCTCTGCGTCCTCAACACTCACTACGCGCCGGTTTTCTGGAGTGGAGGGTACGATTGGTTGCGGATAGACCCAGGCTTCGCGGTCATTCACAATGGAAAGAAATTCATAGCCCAAGCCATTTAACTGTGTTCCTTTTTCCCGTACTCGAAATTTGTTGGGCCAGACGAATTCCAGTCGCAGTTTACTGGTGAGTTCTTTTTCCTTCTCTTCAACTTTCGTCAGCGAAGAAACTTCGACATATTTCACGCGCCGCCGCACTTTGCCTTTGGCGGAGAGGCTTTGCAAATTCATGGCTCCGATAGCGGTGCGCGCTTGTTGTAACAGTTGTTGTGTGTGTGGTGCCGGGTCGTGTCGCACCGCGTGCAATTGCGCATACGCGGCAGACATCAGAACAACGAATATGAAACTGGCAATTCGATAATTCACGGCGATAATCCTACTGCTTTTCGGTAAATTTTTCAGCTTTGATCGGCTGATTGACCTTAAATTTCGTGAAGCTTAGTTCCTCAATCAGCTTGCCGTTGATTTGCGTTGTGATTTTATGCGGAAACAAAATGCCGTCCACTACACGATAGTCTTCAAACAAAATCAGCTTCTCGCGTTCCTGCTGACCGGGTGGTTTGGCGGCAGCTTGTTGCTGGACGATTTCCAGTTGTCGCCGGGCTTCTTCGCGGGAAGTTCCAGCGGGTGTCATCACACCTACCGGACGCATCACACCGCCTACCATGAGCCGCATCAATAAGGGCAAATGCGTTTTTTGATCCAGGTACAACTCTGCCTTGAATGCGCCTGGGCCGGTAACGGTTACGACCTCCGCAACGGTTTGTTGGAACGGTCGTTCCGCCGCATAGCTGTATTCTACGGAAAAGCCCGGTGGCGGCGTGAGCAGCAAGCCGAGTGTGATGTATGCGTATTCTGCCTGCAATCGTTGGTGGATCATCGCGGCAAAATGTGGCGGAGGCACAGGTGCGCTATTCGGGCTTTTTTGCCAAAACTGATTGCCTTCAAAAAAGCCTATGCGCTGATGGCGGTCAATTTCATCCTGCCAGCGAAATTTGTCTGGTAACAAAAAATCGTATTCAACCTTGCCGCTTACAAAATCTTCTTTGAGGTTCTCCGCCCCAAAAATCGTGGGGTCAATGTCGGCGCCAATCATACTGACGCTGGCGTGGCCGCCGGTTGAGCGGGAGGCCAAAAACGCAATGCGCCGCACCTTGCCGTTGACGGAAAGTGTTTTGATGTCGTCAAGTTTGGCGCTTTGACCGAGCGCGACGCGAGCTTGTGTTAGCAACTCTTGCGCTTTGGCCGCGCGTTCCGGGTCTACGCGCGTTAAGGGCTGACGTTCCTGTCGAATTGTGCTGGGTTGCTGGGCCCAAATTGTGCTGACGACAAAAAGCCCGAATACGAATGCAAGTTTGTTCATCGGTTTACTCCTCGATTTTACTTGGGGCACGCAATTACGATCAATTTGGTTGCCGGATCAAGCGACTGCAATTCTACCTCAGACAACACCAGAACCTGTTCTAAATCTGCCAGTCCGGAAAAGTTGGCGAGGCGCGAGCCATACATCACAAAAATATCAGGAATCGCGCGGCCTGCATCGCCGAAGTCCGTGAGCCGCTCAACTACGTCTGCTATCTCGGCTGGCAATTGCGGCAACACACAAGTACGAATTTGCGCTGTGCCGCGTTGCAACCGAATGACGCCCGAACGATCCATCACGCGCAACATCTCGCGCCGCGTTGTAATTAAACCAAAGAGAGACGAAAATTTTTGTGCGCCAGTGAAAACAAGCCAATTCCCCACTTCTGCCGCTAGTGAAACTTCATTTGGTTCAAGTCGCATCGAACGCGCAGCAACTTCCTGACAATGCTCCACGCCCTGTGTTTGTTGGCGGTTGTCGCGTTGGCGCAGTTCGGTCGTTCCCATCGCCGTGGCACGAACCAGGTTTCTGCGCTTATCCACGTCGATTTGCACCTCAATGCTGTCGGCCACCGCGCCTGCATTGATCGCGGCCTCGGCAGCCTCGCGGCGTACTTTCAAAATATCGTCGGGCGACGGATCCACAATGTTGCGTTCAACCGTATCGCGTACCATTGCCATCGCCACCCCAATCGGCGAAATCACTTCGGCATTGCGCGCAATGCGATGATCGAGATTCATCAACTTCGCCGTGAATGGAACCAGCGAAGCTGCCCCGCCGCCACCACCAACCAAGATGACTCGCTCACGATCAAGCTGATACTCCAGCACCAATTCCTCAATCGTCTTCGCCACCTTTCGACCCCCAATCTCTAACACCTCCTCCGCGAACCTCTGCGCGACCTCTGTGCCTCTGCGGTGAAAAAACTCTGCCAACTTCTCAAACGCGATCTGCGCCGCCTCAACCTTCCCAAATGCAAAATGCTCGGCTTTCACCAAACCCAATAAATTCGCCGCACAAGTCGTCGTCAGCGCATAGCCCTTGCCATCCTTGCACCGCAAAATCACGTGATCGTCCGCGTCGCTCGCGGTCGGCTGCATAAATTCAATCTCCGCCTCGCGCAATTCCTTCACGTCCGCAAAGCACGTGTAACCCAGCCCCGCGATGTGCGCGCTGCGCGGCCCAACGTCAATTACTTTGCCTTCGGATTTTGAAGCCCGAATCATCGAGCCGCCGCCCACGCCGAGCGTCCGCACATCAAGCGTATTCAGATACATTCGATGCCCGTTGAGCTTTGCCGGACGCGTCACGGGCGAGCCGTCTCGAATCACCGAAATGTCCGCGCTCGTGCCGCCGACTTCGATAAAGATGCCATCTGAGACGCGCTCGTGCATCAACGCGCCGGCGATGCCTGCTGCCGGGCCGGAGAGCATTGTCAAAATTGGTCGCCGATGCACTTCATCTACGCTCATCACGCCGCCGTCGGAGCGCATAATCATCAGCGGCGCAGCGATGCCTGACGACTTCACGCAAGCATCGGTCATCTCCGCCGTCGCAATCATCTTCGGCAAAATCGCCGCGTTAATGACCGCCGTGCGCGTTCGCACACGCAAACCATAAAGACTGCTGACTTCGTGTCCACTTGTCGCGCGCAAGCCTGCGGCTTGGGCTTTTGTGACAACTCGTTCTTCGTGCGCAGTTCGATCTACGCTGAAGGCTTCGCTGGCAACGATGACTTGTGCGCCGTTGTTTTTCAGTGCGTCAATTGCGGCGTCAATGCTGGTGTGATGGTTGATAAAGCTATGCGCAGCGGTGAGGAATTTATTCGGGGCGAGTTCAATCGGCGGAATGCGCGTCGCACGTTTAGCGAGCAAGGCTTCCACGCCGCTGCCAATGCCGAGTACCGCGACGTTGGCGACATCGCCTTCGAGCAGCGCGTTTGTCGCCTGCGTCGTGCTGTGCGCAATGAATGACACATCGTCAGGGCGCAGATTGAATTGCTGCATCGCACGTTCAAGCGCGGTCACGATGCCAAGCGCGACACCTTCGCGCGCGTCGTGCGAGGTTGGAAATTTCAATTGCCCAACCAAGGCGCGCGATTCACTGTCAATCACGACCACGTCTGTGAAGGTGCCGCCAACATCAATACCGATGCGCACTTTCATAAATCTTCATCGTCCTTTTTACGATACCACGCACCTCCAACTGACTCCCGCCAAGCACTCCATCCCGGTGGAAGGTCTGCGATTGTTCTTAACGTCGGATCAAACTCAAGCGCTTCGCCCATCCCAATTACTTGCCCATCTTTCACGTCATTGGTGGTCCCACAAACAAAGGCCCAGGAATGATCATCGTCGTAATGCCTCACTCGCAGAATCGGCAACCTACGTTCGAGTACGTGTACGGTTGTGATTGCTGCTACATTTTCTTCCTGATCAAACGGCCAATCTTCTTCCATTGCCAACCTCCCAAAATAAGCAATACGATTGATTATCGGAGATACATAATGCTGCCTGCAATCAATCCTGCCAGACAAATTGCCACTTTGAAAAGCAACGTTTCTTTGGTGGTTTCTTCAACGCGCATCCCGACGTAATTCGCTACCCAAACGTTATGCGTGTTCGTCGGGTCACAGGCGTTTTGCACCTGTACCAAACACATTACTGCCGCAACCAGCGCAGCGGATGGGAGCAAATTCAACGACGCGATGAGCGAGAAGATGCCGATGCCAAGTCCATAAATATTGAGCGGGCCGCGATACAGCGCGAGTGGTGACAGCAAGCCAAAGAACAGCACATATACGAACGGCGAACTAAAATTGATGCCTTGAATCAGCGGTTGCAATGCTTCCCGCACGCCGGGCAATCGTGTCGCGGTCAGCAGCATGCCGATCCCGATCATCAAAATAATCGCAGGCGCGACATCTTCCAAACCTTTGACCGCCGCGCTCGTCAGTTGCTTGACGATTTCTTTTGGGCGCGTGATGAGTACGCCAATGACGGCACTGACGAGAAACGACGGCAGGACCTGCCAGCCGATGCCAATGTGCAAAATCAGCGGCAAAATCGGCAACAACAGCGCAATTAACATCACGTCGCGCTTGCTTGTCTCTTCGTCCAACGACACCGCCCACGCGCCGTATTTATTCATTCGCCGCGACGCGATCAACAAGAAAATCAGTATCGCCAGCGCATCAATCACAAATAATACAATCGCAAAATTGCGAATCGGTTCGCGCTCAATTTTGAAGGTTTGTTGATAGAAGCCCCACGCCGCAATGTTGAAGACATAGCCCAAACCGTACGCCAAAATAAAGAGCACACCCGCCAGTTTTCGCGGCACGCCAATGCTCATCATAATCGGCAGCGCCAAACTGCCAACCATAATGATTGCGCCCAAACCCGTCAGTGTTGTGAACAACAAACCAATGCCGATCATCAATGTGATGGCGACAGCGAGTGGTTGATCGCCGCCAAACTCTGCCGCGCGTTTGATGATGCCTTCGGCCACGCCGGTTTGCATCACGACGCGACCGAGCATTGCGCCCGCAAAGACCATCAAATAGGCTTCGACAAGCTGCTTTGCACCGCCGACCATCACATCGTTCAGGATTGTGTTGAGCGGCGTGCGCGCGACCGCCGCGAAACCAATCGCCATCAGCGGCACCGCCAAAACGGCGGGCATCTTGCGCGCAATCATCAGTGCCGCAAAGATGAGGAAAATTAGAATGATAAGCGCCGCAGTCATTACTGGATGGTGTAGTCGAATTGATACTCAATAGTGGATTCAAACGTGCGCGGCCAAGGTAAATAGATCCTTAGCTTTTTCATCGCATCAAGTTTGACTGCGCGTTTCTGCTCGTTGAATGTGCCGAGCGGATAGGTGTGACCTTGAAAATGATCGGCAAAAAACTGCTCAATCAGCGGTTGCAGTTTGTCCTGTACTTGTTTGTTCACGCGGTGGTACATCTCCTCGGTGAATTCGTCCGTCTGAGTTGCGGGCGGTTTGCGCAATTGTGTGTTGATCTCAAAGCGCACTATATCGTGATAGAGATAATCGCCGGCGAAGCGATGCAGTAGGAATTCAAAATGCGACACACTCGCGCGCGCGGCACGTTCGGGCGCATCGGTAAATTGTTTGGAAAAGGTCCGCAGGTTCGCCGCCGGAATCGTCGTGCCGAGGGTGTTACCTGCGGTGTTCCAGGCGGCGTAGCCTGTAAGCTTATCAATCAAATTTTCCGCCTTGAGAATCGTGACCAGGCGTTCATCCGCGCCGCTGAAATGTGGGGCAGGGAAGAGTACATCTGCGAGCGCAACGGCTTTTCCCACTTTCAAATCCGCAACCAGGTTTTTGCTAAACATCGTGAATTCGGGAGCGGTTGTCTCGGGTGCGTTCACGTACAGCGTGTAATCGGGTGTTTCGTTGGCGGTGACCAATTGTCCACCTGCGGCTTTGATTTGATTTTCAACTGTGAATTCAAGCGGATGATCTTCGTATGGCGCGATGACCTGGCGGCTTTTTTCAGAGGAATAGACGACGGCGACTTTGATTTTTTGTTTGTGTTTGTCGAGGACAGCGCGCGCGATCAATGACAGCGATCCTTCGTCTGCGCCGTTATAAATCGGGACTTCGTCTTCAAAGGCGCGCGCCTTTAATCGTTCGCGCAAGATCAACTGATCGTGGCGATGTAAACCGTATTCGCGCGCGTCGTCTTGCAGGAAAATTAAGTTGTCAATGACGCGCTCTTCGTAGAGTTTGACCATTGCCAGATTGATTTGCAGGTTGCGGCGACGTGTGGTCAGGTAATCGTCAATCAGTTTGCGATTCAGCTTCGTTTTTAATTGTTCCAATTCGCTTTGTAATTTCGTGTCATTCGTTTTTGGTACACGATCCATCAATTCCGCCCAACGCGCCAAATCATCACGCCACGCGCGTGTTTCCTTGCTGGCGGTTGGCGCGACACGCATCAAGACGTTGAAGGCGTAAATTGGAACGGTCGGATGTTTGTGCTTAAGCCAGCGAAAGAATTCCAGCCGTTTGAGTGCCTCGGCCTGTGCAGTGTCAGGCGCGCGCGATGCAACAAGGCCGCCATAGGCCAGCATGTCAACGGAAATGACCACCGCATCAATCTTGGAATAATCCACAATGCTGAGCCAGTCCCAAATCTTTTTGGTATCGCCGGGGGTCGTAAATCTTCCGAGTGTTTCTTTGGGCGGCGTCACGACTTCATAATCACCAATGGCCCCGATCATCTGGGCAAATTGCGCGACAGCCGGACGATCATCAATCGGCAACAGGATGATGCGACCGAGCGGCTCGTTGGGATTCAGCGATAGCTTCGGTGGTGAAAGCGGAAGGAGGTTTTCCTCTTCGGTGCTGGTTTCTTCAGGCGTAGGTTTGGCGGGGGCCGTTTTGGGCTTTGGCGAAGCTGACTTGGTCGCTGTTCTTTTCGTTGGCTGTGCTTTTTTCTGCGCTTGCGCAAAGCTTGCCAGCAAACTGATGACAACCAGAAAGATGAAGAACTTAAGCTTATTCATGGGATTCAAAATGCAACGAGCCGTGTGGGCAAGTCAAATAGCCCCGACAACCGGGCCCCTTTTCTGGCATAGAACGCTTGTTGCCTCTGTCAACGTGGACGCGTATAATCAGCCACGATTGAAAAGGAGTTATTAGCTGTCTCTTGGCTCTCTGCGACAGTGGTCGAATAGCAATGAAAAGACGAAAAGTAATGGCTGATTGGAATCTGCGCATGAAGCATCGGATCATCAGCCGCGAATTCAATCAGAAGCCTTCTTATTTATCGCCGCATCCCCCATCTATCCGATTAGAAGGACGCCGGAAACTGTTGAGCTTGTTGCGCGCCGCGTTGCTGGAAACAACACAGGTTCAAATTACACATCTTCCGGTTCACCTTTCCAAGCTTCCCTCTGAATTTCATCGTTTCAGAATTATTCAGCTTTCGGATGTGCATCACAGTTCGTTTGTCAGCGAAGCTGAAATTACGACTGCCGCGCAGCGCGTCAACGAACTGCAACCTGACTTGATCGTACTGACCGGCGATTATGTTTCGCACTCCGTAGATTTCATCCCCGGTTGTGCGCGTGCATTGGGCAAACTCCGGGCTAAACACGGTGTTTTTGCGGTTCTTGGCAATCACGACCATTGGACCGACGGGCAATTGATGAAGACCGCGCTGGAATCGCAAGGCATCCGCGTTTTATGCAACGAAAACGAACGCATTGAAAAAGATGGCGCACATATTTGTCTGGCCGGCGTGGACGATATGCTGGTGAAGCTGGATGATATGAAAACTGCGCTGGCGGATACCTTGCGTAGCGAAACCCGCATTTTGTTGGCGCACAATCCTGCCCTGATTCGGGAAGCGGCACGCGCGGGCGTGGATTTAATGCTCAGCGGTCACACCCACGGCGGCCAAATAGATTGGAAATTATTGGTGCCAAAAAAAGAAACGCGATTGTCGCGCTGGCTTCGTCGTCCGAGCCGCAAATTTATGCGAGGTTTGGCGGTTCTGGGGAACACCCAACTTTATGTGAATCGTGGCTTCGGCACCGTTGTAGTGCCGTTGCGATATGGTTGCACGCCGGAAATCACATTGATTGAACTTCACAAATGAAATCGCCCATCGAGCGGTGAACTCGATGGCTAAAGCTCTTCCTGAAATCGCCTTTTCCTAAAAGTCTTTAACTCGCCTATCGTAAACAAACAACGTGGCCCGATCATTCGACTTGCCTTCAACTCGCCGTTTTGGCAGTAGCTCATAATTGTCAATTGACCGACACTCAAAAAACGTGCGGCTTCGGGTTCGCTCAGCTCGGTTTCGTCGTCCAAATTCGTTAGGTTGCCCGAACATTCACGAATCGCAGCGCCGAGAGGAGTCGCCCAAAAAATGCTGGGGATGGTCTGTTCGTGACTCGGTGCTTTGCCGTACAGCAGCCGCAGCAATTGCAGGCATCGCCCCGAGACATTCGGCACCTCACGCAACCCGGCGGCATGTTCGATCACCTCGCGCATCATTTCAGCCAGCGGCGAATTCGTCGCCTGTTCAATCGTCGGCGCTTTGATTTCCGAGCCAGGCAAAATCAGACTGGTAATCAACCATCGCGCCTCGTGAAAGGCACGCGAAACCTGAGCGCGAATATCGTCTTCGATTTCGCGCGCGGTAAATTCAAAGGATTTTTTGACAGGTATTGGTTCGCTCATTCGTTGCGCGACACTGTAACGCAAAAGCCTTTTGGAGTCAGCTCACAACACCAAAATTTTCCTGCCAATCCTCTTGCGCGACCTGTATCTGTCCGGTAAACTAGGCGTCGTTT
>JAEUQN010000139.1 GCA_016789725.1 Blastocatellia bacterium | reverse complement strand
GAAGCGAGAGTTGCGTTATTCGGTTAACCAGATGGGTTGGCGCATCGCTAATCCAGCTTTCTTTTTCCAAACCCAGGAGGATTTTTATGAAACGCACAATGCTGGCAGGGCGATGGTTTACCTGTCTGCTGTTTGCGTGGTTGCTGTGGGGGGCGGCGTTTGCCCAAACGCTTACCGGACAGCTATCGGGAGTTGTGTCGGATCAAACCGGCGCGGTCATCCCGAACGCAAACATTACACTCACGAGTCAACTAACAGGTGACGTGCGGCGAACTGTGAGTAACTCCGATGGCCTCTTTGCTTTTGCTTCGGTTCCGACCGGCGATTACAAAGTGACCATCGAAGCGACTGGCTTCGCCAAATGGGAACGAACCGGTGTCAAGGTCAGCGCGGGTGACCGTCGCTCCATCGCGGATATTGTGCTCGGGACGACGGCTGTGGCCGGGTCGGTGGATATTTCGGCTTCTGCCGATCAAATCGCTCCCGTCGATAATGGCGAAAAGAGCCTGACGCTGACGAACAAGCAAATCACGAACCTGTCCCTCGTTGGTCGTAATGCCGGCGAGTTAATCAAGGCTCTGCCCGGCTTTACACCTGTGACTGGTTTGGATAACAAGCCTGGCTATAACGGTGAAGCTATCGGCATCAACGGCAATGGCGATGGCGGCAAGCAAAGCCCGATTGGCAACTTCTCTGCCAACGGAACCCGTGCCGAAGCTCTCGACATCGTAGCCGACGGTGCGCACATTTCTGACCCTGGCTGCAACTGCGCCACGCCGATCAATCCAAACCCGGATATGATCGAAGAGTTCAAGGTCTCGACCTCGAACTTCGGTGCGGACGTGTCCAAAGGACCGGTCGTCATCAACTTCATCAGCAAAGGTGGCGGCAAGGAATTTCACGGCTCGGCATACAGTTACTTTCGTAACTATCGCTTCAATGCTAATGATTGGTCCTTCAATGCCAACAAATTGAATCGCCCGGAAAATGCCTATGCGTTTCCCGGTGGCAACCTCGGCGGTCCGGTGTTGCTACCGTGGACAGACTTCAATAAGAACCGCGACAAGCTCTTCTTCTTTGTTGGGTTCGAGTACATGAAGCAACGCCTGGACACCGGTATTATTCGCTCGCGTGTGCCAACAGCGGCTATGCGAACGGGTGATTTCAGCGATGCGGCAACGCTTGCTAAATTTCTTGATGGGCAAGTTAATGCCGTGCCTACTGCCAATGCGGACAATGGACTGGCAGGAGTCCTGACGGGTGGAAAAATCGCTGCCAATGCGATTGATCCAACGGGTAGGGCCATGATGAATTTGTTACCTTTGCCAACCTTGGCCACACCTGATGCGGACGGATTCAACTACGTCAATGCCCTGACGTTGGATCAGAACATGAAGCAGACGCTAACGCGTATTGATTACAATATCAGCGAGAGCACGAAGTTTTATGCCCGCTACAATCTGCAAACAGAATTGCAGCCGTTCCCGATTGGTTTGTGGTGGCGTAATGGCGCACAGGTGCCGTACCCGACTCCGGTTGAAGCTCCGAATCGTTCTGATTCAATCAGCGCCAGCTTGACGCACGTCTTCACCCCGACGTTGACGAACGAAGTGGTCTTTGGATATAGCTTCATTGACTTCCCAAATAAATTACAAGACCCGACCAAGGTCTCGAAGAAAGCCCTGAACATTCCGTTTCAGGGGTTATTCAAGAATGGTCTTGACCTGATTCCCAGCATTAGCCTTGCCTGGGGAGCCGGGGCGCAGTTGATTAATCCCGGTGGTTTTGACCCGGTCCTGTTTGCGACCAAACACCTGATGAACGTGGCAGACAACGTGACGAAAGTGGCGGGAACGCATACGCTGAAGTTCGGTGGTTATTACGAACACGTCATTAACAATCAGCCGGGCAACGACTGGTCGAATGGGTTTGCCGTGTTCTCCACCTGGCACAGCAACACCAGCGGCAATGCAATGGCGGATTTGCTGCTTGGTCGTTTGGGCGATTATCAGGAATCCACCAAGAACGTGCTGCGCAACATTGGGTTTAATACGTTCGAGTTTTATGTCGCCGACAACTGGAAAGTCAATCGTCGCCTGACGTTGGATTTGGGCGCACGGTTCTATCATTTGGGCAAATGGTATGATCGGCAAAACAACGGCTTTGCGGTCTTTGATCCTACCAAGTTTAATGCGGCGAATCCTGTAGACCGTGCCACTGGAATCCCGTCGGGCGTTCTTTTTAATAAAATTGATTCGAGCATCCCGCTTTCCGGTGCGCCGACCAAACCATTATTTGCTGCCCCTCGGTTGGGTGTGGCTTATGACCTGTTTGGCAATGGCAAAACGGTGCTCCGTGGAGGCTTCGGTCGTTCTTACTTCCACGATGCACAGCTTACAGCAGGGCTGGATATTTCAGGTGGTTTGCGTCGCGTTGGTAGTACCGGCTCGACGACCTTCTCCGCCATCAATGCTCGTTATGCTTCAGAAGCTGCTGCTCGCGCGGCGGCTGATTTGGTGAATAGTTTTGATGTGTTGGACCCGAATGATGACAAACAGCCATACGTTGATAGCTACAGCTTCACGATTCAACAACGCCTGCCTGGCAAGTTGAATCTGGAAGTGGCGTATGTCGGTAATCGCAGCCAGGATCAATTGTTCTCGCGCAATCAGAATCTGGTGCCGCTGAACACCGCTGGTTGCCGCACGGCAGCTTTGGCCGGTCAGAACTGCGATTCGTTCCGTCCTTACAGAGGCTTCGGTACGGTGAATATGTTCAATCATATTGCCTATCAAAACTACAATTCCATGCAAGCGGTGTTGAGCCGTCAGGTCGGTCGGATCAACTTCCTCGCGTCCTATACCTTCTCGAAGGCATTGGGCATCCGCAACGGCGGCAATCAGGGAGCGCAAGCCGATCAACTGGATTTGCGTGGCAACAACTATGGCATCCTCGGCTATGATCGTACGCACGCGTTCAACGTGGCGTACACCATCGAATTGCCGAAGTTTGCCAAAGACCTGATTGGCACAGACAGCAAGATTGCGGCTGGCCTTTTGGATGGCTGGATGCTTTCGGGTATCTCGCAATTCGCCAGCGGCTTCCCGCTGCAAGCCAGCAATGTCAACTTCCGCATGAGCGGGGCATTACAGCAAACTTGTGCCTTTGCCAAGACTGGGGCCAATGCTGCGCTGTGTGCCGGAAGGCCAGACACGGAACTGGTTACAATCTACAATCCGGGCAACGTTGGGACCGTGCTTGGTACGACCGATACCTCAGCACAACCACTCCTGACCTGTGACCCGCGCAAAGGCTTAGGTGAAAATCAGTTTGCGAATTTGAGCTGTTTCACGCCGCCTCCTCCAGGGCAACGCGGCGTGTATGTGTTCCCGTATCTGAAAGGCCCGGCCTACAACAGCCAAGACCTGACGCTGGCCAAGTCGTTTGCGATTACGGAAACCAAGAAATTACAAGTCAGAATGTCGTCCAACAATATCTTCAACCATCCGTTGCGGTCGTTGCAGGACAATAACCTGAATTTGCAATTTGAAACTGCCAATGCGAACTCGGCGAATCCGACCCTTGTTCCCAACCAATTCACGAAGGATAACTTCGGGCGTTGGACCGGACTCAAATTCGGGCGTCGTATTATCACGCTGGGTGTGAAGTTCACCTTCTAGTCCCAATGGGAGTTCACCCAATTAAAATAGGGCGTTGCTTGTCAGCGCCCTATTTTTTCGTCAGTATAGTGCTGTGATCAACGCGACAAATATCAGAATGCGAAAGTCGAATGGAATGGCCCGGTTTATCGTGGGGCTTGGCCTCTGGTTGAGTGCTGTCATCGTGCTTATCGCGCAGCCCGCTAAACCGTCCAACACGGACCTCATTTTTGCTCGTGCCGTTCAATTTCATCAGGCGGGTGATTTGGAAAACGCCATTAAGGAGTATCAGGCGTTTTTAGCAGAACGACCTGATCGCTCAGATGCTCGCTCGAATCTTGGCGCAGTGCTGGCACGACTGGGACGTTATCAGGGAGCCATTGAGCAATACAACCGTGCGCTCCTGTTGGATGGCAATAACCCTGGCATTCGTTTTAACCTGGCCGTTGCCTATTACAAATCCGCGCGCGTCGTTTCTGCTTCCAAAGAACTCGAAAAAGTTATTGCCCTTCAGCCCGAAAATCCGAACGCCACTTTGCTGTTGGCCGATTGTTATTTGCAAATGGGCGAATACCAAAAGATCATCGCGCTGCTCTCGCCGTACGAAGCAAGGTACTCAGATAACAAAGCCCTCGCGTATCTGCTTGGCACCGCGTTATTGCGCGACAAGCAAGTAGAAAAGGGTCAACAACAAATTGAAAAGATTATGCGTGGGGGCGATTCAGCGGAGGTTCGGATGCTGCTCGGTACAACGCACTTAATGAGTGCCGATTATGCCAAAGCCGCGCAGGAGTTTGCTGTTGCTGCTCAATTGAACCCTAAACTCCCAACCGTCCATTCGTATTATGGCCGCGCGTTATCTCTGACCGGAAACACCGATCAGGCCAAAGAAGAATTTCGCTTGGAACTGGAAAATAACCCGAATGATTTCGATGCCAATCTGCAAATTGGTGTGATCCTCAAACAGGATCAAAATCCCGATGAAGCCCTAAAATATTTCCAGCGCGCGCTACTCGTACGACCGGGCGAACCCAATGTGCGGTTTTACATCGAAAGCGTTCGCGTGGGGCAAGGTAAAGTCGCCGAAGCCTTGCCGGAACTGGAACGATTGGTCAAAGACGCGCCCGATTTTGTCGAAGCGCACGTTATGTTGGCAACGGTTTATTATCGGCTTAAACGCAAGGCTGATGGCGACCGCGAGCAATCCATCGTCAACAAACTCAATGCTGAACGTCAAGCCAAACAGCCGGGGGCGCAGGAGAAACCGTAGTGCGTGAACTTCGGAAAAAAACTGTTATCGCAAAGTTTGGTCAAGGACTTTTGTGTGGTTTGATGGTGCTGACGGTATCAACCATAATTGCACAGCCCGCCAAACGTCGTTCTGCGACGGTTGCCTCTTCTTCTTTTGAGCAATTAACCAACCGCGCCGCCGAAGCCCGGCAATCAGAAAAGCTGGATGACGCGATCAGGCTCTATCAACAGGCCGTGAAGCAAAGGCCGAAGTGGTTGGAAGGCTGGTGGTCGCTCGGTACAATTTATTATCAGTTGGATCGGTATGCAGAGGGCCGCGATGCCTTCAAACGATTGGTGCTGTTGGAGCCGAAAGGTGGTGTGGGTTGGGCATTTTTAGGGTTATGCGAGTATCAACTGAAGGAGTATTCAAATGCGTTGTCGCACTTGTTGCGCGGGCGTGAATTGGGACTCGGGAAGGAAGGCGAGATTGCTGCCGTCGCGTTTTATCACACGGGGATTTTGCTGAATCGTACGGAGCAATTTGAATTGGCGTATGCGGTGCTGAGTCAGGCGGCCAAATTACAAGGCGAAAGCCCTGCGCTGTTTGAGGCCTTTGGTCTGGCTTTGTTGCGGCTATCATTTTTGCCAACAGAAACGCCGCCGTCGAAGCGCGAGGTCGTGCTGAAAACCGGGCGCGCCGGATTTTATATGGCTGCCGAGCAGCGTCCCCAGGCGATCCAGGAATTTAGCCAGTTACTTGCAGCCTTCCCGAATGAGATGAATGTGAATTATGCGTATGGAATTTTCCTGATGCGCGATTCGCCGGATGAGGCATTGCTGGCGTTCAAAAAGGAATTGCAGCTTTCTCCGCAGCACGTATTTGCACGCTTACAAATGGCGTTTGAGTTTCTCAAGCGAAACGAACCTGCCAATGGGCTGACCTACGCGGAAGAGGCGGTAAAACTGGCTCCGCAGCTCTTTGCTGCACATAATGCGCTGGGCCGAATTTTGCTGGAAACAGGGCAAACCGAACGGGCGATCAAAGAACTGGAAATCGGAGCCAGACAAGCGCCGGACAGTCCTGAGATGTATTTTGCTTTGGCACGCGCATACTCGAAGGCGGGCCGTAAAACAGAAGCTGATCGGGCGCGCGCGGAGTTTATGCGATTGGATAAATTGCGCCGCGCGAACAAGGAAAACCTGGTTGGCGATCCGCCAAACGAAAAAGCGAAAACGTAATGAAGGTGATTCACCGCGTGACAAAATGCACTGTGATTGCGCTGATGTTGGGCGTATTCGTTGTTCTGTGGCATCCGCTCAAGTCGCTGAGTCAATCATCCCAGAGCCAGTCGGCAGGCAAATCGTTTGCGCCCGCGATGGAATGGCGTCCAACTCACGCGCCCGCGAATGCCAAATATCTCGGTAATCAGGTCTGCGCCGAATGTCACACGCAAACCGAAACGCAACACTCAACTCCGATGGGCAAGGCGCTGGAAGCCGTGGCCGAGAGTGGAATTCTGAAAGCCAATCCCAAGCTCTCCTTCAAAAGCGGGAACTATTTATATTCAATCACACGGCAAGGGAATCAAAGCGTTTACGCCGTGACGGATGGGACCGAAACACTGTCTGCGCCAATTTTGTATTCTTTTGGGCAGGGCAAAGCGGGGCAGACATACGTGTTGGAACTGCGCGGCAAATATTATGAAAGTCGCGTGAGTTTTTATAACGAAATAACAGGCTTGGATTACACGCTGGGTGCGCCGCGCGAGCCGGCAAAATCGCTTCTTGAAGCGTTTGGGCGCGCGATGGATTCACTCGACACTAAAGACTGTTTCAGTTGTCACGCGACGGCTGCTGTCAGCGAACGTCAATTGCAATTGGATAAACTCACGCCCGGCATCACGTGCGAAGGCTGTCACGGCGGAGGCGAGAACCACGTCGCACTGATGAAAAGTAAAAGCGAGCGGACGACGCGAGGATCAGGCGAAATGGCGATCCTGAATCCAGGGCATTTCGATACCGAAGGGATGACGCAGTTTTGTGGATCGTGTCATCGCACCTGGGCGCAGGTACAATTAATGAAAGAAGCGCGCGGCGTAGTGAATGTGCGCTTTCAACCTTATCGCATCTTCGGCAGCAAATGTTACGACTTCGATGATAAACGGATCAGTTGTACCGCCTGCCATAATCCGCACGAAGAGATGAAACAGGAGGCGACTTTTTATGATGCGAAATGTATCGCCTGTCATCGCAAACCAGAGGTTGCTGTGACTACCAAAACGTATGCAACCTGCAAGGCTGGCAAGACCCGTAAGTGTGTCTCTTGCCACATGCCTGAATATGAGATTCCCGGCGCGCATCACAAATTTACCGATCATTGGATTCGCATTGTGACGCCTGGTGAAGCATATCCGAATTAATGGGGAGAGCGACTTATGTCTCAATTTTTGGCCCGCACCTTAGTTTTTGCTTTGGCTGGCTCTCTGGCGATTTCGCCGCTATTGGTGCAGGCGCAACAGCAACCCAAACCGACACCAAAGTCACCAGACGAGGTCTTGCGCATTGGCGCGGAAGAAGTGCTGCTCGACATCGTTGTGCGCGACAAAAAAGGGCGTCCGATTCAGGATTTGAAAGCTGGTGATCTTGAAATTTACGAAGATGGCACGAAGCAGGAAATCTCTTCGTTTCGTTTGGTCAATCGCAGCGGTGAGGCAACTGTTGAGGGGACGGGGATACCGGCGAGCGCGGGTACGAACTCGGGGACATCAAGAACCGCTGATCCGGCGCGGCAAATCAATTTGGTTTCGTTCGTCTTCGAGCGACTCAGCCCTGATGGGCGGCGCAATGCGAAGATGGCGGCGATGGAGTTTCTGAAAGAAGAATACGGGCCGAATGTGATGGTTGCCATTTTCTCGCTCGACCAACGCATCAGCGTTGTGCAGTCATTCACCAGTGACCGCGACCGCTTGAAAACGGCGGTTGAGCGCGTGACGAATGCTGCGCCACCTTCGTTCATAGAAGGCTCACAACAGATTCGCCGCGAGTTGGAAAACTTCACGCGTGCCGATGCGACGGCGGCTGCTTCTGCGGCGAGTGTCGGCGGACAAGGAGGCGCAGGCAGCGTCAATGGGGCCGCTTTTGCCGATGCCAAAGCGGCGCAAATCACAATTGATATTTTGCGCATGTCCGATGATGCCGCGCGCCAGCAACAAGGCGCATCCTCGCTGTTTTCCTTGCTCTCGTTGATCGAAGGCCAGAAGAAATTGCTGGGCCGCAAAACCGTGGTGTACTTCTCTGAAGGTTTGCAAGTGCAGCCCAATCAGAAAGACGCTTTCCAGACCGCGATCAGTTCAGCGAACCGCGCGAATGTGAGCTTTTACGCGATTGACGCGCGCGGTTTGCAAACGCAAAGCGATTTTGATTCGGCGAAAGAATCTTTGAATGCGGCGGTTGCTGCGAACGAGCGGCAGCAACGTACACGCGGCGGGCAAGCGGTCACGTTTGAGCAGGCGAAATCCTTCGACAATGCCGAGAACGCGATCACGAAAAATACGCAGAACAATTTGGCCGCACTGGCCGAAAGTACAGGCGGCGTATTTGTCGCCAATACGAATGATTTTCGCGCGCCGATGAAGCGCGTGATCTCGGAACTGACTTCATATTACGAAGCTTCTTATAGCCCGACGGGCAAAGAATTTGACGGCAGATTTCGTGCGATCACAGTCAAAACTTCGCGGCCTGACCTTGTACTGCAAACACGCAGTGGCTATTTTGCCGTGCCGACCTTAGAAGGTGCATCGCAATTGATGCCGTACGAATTGCCAATGCTGACCGCTCTGAGTGTAAAGCCGATTCCGCGCGAATTTGAGTTTCGGCAACAAATTCTGCATTTCGGAGATCGTCCCAGCGGTACGCAGGAATTGTTGGTGTTGGAGGTTCCCCTGGCAAATTTGACCTTCAAAGTGGATGACGTGAAAAAATCTTACAGCACACATTGTTCATTATTGGCGTTGCTGAAAAACAGCGAGGGGCGTGTCGTGCAAAAGTTCAGCGAAGACTTTCCCCTTGACGGTCCCGTCGCCCGACTTGATGCGCTGAAAAAAGGTAACCTCGTCTTTACGCGAACGTTCGACGTGCTTCCTGGTCGCTATACTTTAGAAACCGTTGCGCACGACCGCGAGACCAACAAAAAAGCGGCGCGCCGTTCAATCCTGATCGTGCCAAATCGCGGCGAGAATCTGAAAATGAGCAGCGTATCCGTCATTAAAAGGATTGACCCGATAGATCAATCTGTCTCCACTGATGACCACCCGTTTCGCTTCCAAACTGGCAAAATCATTCCCAATCTTGGCGAGCCAATCAACGCGACGGCGGGCGGGGAATTAGGCGTATACACGGTTGTGTACCCCATCGCGGGAAGTTCCAACAAACCACAACTCATTCTTGAAGTTTTGTCTGATGGGCAATCTATCGCACGCGGCCAGATTGATTTGCCTGCGCCTGACAAGCAAGGCAAAATCTCTTACATCGCTAAACTGCCGCTGGACAATTTCAAGACCGCCGGAAATTACGAACTCCGCGTAATTGCACGCCAGGGGCAGCAGGCTGTGGAAGAACACACGTTCTTTACGATTGGGCAGTAACATTTATTCCAGAGGTAGCAAGTGTGAAATTACTATCGTTAGTTATCATCACAATCATTTCAATCGCAGTTTCAGGGCAAACAAGAGTGACTTATGAAGAAGTGGCACTGCAAGCCAGCGGCATTTCATGGGTTCATGACAACGGGCGTTCAGACACGCGGCATTTGCCAGAAACCTGCGGCGGCGGCGGTTTGTTTTTTGACTACAACAATGATGGTTGGATAGACATTTATTTTGTGAACGGCGGCCCTTCCGATTTCTATCTGCCCAAAACGCCGAGCAAGAATGCCCTGTATCGTAACAACGGTGATGGCACCTTTACCGACGTTGCAGACAAAGCGGGCGTTGCCTGCGGGCAGATGGGGCAGTTTGGGATGGGCGCAGCGGCGGCGGATTTTGACGGCGATGGCTGGCAGGATTTGTATGTCACGAACTACGGGCAGAACGTGTTGTTTCGCAATAAAGGCGACGGCACTTTTGCGGACGTCACGGAACAGGCAGGTGTTGGTGCGCCGAATTGGACGACGTGCGCAACTTGGTTTGATTATGACAACGATGGCAAGCTGGATTTGTTTGCCTCGAGCTTTGTTCAGTACAGTGCGAAGGGCAGTATTTTTTGTGGCGACAATCGCATGGGCAAGCGTTATTACTGCATCCCACGTGTCTTCAAGCCTCGTCCAAGTTTTCTCTTTCACAACGAAGGTAACGGAAAGTTCACCGATGTCAGCAAATCGTCCGGCATTGCGAATTCCCTCGGCAAATCGTTTGGCGCAGTAGCGACAGACATCAATAACGACGGGCTAATGGATTTGTTCGTCGCGAATGACACGGTCGCCAATTTCCTGTTTGTGAATAAGGGCGGCGGCAAGTTTGAAGAAATCGGTTTGCCGGCAGGCGTTGCTTACAGTGATTCAGGCAGTCCGCGTTCCGGGATGGGGGTAGATGCGGCGGATTTTGATGGCGATGGCTGGCAGGATTTGTTTGTCGCCAATATTGATCAGGAATTGTTTAGCCTTTACCGCAATGAAAAAGATTTGACCTTTAGCGATCAACCCGGCGAAATCGCACAGGCGACTCGCTTGTTAAGCGGTTGGGGCTTGAAGTTTTTTGATTATGACAACGATGGAGATGTGGATTTATTCTTAGCGAATGGACACCCCGATGACATGGTCGAAACACAAGTCTCCAAAGTGAAATATGCTGAACCGCTGCTGTTATTTGAAAACAACAATGGCAAATTCAAAAACATCAGTGCGCAATCCGGCGATGTCTTTGCCAAAGATTTTCCGGCGCGTGGGATGTCGGTGGGTGATTATGATAACGATGGGGATTTGGATTTGCTGGTCATCAATAATGGTGCGGCTCCGTTGTTGCTCAAAAATAACGGCGGCAACAAAAACAATTGGGTTGGCTTGCAACTGGTGGCGACGAAGAGCAATCCCGGCGCGGTTGGCGCGATCATTACCTGGACTGCAAATAGTGTGAAGCGGCAGCGATTGAAAACCAGCGGCGGCAGCTTTTTGGCTTCGCATGATCCGCGCGAAATTCTCGGCCTTGGTCCGGCGAGTAAACTTGATAGCCTCGAAATCAAATGGCCGAGCGGGAAAGTGGATAAATTAACCAATGTCCCTATCAATTCGTACGTGAAAATTGTCGAGGGTGAAGGCACGGCAAAAAGCGTGGCTGGCACCGCGAAAAAATAAAGTGCGATGGGGTTGTTTCGGGTGGGTGGTTCTTTGGCAAACTTACGCTTGCGGTGAAGAGGCCAAAACGATAGAATGCGCGTCTTTTTATGTGTGCCCCACCGTTGACCCCCAACGAGATTCGGTTGAATTCATTCAGCCACCAAAATTCACACACTGGAGTTATCTAGTTATGCTTCGATTTTTTTCCAAATTTCAGCGCTCCTCCAAAATAGTGCTGTTGATTTTCAGCGCTGTGTTGCTGCTGGGAATGATCCTCTTTTACGTTCCGAATTCACAGCTCGGTAATAGCCCGTTGGTTGGCAGCCGCGCCGATGATGGAACAGTCATTGCTAAGGTTGGCGGGCAGGAAATTACGCTCAAGGAGTTCCGCGATCAATTGCTAAGTACCGCGCAGGTTTACGCTCAGGGACGCGGAGTAGATGCCTCCCTGGTTCGGGCAATGAAACTTGATCAGCAGGTTTTGGATCGTTTGATTGATGAGCGATTAATGCTCAGTGAAGCGGATAAATATGGCTTTGTTGGTACCGATCAGGAAGTTAGCGAGGCGATTATTCGCACCTTTACGGATCCTGATACGGGCAAGTTCATTGGTAAGGAAGAATATCTCCGCCGCTTGCGATTGAATGGGCAGGCCCCGGAAGACTATGAACGTATTGTTCGCAATGGCTTTGCGGCAAACAAGATGAGAACTTATTTGGCGTCCGGCGTGCAAGTCGCAGATAAAGAAGTTGAAGAAGCCTATAAGAATGACAACACGAAGGTCGAAGTCATTTACGCTACGATTGATAAGGATAAAATTAAAGATAAGCCGAAGCCAACTGACCAGGAAATGCAGGCTTATTACGATGGACATAAAGACGAATTCAAAGCGACCGAACCTGTCCGCAAAGTAGAGTACATCTTTATCCCCACTGACAAAGTAACAGTTGAGCTGACTGACGAAGTTCTTAAAGCCGAGTATGAGGACAAAAAACAAAAAGAGCCACGTGTCAGCATCATCAAGCTCAACATCGCAACACCTGCCGACGATGCCACTGTACAAAAGAAAGTTGCCGAATTGAAAACCCGAGCGCAAGGCGCTCCCGGCGGACAGCCCGAAGATTTTGCTGCACTCGCCAAAGGCAATTCGCAGGATGCTTCCGCTTCAGGTGGCGGTGACATCGGATGGATTACAAAGAATCCAAACTCGAAAGATTGGCGGCAGCGGGCTTTTAACTTAGCAGTCGGATCCATCGAAGGCCCTTTCAAGGAGGGCAGTAGCTGGTATTTGATGAAAGTTACCGAAGAGCGGGATGTTCCCTTTGAACGAATGAAGCCGACCTTGGTAGCGGGCGCAAAAAATCGTCGTGCTTATGCCAAAGCGAATGAAATTGCTGACAAGGCGTATGAACTCTTTACGGAAAACAAAGACCTTCGCAAGACTGCTGAAACAATCGCGGCGGAGATGAAAATCAAACCTGAAGACCTGATTCGCTCTACACCATATTTCAAAAAAGGCGACACACTTCCTGATATTGGCAGCAATCCGACCTTTGAGAAGCACGTTGAGGAATTAAAGAAAGGCGATATAGCTGACAAAATCGGTATTCCCAACGGCATCGCTGTTCCGCGCTTGATTGATATTATTGAAGGCGGTGTGCAGTTAACTTTTGATCAGGCACGTAACCAGGTCGAAACCAAGCTTCAGCGTGAGAAAGACCTGAACATCGTACAGCAAACAGCGAACGATTATCTGACTAAGGCGAAAACCGCAGATGAGTTGAAGGCGCTCTTGACCAAGGATGGCATTGAAGTCAAGGCAGACGCCAATAATTTGACAGGCGTTCCGTTTAGCAGTTTACAAGTGACACAGCAAATTCGGACTGTAGTGCTGGCGACCAAGCAAAACGAAGTGGCAAAGGCACCTGTCAAAACGGGTGCCGGTAGTTACATCGTGTTTGCGGCCACCAAGCGTACTGAAGCCGATATGTCCAAGTTTGCAGATCAGAAAACCGCACTTCGTATGCGATTGGAAGGTGAACGTGGCAGCCTTGTTTATGACGCTTACGTGAAGGCCTCGCGTAAACGTTACGAAGATGCTGGCAAACTCTGGATTGATAATAAGAAAATTGACGAAGCCGTCAATAGTCTCAATCCAAATCAACTCGCCAATCAGTAACTAAGGCCCGCTTAAAAAGGAGAGCCGGAGGAATAAATTCCTCCGGCTCTCCTTTTTTAACGAAGATAAGGTTATTTTTCGCTTTTCTTTTTATTGGCTTCTGCAAATTGATCAAAGACCGTTTTGGGAATTGTAAGTGAGAGTGACACGTCATTATTTTGTGCGCCAATCTTGATAAGATCTATAATTTGTGTCAATCCTTGCATCATCGGGTCGTTATTTCCGCCCAAAAACATTTTCCCCAGTCCAACCAACGCTGCGAGACCGGTTTGAAGTTTGGACGCTTCATCTGTAGAACCTGTTCGCAGTTTGGCATCCAACAAAAAGCTCAATTCTCTAGTTAGATCAAGAGAACCAAATACGGTTTTGATCGTGCTGAACTGTGCAAACATATCTCCTTGATCGGCTAATCCTTTTTTCGCGCTTTCCGGGATATTCGCTGCAAATCTTAGTAGCCCGCCATTCGTTTGGGAGAGTAAGGAATTCAGCGCAGTATTAGCTGTGTCGTTGCTGCCATCGAGAATCCCTTTGATGCCACTTAGGTTCCCAAGAGCGACGCGGTCACTATCCAACTGCGTGAACGCCATTTCTTCACTCACGCCCGCTTTTTCCGCTGCTTTAAGGGAACTCACCACGAAAATCTGCTTGCCTTTGTAATCAACAACCTTTACTTCCTGTTTGTTATCTTTTGCCTTAATCGTTGCCATAATCCGATTCGGATCGAATGTAATGCCCTCAACGATAGCTGAAACGACTGTGGTATCCGTCATTCGTAGCCCAATAACCGCCGATTTGATCTTGTACGGATCAATCCCTGTATCACCCATGAATTCAGTGATTTCCTTCTCGAATTTGGCTGCTTCTTTGGGCGCAATAACTCTAAATTGGGGGAGCAATTCATTGACGAGGCGTGCCACATCTACCACCGCAATAGCATCAGATGCCGGAAGCATTGCTATTGATTCGGTGGTCAAGGTAGCCGTCTTCTTAACTGGGTTTCCGTAACCCAATCCAGCTAATATAAAAGTGAAAAGAATGATCAAAATCGGACGATTGTGGGGTACATGGTTCAATTGTTTCATGGCAGTCTCCTCGAAAAATATTGGGTTGCGTAATCGTTTTATCGGCGAAACCTTAGATGCGATGTAACGTCCAAGCGTGGGCCGAAGTTCATATTTTGTCCACCACTTAAGACGCGTGAAAGCAAATTGTGTTAACGATTGAGGTCCCAAATTGCCATCGCGAGTTGTTTTACTCCCACGGCATTTTCAGTCTTGACAAAATTTAGCCTGGGAAATATATTGAAGCATATTCTGAAAACGATTTTCAAAATCGTTTCAATGAGACCTTTAGGATTAAATGATTATGTTTGCGTTGTTTATTCGAAATAAGAAGAAAATCAAGTGCTGCAAAAGTTATAAGAAAAAAGGGAAAGCCTGCAAGAAATGCCCCCTTTTCTGTTAACAGGTCTACGTCGTGTGAAGGGATTTACCATGTGGCACACTAATACGCTCTGGTTTGAGATTGCTATTGTGATGTCTGTTTTCGCCCTCGGCAGCGTTTTGTTTGGGCACTTTGAAGAACACAAGCCTAAGTGGAGGCGTGTGCTGAAAGTATCTGTCACTACGGCTATATTTGTTAGCTTGTCGGCTATATTTGGGCGCAGATGGGCATTTTGTTTTCTCGCTTTGCCATTGTTGGGAGCTGCAATTATTCATCTGTGGTGGCTGCCGAGGAATGGCGTGAACGGCTGGACAGCAGAGCCACGCGACCGATATTACGAACTCATCAAGGTACGAAAATAGATTGAAATGAAAAGCCGCTGATGCTGTCACATCAGCGGCTTTGAAATGCAACAACCGACCCGATCAATTCTGGAAAATCTACCGGCGGCGTGCGGGAGCTATCCTACCACGTTGCTACGAAAAACAGGACACTCCCGCTATGCTTTCACGACAACATCTTTCCCTCTGCTCATTCGCTGCGCAGCATTCTGCTGAACGTCTTTGCCCCGGCAAGCGTATTTTCTGCGCTCTTTTTGCAAGCTTCTTCTTTGTCGCTCTTGCTTCTTTCGCAGACGCGCAATCTGTCATCAGCTCCGGCGCGCTGACCGGCACGGTCAGCGATCAAACTGGCGCAGGCATTGCGGGCGCAATCGTCAAGGTGCGCCGCATTAGTTCTGGCTTTGAGCGCAACGCCACAACCGATGCCTCCGGCAATTATCGCGTCGAAGGCTTACAGCCGAGTGGATATTTTGTCAGCGCCACCACGAACGGCTTTTCCGTCGCATCGCAGCAGGTTGCACTGGAAGCCAACGGGCGCGTCGTGAACTTCACGTTGCGTCCCGGCAGTCTTACCGAAAACGTCAGCGTCATCACGACCGACATTGCTACAACGCCGGAAGAGTTGCAGCGCATCCCCGGCTCAGTCGAAGTATTGGATCGGCAAACGCTCGAAATTGCGCGTCCGTTTACCTTCAACGAAGCGTTGCGCAAATTCACGGGCGTGTATGTCCGCGATGAAGAAGGCTTCGGTCTGCGGCCTTCGATCAGTATTCGCGGTCTCGACCCGAATCGTTCGGCGAAGGTGTTGTTGCTCGAAGACGGTGTGCCGCTCGGACACGCGCCGTACGGCGACACGGATGCGTATTACCATCCGCCGATTGAACGCTACAACGGCATCGAAGTGCTGAAAGGCTCCGGGCAGATTGCGCACGGACCGAACACGCTGGGCGGCTTGTTGAATTACCTGACGCCGAATCCACCGGCGGACGGCGTGCATGGTTCGGTGACGCTGACAGGCGGCAATCGGCGCTACTTCAACGGCTTTGGCAGCGTTGGCGCGAGCTTCGGCGAAGGCGCGGGACGCACCGGAGTGCTAGTGGATTTCCTGCACAAACGGGGCGCAGGCGCGCGGGAAAACATGTTCTCGAAGCTCAATGACGTGCTTTTCAAAAGCGTCACGCAGCTCGATAAAAACGCGCAGCAAACCTTGTCGTTCAAAGCGAATTATTACGGCGAAAATTCCAACATGACGTATTCCGGTTTGACCGAAGCCGAATTCGCCGCCAATCCGCGCTTCAATCCCTTCAAGAACGATTTCTTTTACGGCGACCGTTGGGGCGGTTCGCTGCTGTACACGAACGCGATCAATAGCCGCGCGGTGTTCTCGACAACGCTCTATGCCACGAATTTTCAGCGCGACTGGTGGCGGCAATCGTCCAACTCTGATCAGCGCCCGAATCGGCGCGGGCAAAATGGCTGCAACGGCTTGGCAGAATTGAATACGCTTTGTGGAAACGAAGGACGTTTGCGCAACTACGATACCTTTGGCATTGATCCGCGCCTGAAAGTTTCGAGCCGCGCGGGCGAAACGGATTTCGGCTTCCGCTATCACCGCGAAACGCAGAATCGCGTGCAACTCAACAACAACACGCTCGGCCCGAACGGGCGCGGCGGCATCACCAGCGAAGACAATCAACGCAAAAACTCCGCGGTCGCCGGATACGTGCAGCATCGCTTTCTGTTCGGCAAACTGGCGATCACGCCGGGGCTACGTCTCGAACATGTCAACATCGAACGCACCAACCGATTGGTCACGCCATTTGTCGTCGGCACAACCGATGTGACGCAATTCATTCCAGGCATCGGCATTGCTTACAGTCCGAAAGATAACGTGACCTTTTTCGCGGGCGCGCATCGTGGCTTTTCGCCGCCGCGTCCGGCAGACATCATTAGCGGCACGGGCGGCGTGCTCGAACTTGATCCTGAACTCTCGTGGAATTACGAAGTCGGCGTGCGCTCGCTGCCCGTGAAAGGCTTACGACTGGACGCGGCGTTTTTCCGGCTGGATTACGAAAACCAGATTGTGCCCGCGAATCTGTCGGGCGGCGTCGGTTCGACGTTGACGAGCGCGGGCGCAACCTTGCATCAGGGCTTTGAATTCGCCGGGCGCGTGGACACGGGCACGTTGGCAAATTCGCCGCATAACTTTTACGTGCGCGCGGCACTGACGTTCATCCCGACAGCGGAATATCGCGGCGCGACGCGGTTCTCCAATGTCAGCGGTTTTGCTACGACCAACATCATCGGCAAGCGGCTGATTTACTCGCCGGAACGCCTCGCCAATTTGAACTTCGGCTATTCGCATCCGACGGGTATTGATGCGTTGCTGGAATATGTGTACGTCAGCAAGCAGTTCGGCGATGACCTCAACACCGTCGCCCCGACGGCGAATGGACAGCGTGGCTTGTTGCCGGGCTATGGCGTTTGGAATGCCACGCTCAACTATCGCATTCGTGGGTTTGAGCGTTTTGTGCCGACGATCTTCGTCACGACCAAAAATCTGACAGACGATACCTTTATCGTAGATCGCCGTCGCGGTATTATGCCGGGCATGCCTCGCTTGATGCAGGCTGGAGTGAAATTCAGTTTTTAGTTTTCTATCACGATTACCTCTATGAGACTCTTCCGCAAAATCCTTTTTTGGTGTCACCTGTTCTGCGGCGTCATCGCCGGAATCATTATCCTGATTATGTCCGTCACGGGCGTTTTGCTGACGTACGAAAAGCAAATGATCGCCTGGGCCGACACGCGCAACTATCAGTTGACGCCGCCCGCCGGAGCTACGCGATTGCCGATGGAAACGTTGGTTACGAAAGTCCGCGAATCGCAAAACGCCGCGCCGGTTTCGGTGACGATGCGTGCCGGAGCTACGGAACCAATAGCCGTCGCCCTCAATGGTGGACGCACCGTTTTTGCCAATCCGTACACGGGCGAAGTGCTTGGCGAAGGCGCGACGGGCATGCGCAATTTCTTTCACGTCGTGACCGACTGGCATCGCTGGCTCGGCACGGAAGGCGCGGGGCGCGCGACGGGGCGCTTGATTACAGGCGTTTGCAATTTCGCGTTTCTGTTCATTGTCATCAGCGGTTTGTATCTCTGGTTTCCGCGCACTTTGAAGTGGCCGCAATTCAAAAACATTTTGTGGTTCCGACGCGGATTGCCCGGCAAAGCACGCGATTTTAACTGGCACAACGTCATCGGTTTCTGGTCGTTTGTCCCGCTGTTTTTGGTGGTGTTGTCCGCGACGGTGATTTCCTTTCCCTGGATGAGCAATCTGGTGTATCGCGTCGTGGGCGAAACGCCGCCTGCTCCGGCCCGCCCGCCTCAACCATCCGCGCCACAAGCTGCCAATGCTACGAATGCTGCCAATTCATTGGAAGGCGTCAACTCGCTCTGGGCGCGCGCTGAGCAACATTCACCTGGATGGAAAACGTTGAGTCTGCGCTTGCCGACCAATGCCGAAGCGCCGCTGGCGTTCACCATAGATCATGGGATGGGCGGCGAACCGCAAAAACGCGCGACGCTCACGCTGGATCGCAAAACCGGCGACGTGACGAAATGGGAACCGTTTTCCAGCTTTTCCCCTGGTCGTCAGCTTCGTTCCTTCCTGCGGTTTGCGCACACAGGCGAAGTCGCTGGCTTCATCGGCCAAACAATTGCAGGCATCGTTTCATTAGGTGGCGCAGTATTGGTTTGGACGGGCTTGGCATTATCCTGGCGACGCTTCCGCGCGTGGAAGGCGCGCCGAGCAAAGGTCACGGCTGAAGCATTGGCCTAGCAAGCTTGCGGCGGGCCAAAAAAACGTAGCGGGGGTTGAGAAAAAGCGGGGGGTGGGTGGGGGTGGCCCCCCGCGTTAGCAAAAAGCGCGACCACAACGCATGAAACA
>JAEUQN010000138.1 GCA_016789725.1 Blastocatellia bacterium | reverse complement strand
ACCGGAAGAGTTCCCCGAAGAAGCAGAGGCGGAAACCGAAGCTACCGAAAAGCAATCGTTTCAAACTGGCCTGTGAGGAGGGCGGTTATGACAGCACACTCCCAAATTTCTTTTCCGACAGAACGAAAACCCGCGCTACGTCCCGATCAGGATCAGCACCTGGGCGAATTGATAAGCGCCATCGCGGGTGGCGACCAGGAGGCCTTGGCGACGTTCTACCATCATACCCATCGCCTCGTGTTTGGGCTGGCGCTGCGCATTTTGGGGAATCGGGAAACGGCGGAAGAAGTCACCTCGGACATTTATATGCAGGTGTGGCGACAGGCGGCGAATTTTGAATTCAGGCGTGGCACGGTGCTGTCATGGTTAATGACGATTGCGCGCACCCGTTCGATAGATCGCTTGCGTGCCTCGTCGTATCTGCGGCAGGAAACCGAACCTCTGGAAACCATCGTGCAACACGTCGCCCCCGACGAAACTCCTGAAAAAATGAGTATGTATGCAGAGCGACGCCAACTGGTTCACCAGGCATTGGCACAACTTACGCCAGAACAGCGCACCTTGATTGAGGCGGCATATTTTGAAGGCCTCAGCCAAACGGAACTCGCCGAACGGTTCGCGTTGCCTCTCGGCACCGTCAAGACCCGCGTTCGGGCGGGCATGATGATTCTGAAAAGACAGCTTTGTGTCAGCCGATAGTAAATCACTGCTCTTCAACGCGCCGCTTGACTTTTGCTAACTGCGGTCAATAATTAAGGCGTCTTTGATGACCAGCTCACAATCAACATTTACGAGGTGAACACAATGTCCGAAGAGAAAAATGGCCTGAATCGCCGCGAAGCTTTGAAAGGAATCGCCACTGGGATTGGCGTTGGAGCCAGTTTGCCAATTCTGGGGCAAAACACCCTGGCACAGCATCAGCATCACAGTTTGGCGAAAACCGCTGTGCCGCAGAAAGCGGCTGCGAAATTGAAATTTTTTACGGCAGCGGAACTTGCTGCGATTGGCGAAATTTCGGAATTGATTATTCCCGCCGATGAACGTTCGGGCGGCGCGAAAGCTGCTGAAGTTCCCGCGTTCATTGATTTGATGGTCAGTGAATCGCCGCAGGAAACCAAAGACCTTTGGAAAAAAGGACTGGCGGCGATGGATGCGAAAGCAGGCGGACCGTTTGTCAAAGCTGGAAAGGACAAGCAGGTTGCTGTGTTGACGGAAATCAGCAAGAACGAAATGAAACCGTCCACGCTGGAAGAACGCTTCTTCAAAGCCATTAAGAATCTGACGATTGATGGCTATTATACGTCGAAGATTGGCATTCACGACGAGTTGAAATACAAGGGCAACACTTACCTGAGAGAGTTTAAAGGCTGTACGCACCCTGAGCATCAACAATAGCCTTTACTATCGCACTCTTTGTCCCAACTAACGCCCCGCGAGTGTGAGCGTGGGACCCTGAATTTCCAAGCCTCGCATCACCGAACACGGTGCGAGGCTTTTCTTTGAATTCACCGACAGGCGCACCGCTTGTCGTCTATTTGTTTTGAGGAGAAAATAAACACAATGAGCATGACATTTGCAATGATTAAACCTGACGCTGTGCGCGCAGGCAATGCCGGCAATATTATTCAACGCATCAACGATAGTGGCTTTACCATCCGCGCGATGAAATTAATTCACATGACCCGACCCATCGCCGAAGGGTTTTACGCCGTTCACAAAGACCGTCCGTTTTTCGGCGAATTGGTCGAGTTTATGACCAGTGGCCCGACCGTCGTGCTGGCGCTCGAAAAAGAAAATGCGCAACAGGCCTGGCGCGATTTGATGGGACCGACCGATTCGACCAAGGCGCCGAAGGGAACGATTCGCGGCGACTTCGGCACCAGCATGGGCGAAAACGCTTCGCACGGCTCCGACTCCGATGAAAATGCGAAGATCGAATTGAGCTACTTCTTCAACGCGACGGAATTTTGTTAAGAGAGTAGACGGTAGACAGTAGACGGTAGAGCGGTAGCCTTCGGTTTTCTACCGACTACTGACTACCGGCTACCGACTACTCTTCAGCCTATGCCCATCCTCGAATCCCACAACGTCACCAAAGAGTATCCAATGGGCAGCGAAGAAGTTCACGCGCTCAATGGCGTGACGGTTGCCATTGAACCCGGCGAGTTCGTAGCGATTCTCGGCACCAGTGGTTCGGGCAAATCTACGTTGCTGAATTTGTTTGGTGGGCTGGATCGCCCGACGAAAGGAGACATTCTCTTCAATGGTCAAAGCCTTGCGCCGCTCTCGTCGCGCGAGATGTCGCGCTATCGTCTGCGCAGCATCGGCATGATTTTTCAGAGCTTCAATCTGATTCCCACGATGACCGCGCGGCAAAACGTTTCGCTCGCGCTCGCCTTCGCCGGAATGAAACAAACCGAGCGCCAGCAACGTTCCAGGGAATTGCTGGAACGGGTTGGTTTGGGCGCGCGTGTGGATCATCGGCCTTCGGAGTTGTCGGGCGGCGAACAACAGCGCGTTTCGATTGCACGTGCGTTGGCGAATGAACCGCAAGTGCTGTTAGCCGACGAGCCGACAGGCAATTTGGACAGCGCCCGCGCCGCCGAGATTTTGGAATTGCTCAAGACGATGCAGCGCGAAGGCAAAACGATTGTGATGGTCACACACGATCAGGAATTGGCGGGCCGATTCGCAGATCGCATTATCAAACTGAAGGATGGGAAGCTCGCCGAATGAACGCACGATTTCTGCAAACCATTCTTGCCTTGTTGTTGGTGGTGAACGCTGCACAAGCCGCGTCGCCTGCGTCGCCCAAAGACATTGCCGCGCAGTTCTATCGCGTCTGTCACAAACTCAAAATCAGCGGCTTGCCCACCGTGCAACAAACCAAATTGCTCGCGCTGTATTTGAGCCAGGACTTGCAACGACTCATCCAATCCGCGCGCGAAAAACAAGCCAAATTCATCAAAGAACACCCGGACGAAAAGCCGCCGTGGATCGAAGGCGATTTGTTTTCCAGTTCGTTTGAAGGCTCACATGGCTTTCGCGTCGGCACGCCTGTCGTGCAGGCAGATCGCGCCGAAGTGCCAATCCATCTGTTTTATCGAGACGGAAAAAACATGATTCGCTGGACGGATACGCTCGTGCTGACGCGTGTTGGCAAAGGATGGGTCGTATCAGATTTGCTCTACAAAGCAACGTGGGAGTTCAAGCCGGGCACAAGCTTACGCGGTGTTTTGCAGGCGGAATAATGCGATTGTGGAATCCTGATAAGACGATCACTTTAGGATTGCAGTTTTTTTTACCTTTGAGTTGCTAACTCAACAAGCGCAGCAGAGACATCTCGCATAGACGCACAACGCTTTTCCAGCATCTCGTTAACATCCCACTGCGATAGTTTCGTGGATACCAGCCGTTTCTCTAGTTCTTCGTAAGCCATCATCTGAATATCGCGGTCTTTTGCTGATTTCAAGGCTGCTTTCGTGAATTCTCCATTTGTGATAACAGCGATGCGCATAACAATTCCTTGTCGCAGCCGCCGCAAATATTTTGCGCGGTAGCCGTCAAAGGCTGTCACCGCTTCTGTTACGACATCATCATTGACCTTGCTGTCCCACTGCCTATGCTTGCACTGAATCAAACGTACCTCGTTTTCCTGTAGCGAGATCACATCAATGCCACCATCACTACTCTGCGGTGTCAGGATAACCTTCTTACCTGAACGTTGTTCCATTGCCGCTACCAGCGCTTCAAAGTCTTGACCTGAAAATCGCCGGACATCTTCCATCGTAAGAGGCTGCGGCGTGACAGTAGGGGAAGAAGTTCTTGCACTGCCCAGCAATGTGTCGAATAGATAATTGCCGAGGTTTTCTTCCTGCGGCATTGGCGCTAGAAAATCAGCCGCGAGCCGAATGCGTTGTCGGATCAATTGATCCAGCTTTTCATCAAAGGTCTCAAATTTTCCTTGCGGGTCTCGGCTAATTGGGTGGTAAACATGTACCTCGCGTTCTTGCCCGATGCGGTAGACACGGTCGGTGGCTTGTGATTCTTTGGCGGGGTTCCACCATCGCCCATAATGAATAACGTGATTGGCTTCAGTAATCGTTAATCCAATCCCGGCCACATCTGGCGAAAGAATCAACACATTAAATCCTTTGCTCTCCCGAAATCGCTTGAGGATCGTTTGTCGCGTTCGTCTCCTATCCTGTACTTCACCGCCTTTAGTAGTCGCCCCATTGATAATATCTACATCCAGGCCAAATGTTTCATTTAGTACGCTGACTAGGAGTTGTTGCATATCTAGCGTGCGCGTAAAGATCAGCGCCTTTTCGTGCTGCAAGCGAATTTCCTTTAGCCTCTTCACCACCGCTTGTAATTTAGGGCTTTGCTGTAATGCTTCATCGGCGCGCAATCCTTCGTAGCGAGGCAGCAAGGCCGGATGCTGATAAAGCTTTTGCAGCTTCGGTAGAATTTGTAATGGATGTTCACCTGCACTGGCGCGCCCCAGCAATTCAAAGTGCATTTGGCGTTGCTGTGGCGACAGGTCACAGGGAATTGAGTGTTCGTGTTTGAGGGGTAAGCCGGGCAGGCTGGTTTTCTTGTCGCGGCGTAATAAATACGCATCCGGGCGATTGAAACGAAGTCGAGTTTTGAGTTTTGTCAGAACTTCATTGGCGTTGTCTGTTTCTTGAAGTGGCGTTTCGTATTCCTTCCGAAACTCTGTGGCGCTGCCAAGTAATGGCCCCGGTTGCAGAAAATCGAAAAGGTTCCAGACATCGCCTAGCCTCGTTTCGACCGGGGTTCCGGTAGCTGCTACACGAAAACGCGGGTTGAGTCCTTTCAGCGCGTGGGAAATCTTGGTATTGGTTGTTTTGTATTCCTGTGCTTCATCCGTAATGACTACTGACCAATCCATTCGCGCAAAAGAATGCTGGTAGCTGACGATAGTTTCATAATTGGTCAGGATTACACGATGTGTTCTTAATTGCTCAAGGTCTAAAGCTGGTTGTCCTCGTTCCGTTTCTTTGCCCTTGGATATTCGCAATTCTTTTAGTTTTTTATCGCGCAAAACAAGACAAGGCAGGAACAATGCGCCATCGCCCACAAAAAAAGTTTTCATGTCATTCAGCCACGTCTCATTTTCAATCAGGATCAGCGGCGCAACGATCAGTACTGGTTTGAAGGGCGGCAGGTCAGGATTGGTATTCGCAGCGATGTCACCACGCTCAATCAACCAAGCCAGAAACGTCAGCGATTGAAGTGTTTTCCCCAATCCCATATCATCAGCCAGCAAACAACCGCGCCGTCCCCTGTTGCCGAGCAAATAATTCCGCTGTAGCCAGGCAACTCCATCACGTTGATGCGGTTTTAGCTCAATGCTGGGCTTGAGGGATTTGGGCAATTCCAATTTGAATTGATCGCCCCCTTCTTCTTTCAACTCCGCCGTGCCTTCGTTGTACTCAAGTTCTGCATCGTTATTATGAATCAGCAGGTAACGGCGTGCCTTCTCTTCTTCCTTCTCTCTTTCGGCAGGTTTGCGGCTGACTTGCGCGACCAGTTCACCTAACGCCTGAATGAAGGTCTGGTCTACCAGAATGGATTTGCCTTGTAACTCGACTGTACTTTTGCCACTGCGAAAAGCTTCTTGCGCTTCGCGGTGAAAATCAAAAATTTCTTGCCGCGACGCAAATTGCACATCATCGGTTGAGCCATCGGCATAACGGCATTGCAAGCCAGCAGAGAAATTTTTATTGCGCTGATGTGGCTCGCGTTCGATGTCATCGAAAATGCCTGTGTTAGCGCGATAGTATGGTTGTGCAATGAACGGGAAATCGCCGATGCCTTTCACGCGCGGCCCGTAATCAGACAGATCGAGTGTTTCCATCGCTCCATCAAAAACCGCTTGCGGCTCGCGCAAGACTTTGGTTTTGTCTGCCCCGCCTAGCCGTCGTACTTTTTGCATCCGACGCAGCACTTCACGCTGTTGTTCATTGAGCACGACATACACGCGCCCTTCTGTCGCATGATCCAACGAATAAACTTCATCTATGCCGTTCCGCGCGATGAAGGCTTGCCACATTGCTTCCGGCGGTGCGCCATCAATGCGTGGCGCGAAGGAAATGCGCCCTTCGCCATTGTCAATAATGTCCAGCCCGATCTGCGTAGGAATAAGGACGCGTTGCTCGCTCACGTAACGATCAATTTCAGCGCCCGTCCCTTCGGCCAATCCTTTGATGGTACTGAATTGTAAATAAGCTTCAGTCCCTTGTTTTGTCTCAAATGGCAACGCATTGAATTGTTCTATGGCTTCGATCAGAGCGAAGGTTTGCCGATCCAGCCGATAGATCGTTTGGCCTTGCCGCACAAAGCTGCCGAGCCGTTTCGGGTCCACTAACTTTGCTCCGTAGTAAAACCGATAGAGATAACGAAAATCATTCAGCCCTAACGCCCCATACGATTTAATCTCAAGCGTAAATGGCGACCATTCCGCGACATTCTCAAATGCATCAATGCCTTCGGCTTCAAACCGCGCGAAATCGTGATGTGGGATTTTGAGTTGATCGCCTTCCTGCTCTGCCAAACCGAGTTCGATGAGTTGGGGGATCAGCGACGGCAGCAATCGTCCCAAGCGATTATTCGCCTGACAAGCTTTCAGATTGCTTAGGCTGCGGAGCCAGACACCATCACTTTCGATAGTGAAGCTGACGCCGTGAATTGGTTCAGGAAGTTGCCAGTTCATATCCGCTATCTGTCTGGGCGTATACCATATTTAGCAAGAATATTGGCTGCCTCAGATTGCCAGTCTCCGCGATGGACAATGCGCCCAGCATTATCATCGGAGCGTTTTAGATTTCGTTCTGAAAATTCATTCCATTGCCAGAAGTTGGGAACAATCGTGTTGAAAATTTGGCGCTTGTAAAAGTAAATCGCGCCTGAAGTGCTGAACTCCACCGCAATGATCGAACCAAAATCGAGCAGGAAAGAACTAGCCACCCCATTGATGCGACCATAGCTGACCGACGCACCACGTTTACGCTTAATTTCGTTAGCAAGTCGTGTTTCATCATCGTGTCGTAATAACGGGCGCGATTGAGCCAAGCTACCCACATAACGCAACCAGAAATTGCGCCTGCCGTGCGGATCATGATGGCGCAGGACGTGATCGAAGAAAAAAACAATATCTGCTTTTGATAACCATTGGATAAATCGCTTCCGCGCTTCTGTAGAGACGCCAACCCAATTTGTAGCTCGCAATCGTGGATCGCCTAGCCACTCGTGATTAAGAACAAAAACGATAAGACGCTCACGCCATTGTTCATCATGCTGGGCTCGTTCATGCGTGATTGCTAAGCTGATGACGCGCTTGAAGCTTTCTTTCAGCCAGTTCTTCCAGCCTAATAGGCCAAGCAAATATTGAATGTCGCAGGTAGCTGACCGCTGAGATGACAAACACATATCAGTAGCTATTTCTACTGCCTCACTCACATATTTCGATTGCTCATCAAGCTGCCATTGATGGCAAGCCTCAGCGATAGATAATTTCTGACGCACTATTTCTTTACCGAACTTGAGCGTGCCCTGATAACCCAAGATCATTGCGGCAGCATCGCGCCAACGCTTTAAGGTGCGATTGGGACCGATGTAGCCAGCAAGTCTTTGTCGAACATACTCTATCATCTGGCTCTGCGCTAACTCCTTTGACCAGCGTATGTGGCAAACGATAATCAATCCCCGCAACGCACGCGGATTCAGTTCAGGCCATGCTTGATCCAGGTAGTGATGAAAGTTAATTTCAGTGGCAATGCTAGGTTCCCAACATAAAGCACGCACGACACGCCATTCAAGACTCGTGCGCCGTTTGGCTAACAGTTCCTGCCATTGTCTGAGAAATTCATCAGGGCAAAAGATATGCTTCGCCGTTTTTTCTTGCGCTAAAGCTGCAATGGCTTTTTTCAATTGATCGAACTTCGGCGGTTCGCGCTCGCTAACGGCTTTGGTTTCTGTGCGCAACCACTTTAGAGAGTTTTTGAGATTGCCCAGCGAGGCAGGCAGATCAAAATCATTTGGCAGGTTCGGGGGGATTTCCATCTCCGATAACCTCCTTCACAATACGCCGTTCTAACGAACGCACGCGAATCTTGAAAATGACACGCCGGCTGCGATTCAGGTCTTCTTTGCCTTCTTGGTCCAAAATCCGGTCTACGCTGCCGCGCCCAGTAGCTGAAAGCAGTTCCAGAAAACAGCTTCGATCCTGCGATCCGTCATTCAGAATACGCAAACTTTCCTGTACGACGCGCAATGACCGTTCCTGACTGAGGGGCAAATTGCGTTCATCGCTGCCCGTGCTATCGGTGTGGCCTTCGATGACAATGGATTCCATTTCGTGCCGAAACTCTTCTGAACAAAGTGTAGTCGCCATTTTGGGGATAATCTTTTGCAGAAACTCAATCCCTCCGGCAGGGATTTCCGAACGGTTGACTTGAAAATTCAGCAAACCATCCGGCACAACGACAATCAATCCGAGTGGGTCTTTGGGATCATTTTTGACTTCAAAGCCACGCTCTTTGTATTCATCTACTTCGGCCTGCAAGCGTTCCAACAATTTTTGCAAAATCGCATTGCGCGTGGTTTCGCCTTCCTGCTGTGCGTTGTTGAGCGTAGCGACCAAAAGCAAGATAAAAATTACTGCGAGCGAGGTCATCAAATCTGTCATTGAACTGGAAAGCGCCGAGTTACCCGATTCCATTGCCATTGTCTCATCTCCTTCCATTTTTCTGTCCGAGCGTGTCCGTCAAATCTCCTAGTACCTCGCCCAGTTCGTTGACTGTGCCGCCGAGCTTTGTCGTTGCATTTGTAAAATGGTTATCTGCCAAATCAATAAGCTGCTGAAAACTACTGTGTGTTGTTGTAGTGTAGTTTTTCAAGTGGTCATGGATTTGACTCAGTAGGTCGCTCGCCGCTTTTTCAACTTGTCCGAAAGTGTCTTTGTATTTCACCAAATTATTTTGTAAATCGCGCCACATCTCTTCTTGTCGTTCGTTCGTTTGCGCCAGATGTTGAGCTTGTATTTTTGTCTCTGCGGCTACTTGCTGAAGTGAACGATGGGTGGATTGTGTTTCTTTGGCAGCTTCTTTAATGTTGGCTGCGATGTTCGAAAATTGACTCGTAAGCTGACGCATTTCGCTCATCACTGCGCCGTGTTTACTGATGGCTTCGGTGAAGTTGTCCATTGCCGTAGCGAAAACTCCCCGTAGCTCTTCGGCACTAGCAAATTGTTGTTGGTAGGCGTCTTTTATCTGATCAATTTGAGAGCCGTTTTGCAGTGACCAACTGTTAGCTTGCAGCATGATTTCCTGTGCGGTACTTGCGGTGGTCGCTGCATTCGATTCGAGTTGCCGCGTCATCTGTGTGAGCATTTCGTCCAATTTGGTAGTCAGGTTTTCAACTTGCAGGCGTCCTTGTCTGAATTGCTCGTGTGTGGACATCTTCGCCAGCTCAATGAGATCAGCCATTCCTTTTTGCGTGTTCGCAAATTGTTCATTCATTGCGTTCAGCAAAGTGGCCGTACCGGAAAGCGATTCGATGACCTGAGAAAATTCAGTCTTGGCGTTCGTGGCTAAAGTTTCCGTGAACGCGCGACTCATTTGGTCAATGGAGTCGGTGAGCGAAAGCTTCAAGTCCTCCAACAGCCTTTCAATCGAACCTGTAATAGATTCCTGTTTCTGCGCTTCGCTTTGCCGCAGTAATTGATTCAGCCCTTCGATGGAATCTGCCATTTGGCTTAGCATCGGCCCCACGCCTTCTGTAATGCTCGCTTTGAGCGCAGGCGCGAGGCTGCTATTGAAGCTGCGTAGGGCGTTGGTTTGCTCCGCAACTTGCAAGCGAACCTCTTCGAGAATCCTGGTATTTGTCAGGTGCGGAAAAAGGCTATCAATGGTAGCCGTGAGATGATTGCATTGCAGGCGTAGTTGATTGAAAACTCCTTTTTCAATCACGAGATGAATCGTCGCTAAAAAGAGCGCCGCAATCGAAGAAATAAACTTGCCGGACAACCCTTGGATCAATAACTCAATTCCCTGCACACGATTGTTGACCAGCTTGACATCCAACAACGCAATCAGAATGGCGATGAAGGTGAAGAGTAATCCAATACCGGTAATAATGCCGGGTAGTGCCTGGCAAAAGCTCAGGTTCAGTCGTGCGCCAATCATCGCAGATTCGCTGAACGAGTGCGTTGCGCTTTCTGACCGCCAGAAGTAATCCTGTTGCCCACGTTCATCGGAACGGGAAATCAAACTTTGGCTGAAATGTTGCCAATAAGAACTTAGAGCATTGGTTTGCTCGAAATGTTGATTGACCTCCTCATAGGCTTCTTGTGATAACCCCCTTTTTTCTTGCGGATAGCGGACGCGAGTTTGTGCAAGACTTTGATTCGTTTTCCTCAGCATTGCTCTGAAGCTAAGGAAAATGCGCGCGAGTCTCGCCCAGTAAACCACCATCCATACCAGCAAAGTAGCAACGATCAACCAGGAAATAATCGGTGCTTCCAAGCCGATCAAAGTCCATTTCGCTTTGAGGAAATTCAGCATAACGATTTGTCGAGAGAGCAATAAAGATCGTAGTCTGAGTCTGCTGGTGAAAACGAATCTTTATCGGAAGAGCTTATCTGTCGAGTGGGGCGAGGCAGATAAGCATTGACGAGACACGGGTTTGACGCGGCTGAATATAATGAAGTCCGGTGGGGAGGTCAATAATTTATAGACATTCGCTGACACGCCCGCGAGAATGGCGAAAAAAACTTCTGTGAGTTCTCCATATTTTTGCGATTCTAGGATACAGTTTTCCTTTCGTTCCAAAGCTTCATCAGATTTGCAATAACTGATGCTCCCTGTAGAAAGCGTCGTTTCATGAATCTAACTGACCTTCTCGCACTCGCCTTGCGCAATCTTCGCCAAGCCAAACTGCGCACCGCTTTAACGGTGATGGGCGTGATTGTGGGGGTGGCGGCAATCATCACGATGGTCAGTTTTGGGCTGGGTTTGCAAAACAACATCATTACGCAGGCGCTCGCGCGGTTGGATATTTTTACGACGATCACGGTTTCTGGCGTCAACGTAGACGCGCTGCTGGAAATGAACGAAGCGCGCCCGCCGTTTGATGACGAGGAAGAAAAACAAACCGCACCGACACCAAGCGCCAGCCCGCTCCCCAGCCCCAATGCCACGCCCGAACCACGTCGCCTTTTGGATGACGAAGCAGTTACCGAAATCGAAAAGATTCCGGGCGTGAAATACGCTGTGCCGCAAATCAACGTCTCTTGCTATTTGCGCTTTGAAAATCGCACGCGACGCCGAACCCTCGGCGGTGCTCTCGCCAATACCGACCGCATTCCGGGCTTCAAAAAGTTCCTCGCCGGACAAAGTTTCAGCAGCGATGACGCCGCAGAAATCATCGTGACGGAAGGCTTCGCCGAAGGCTTTACACAACCACGTCGCACCACTCGTCGTGGTCCATTTGCCGCATTGGAAAAGTCGGAGAAAAGTGACGAAGAACGCGCCGAAGCCGCGAAAACATTGATCGGAAAAGAAGTCACCCTGCTCACGTTGAAAGGCAGCGAGGTCGCGTCATCCAGTATCTTCGGCATTCCGTTGATGAATCCTCCTACGGAAGAAGCCAAAACCTCAACGACCGATTTCGATCAGAAATTCGACCGTCACGTTTTCAAAATCGTCGGAGTGTTGCCGAACGAACAACGGAGCTTCAATCCTTTTAGTGGTGCGGCAAATATTCTGGTTCCAATCGAACAGGCAAAGCGTTTTGCCGAAACCAATCAGGACCCGATGTCACAGATGGGCGAAGCGTTGGTCGGAGATGCTGGCTACGCCCGCGTCACGGTGCAAGTCGGTGATCCAACGCAAACGCAAACTGTGCATGCCGAATTGAAAAAACGCGGGTTCAATGTTTTCCCGCTGCCGAACCTCGACGAAATCAAGCGGGTGTTTTTGTTCGTGAATGGCGCGTTGGCGTTGATTGGCGGCATCGCGCTGCTCGTCGCGTCGTTCGGGATTTCCAACACGATGATTATGTCTATCCGCGAACGCACGCGCGAAATCGGCATTATGAAAGCGATTGGTGGGTCGGACGCCGAGATCATGAAAATCTTTTTCTTCGAGGCTTGCTTGATCGGCTTTATGGGCGGCTTGTTCGGCGTGTTGATTGGCTGGGCGGTCACGAGCATTGCGAATCCGATTGTCAACAAATACGTCGTGCAATCCGCGACGACGTACATTCACTTCTTTTCGATCCCCTGGTATTTGTGGGGCGGCGCGATTTTGTTTGCGATGCTGATTGCGCTGCTCGCCGCGCTCTATCCTGCTTCGCAAGCCGCACGCGTTGATCCCATCAAAGCTCTGCGTCACGATTGAAACGTTGATCCGGTACGAGGATCGGTAGCGATTGGTTTCGAGCAGTCTCTCATCAAGTCGCTACGATTCCTTGTACTGTACCGAAATTCCCACTACACTCTGCGGCGATTTCCACGAAATTTTCTGAAACACAAGAAGTCGGAGTAGCGGGGGCTACGGCTTCTCAATTGCGTACCCCGTGAACCCTATCCATTCAACTAGGAGGCAAAGTCTTATGGCAACGAATCGCGGCGTGGCTTATCTAGGGCCAGGCAAAGTCGAAGTCCAAAGCATTCCTTATCCCAAGCTGGTCAACCCGAACAAAAAGGGCAAGGCCGAACACGCGGTCATCCTGAAAGTCGTGACGACCAATATTTGCGGCAGCGATCAGCACATGGTGCGCGGTCGCACCACTGCCCCGACCGGATTGATTCTCGGTCACGAAATCACGGGCGAAGTCGTCGAAAAAGGGCGCGATGTTGAATTCCTAAACATCGGAGATATTTGCTCTGTCCCCTTCAATGTGGCGTGCGGACGCTGTCGGAATTGCCGTGCGCAACAAACGGGGATTTGCCTGACCGTGAACCCATCGCGGGCGGGCGGCGCTTACGGTTATGTCGACATGGGTGGATGGGTTGGCGGTCAAGCGGAGTACGTGATGATTCCGTATGCGGATTTCAACTTGCTGAAATTTCCGAACCGCGATCAGGCCCTGGAGAAAATTAAAGACCTGACGTGCTTGTCGGATATTTTGCCAACGGGCTATCACGGTTGCGTGAGCGCAGGCGTTGGCCCTGGCTCAATTGTATACATCGCGGGTGCCGGTCCGGTTGGATTGGCGGCGGCGGCTTCGGCGCATCTGCTCGGCGCGGCGTGCGTGATTGTGGGTGATCTGATCCCCTCGCGGTTGAAGCAGGCGAAATCGTTTGGTTGCGAAGTTGTGGATTTGAAGAAATCGGCAACTCTTGCGGAACAAATCGAACAAATCGTGGGCGTGCCTGAAGTGGATTGCGCGGTGGATGCGGTCGGCTTTGAAGCACGCGGACACGGTGCTGATTCCGGCGTCGAACGCCCCGCAACGGTGCTGAATTCCATTATGGAGGTGACGCGCGCGGGCGGCTCGCTTGGCATTCCTGGCTTGTATGTCACGGGTGATCCGGGCGGTGTGGACGAAGCCGCGAAGATCGGTAGCTTGAGCATTCGCCTCGGCCTCGGCTGGGCGAAGAGCCATGCGTTCTTCACCGGGCAAACGCCTGTGTTGAAGTACAACCGCCAACTGATGAATGCGATTTTGTACAATAAAATCAAGGTCGCCAAAGCGGTCAACGTCACAATGATTTCGTTGGACGAGGCGGCGAAAGGCTATGCTGATTTTGACAAAGGCGCTGCGCGGAAGTTCGTGATTGATCCGCACGGTAGTGTGAAGTAACAACATCAGCAACAAGCGTTAGAGTACCAGCTTTAGCTGGGCGGTTAGCTTGATAAGCGTACGGCCCAGCTAAAGCTGGTACTCTAATCACCTGATTTAGAGGTTTCTATGAAAATCAAAACGATTTTTCTGTTCGCAATTTTATTACTCGCATTTACCGCAACTTCATTCGCGCAAGATGGCAAAGCCCGCATCATCGTCTTTGGCGCACATCCTGACGATCCTGAAATCGGTGCGGCAGGCGTCGCAGCGTTGTGGGCGGCCAAAGGTCACGCGGTCAAATTGGTGTCCTGCACGAACGGCGACATCGGGCATTGGAAAGAGGCAGGCGGGCAACTCTATCGCCGCCGCAAAGCTGAGGTTGAGAGCGCTGCAAAACTGATGGGATACACGGTCGAGCAGATGGACAATCACGATGGCGAATTAGAACCGACGCTTGAAAACCGCAAGAAGGTCACGCGCCTGATTCGGCAATGGCAGGCCGACATTGTCATCAGCCATCGCCCCAATGATTATCACCCCGATCATCGTTACACTGGCGTACTGGTGCAGGACGCGGCGTATATGGTGACGGTGCCGAACTTCTGCCCCGAAGTGCCACATCTGACGAAAAATCCCGTATTTTTGTATTCAGCAGATCGCTTTGAAAAACCGAATCCGTTTTCCGCTGACATCATCGTGGACATTGATTCCGTGATGGAAAAGAAGTTGGATGGGCTGCTCGGTATGGTCTCGCAATTTTACGAAGGCGGCGCGAACGGCGATGAATCATTGATGAACAAAGACCCTGAGTTTGTTAAGAAACGTTGGGCCGAAGTGCGCGCCACTTGGGTCAATCGGCAGAAAAACATTGCGAATAAGTATCGCAAGAGCTTAGAAGAGTATTATGGCGCTGCCCATGCCACGAAAGTTCAGTACGCTGAAGCGTTCGAGATTTGCGAATATGGACGTAGGCCAGACAAGGCCGAGATCAAAAGGCTGTTTCCGTTTTACGATTGATTACGCGCAGCGCCTGGGAGCGCAAGCGTCTCGCTTGCCACGAGCGCGTACAACGTCGCTCGTGAGACGTGGTGAGGCTGTCCGTTGATCTTTAGGGGATTCGCTCCCCACGCATTGCGCGTCGCTTCGCTCGCGCAGCAAGCGAGACGCTTGCGCTCCCAGGCGCTGCGCGTTCCCGAATATGATTTTCATTCGCCCAGAACAACCCGCTGACATTCCTGCGATTCACCACGTTGTCGAGCAAGCATTCCAAGAAGCATTCGGCAGCACTGCGGAAGCCGATCTGGTAGACAACCTGCGCGCCAATGGCAAAGCCATTATTTCGCTCGTTGCGGTGGAAAACGACCAAATCGTCGGCCACATTTTGTTCAGCGAAGTCACGCTCGGTGATGCAATGATCATCGGCCTCGCTCCCGTAGCCGTGTTGCCGAGCCATCAAAAACAAGGCATCGGCGCATTGCTCATCAATGAAGGCATCCATGCCTGCCGCAACGCGGGCTACACGGCGATGGTGGTGCTGGGGCATCCCGAATATTATCCGCGCTTCGGCTTTGTGTCGGCGAGTCGGTTCGGGATCAAAAGCGAATATGATGTGAGCGACGAAACGTTTATGGCCATGGAATTGCAACCGGAGGCGCTGGCAAATTGTGCGGGCGTGGCGAAATATCAAGCGGAGTTCAATGAAGTATGAGCGACGAAAACATTAGTTGGTTTCCGGTTCCCGATGAAGACGAGTTGCCTGACAATTTGCGCGGCTTGTTTATGAAAGCGCGACAGCGGCTCGGCTTTGTGCCGAATGTCTTTCGTGTCATGAGCTTTCGCCCGGAACGGTTGAGCGCGTGGTTTGCGCATTACAAGCAATTGCACGAGCCGACCGAAAACCTCAGCGCGGCGGAACGCGAGATGATTGCTGTCGCCGTTTCGATGGCGAATGGGTGTTTGTATTGTTTGGTCTCGCACGGTGCAGCATTGCGCGAAGCGTTAGGTGACCCGATTCAAGGCGACCGCATCACATTCGATTATCAGCGCGCCGGGCTGGGCGAGAAAATGCACGCAGTGTTGGATTACGTCGTGAAGCTGACGATCAGCCCGCGTGAATGCTCGCCGCTGGACATCGAACATTTGCAACGGCTCGGCCTCACGCCTGAAGAAGTCTGGGACGTGATCGAGATTGCCGCGATGTATAACTTCACCAATCGCATGGCGCACGCCACCGGGATGATGCCGAATCCTGAGTATCATTCGATGGCCCGGTAAAATGCCGACCAGAATTTGCTGTAACCGTTTGAGTGTCATGATGCGTTGTCATATCTGTTGGCTCAGGACATAATCCTTGAGCCAATGTCATTTTCGGTTTGCTATTCGACTTACAATTCAGGAGGCTTCATGAAAAAACTCACCCATTCTTTAGTTGCCCTTTGGTTGGCGCTGTTGCCGCTAACCGTACTGGGGCAAGCGACACAACCTGCACTTGAGAAAATTGATGCGGATGTGAACGCTAAAATCCGACAGGAAGGCATGAACAATTCGCAGATTATGCGAACGCTGCATTTCTTCACCGATGTATACGGCCCACGCTTGACGGGGTCGCCAAATCACGAAAACGCGGCGAAATGGGCAGTCAAGCAAATGACCAGTTGGGGCTTGGCAAATGCTCATTTGGAGCCGTGGGAGTTTGGGCATCCGGGCTGGAGCAATGATCGTTTTTCCGCCCACATCATTTCACCGGTCAAAGATCAATTGTCGTGCGAAGTGCTGGCGTGGACGCCCGGTACGAATGGCACCGTGAGCGCGCAGGCTTTGCAAATGACGTTACCAGAACGTCCCACGCAGGAAGAACTGACGGCCTATTTTGTCGGCCTCAAAGACAAGGTCAAAGGCAAAATCGTATTGATTGGAAAACCCACATTTGTGCCTGTGACGATCAACCCTGCGCCAAAACGGATGGATGACAAGATGGCGAAGGATCGCTTCAATTCTGACAACCCCAACGCCTCACCTTTTGGCAATCGGCAAGGACCGGGGCCACAGGGACAACCTGACCCCACCAAACTCAGCCCCGCACAAGTTGCTGAGCAAGTGGACAAGTTCCTGGTTGAAAGTGGAGCGGCTGTCAGAGTTAACGATGGTGGGCGCGATCACGGACAAATTCGGGCGTTCAATAATCGTACGTTTGACGTGACCAAAGCAGTGCCAACTGTGATTATGCGCAACGAAGATTACGGGCGCATTTGGCGTATTTTAAGCGATGGCACGCCGGTCGAGTTGGAATTCAACATCGTGAATCGCAGTTACCCCGAAGGCAAAACGTCGTACAACACGATTGCGGAAATTCCCGGTACGGACAAGGCTGACGAAGTGATTATGCTCGGCGGCCACCTGGATTCGTGGCATGCGGCGACCGGTGCGACCGACAACGCGATTGGCTGCGCGACGATGATGGAAGCCGCGCGCATCATCAAAGCGTTAGGGTTGAAACCGCGTCGCACGATTCGTGTGGCGTTGTGGAGCGGGGAAGAGCAGGGGCTGCTCGGTTCACAGGCGTACGTCAAAGAGCATTTCGGCTCAGCAGAAAATCCGAAACCTGAGTTTGCGAAATTTGGCGGCTACTTCAACATTGATAGCGGCACGGGACGCGCACGCGGCTTCAGCGTGTTTGGCCCCTCTGAAGCGGCTCCGATCCTGCGACAAATCTTCGCACCGCTTGAAGACCTCGGATTGATGGGCGCGATGGCTTCCCGCAGTCGTGGTTTAGGCGGATCAGATCACACCAGCTTTAATCAAGCTGGCCTGCCGGGCATCGGTGCGATGCAGGACCCGATTGAATACGGGACGGCAACGTGGCACACGAACCTCGACAATTACGAACGCATCATCGAAGACGATGCCAGGAAATCCGCGATTGCGATTGCGTCAGCGGTCTATCATTTGGCAATGCGCGATGAATTGTTGCCGCGCTTTACCAAAGAGGCGATGCCGCCGTTGCCGCCAGCCAGAGGTGCAGCGCCAACGACGACACCCCCAACGACAAACCCGGCGACCAGCCCAAGACCACGATAATGTTTTCATTGTCCAGTTTCCATTTTTGATTTCTCATTTGTCATTGCGTTACCCACGAAGGAAGCAATGACAAATGACGATTAAGAAATGGAAACTGGGCAATGCATTGATGCCCGCCTGCTCGCTCCTCGCCTTGCATCACGCTCCCCCCTCTGCTTACAATGCTTCCATCCATTCGAGACAACTCATCTGCGGAAGCGTCGGCAAGCGTTGACAATCACTTTGACCCCTTCTCATCAACGATTCATTCGCGTCAGGACTTGCCTGCGATCAGCAGTAGAGAGAAACACATTTGGGATGCAAAAGGTTGGCCCTAACAAATAACGTATTGTGCAGAGTAACGCTGTCAGTTCGCCACAACAATTAGTTGCTTTAATCGAAGCCGGTCAACGGGCTGCCGAAGACTTTCGCCATGACGAAGCCGTCGAGAAGTTCGAGTTGGCCGTCAGTAGTGTGCTGCTCAATGCCGAACAACGCGCCAGAGTTCGCTGTGCATTAGCCGAATCGCTGGAATATCTGGCCCGGTATCGAGATGCTCTCGGCGTGATTGCGGAATATGAAACCCCGTCTATTCGTTCCCAACTTGCGTCCTCTTCCCAGTTCCAGGTTTGGTTGCGGCTTGGTTCATTACAAGGCTATCTCGGCGATCATCCGCGTGCGATTTCGTATGTGAAATCTGCGTTGACCCTGGCGGAAAAGAGCCAGAATGAAGAAGAACTCGGCGCTTGCCACATGGTATTAGGCCGCATTTATCGAGGGATTGGCGAAGCCCAATTCGCCCGCGATCATCTGCGTGTGGCATTGCAGCACAATCGCAAAATCGGGCAATGGGTTTCGCTTGCGCAAAATTATTTTCTGCTGGGGAATGTTTATCTCAATGAAGGCGAGATGAATGCGGCGCGGGAAAACTTCGAGCAGGCGATTAAAATTATTGGCGACCGCCGTGCGCCGCTGTTGCTCGGCAGCATTTATACCAGCCTTTCCAACCTGATTTTGTTGCAGGAATATCGGCAGGCGACCGAAGGCGTCGAGACGCTGGAAAAAGCGATTCACTATCTCACCGAAGCCAAGAATGATCGGTTGCTGGCCTATGCCTATAGCAATCTCGGATACGTCCTGACCAATATTGGCGAGTGGGAGCGTGCCAAACAGGCTTTGCATTACGCCATTGAAGTGGGCGAACGGCTGGACAATCGGGCAGTGCAGGGAACAGCCCTGGATACGTTGGGTGAATTGATGATGCTGCAAGGTGACTTGCATGAAGCGGAGCAGTTATTAGAGCGGTCCTTGTATCACTTGCAAGCTGTCAATTTTACATACGGCGAAGTGCAAGCAGTGCAGACGCAGGGGCGCTGTTTTCTGGCACAAGGGCAATATCAACAGGCAATAGAAACATTCGAGCGCCAGTTGGCCCTGGCGG
>JAEUQN010000137.1 GCA_016789725.1 Blastocatellia bacterium | reverse complement strand
ATAGTCGTCCAGGTAACTTACTCCCAGCCCAAAAACTTCAGTATTAGCCAATTGCCCGGCGATGCCGGAGTTGGTTGCCAAACCAAGTTTATAGCCGCCAATCATCGAAGATTTCTCATCCGCAATCTCTTCTTCTGTAATGCCGCTGGTGACGTAATCTTCGATGATATGCTGAGTCGTGGTAATGGCGAGGTCCACATTTTCAGGCGCTACGGTCACGGTAATTAAATATGGTCCATCCCCTAATCCTGAATCTGAGAAGTAGGAGTTAATGCCGTAAGTCAATCCCATTTCATCTCGCACTTTTAATCCAAGTCGTGATGAGAGCGTGGATTGACCGAGCGCACGATTGGCAACGATGGCTGCCAGATAATCCTGATTGGTTCGACGCAATCGTGAAGCATGTCCCATCACAACATCAACGCTGGCTTTATCTTGTAATTGCACGATGTCTTTCAGTGCAGTGGTTTGCAGTGTCGTTTCGGCTAAATTGATTTCTGGTTTGGCCGCACCTTGCCAATCACCGAAATACTCATTCACCAATTTGCTCACCTCGGATGGGGTGACATCACCAACTACTGCCAGAATCAGCGATTCGGCCCCATAATGCTGCTCATAAAACTGGCGCAGGTCATCAGTCGTGATGGCTTCGATTTCAACGATGCGGCGATCTGCCGGGTAGATGTGAAAGGGGCTTTCCTCGGCAAAAACCAGTTGCGAGAACCGTTCCATTGCGCGGCGATCTGTTTCATCCTGCGCCCGCTTGATGGCCGCGATGGATCGCTGTTGTAGCTTATCCAGCTCTTCGGATGGAAAGGTTGGCGTTCGTAACTCTTCCGCCAGCGTGGCGAGAACCAGCGGGAAATCACGACTCAACGATTGCGTGCTGAGCGAAACCGTAAACGTGTTGCTGGAAATATTGACGCCTGCCCCTACTGATTCGAGGCTTTCAGCAATTTCCAATTTGCCACGTTGTTGAGTTCCTTTGTTGAGCATGTCCGCTGTCAGTCGCGCGGTGGCATATTTGCCAGCGGGGCTGAAATACGCTCCCCCCATTAAATACCCGGAAACGGAGACAGTTGGATTGGCGTGATTTTCCAGCACCAATAACTTGATGCCGTTCGATAAAATTTCGCGCGAAGTGCGAGCAGTAAATGAGTTCGACATAGGGTGAGAAAAGCAAAATCAATCAATAGGCAATGGGCAAAAGTGAGAAGCGGACGAGGGGCTATTTTTAATGAGCAAAGTTAAGGTGCCGCTCTTTTAACCTTTGAGATTTGCCGTTTGATTTTATGTTTTGGGGACGAAGTAACCAACTGTCCGCGCATCATTCACAAAATACTGTTGCACGGCACGTTGAATATCCGCAGCGGTGACGGCTTCGATCTTTTTGGGAAAGTCCACGTAATCTTTCCAATCGGCCATTCCTTCTGCTTCGCCTAACGCGCTGACGACTCCGAAGGGACTATCACGGAGATAAATCAAATGCGTCAGGATAATGTTCTTGGCTTTACGGAGTTCAGCTTCTGTGACCAGCTCCGCTTTGAGTTTCTCGATTTCGTTGACCGCCACTTGTTCAACTTGCTCGTGCGTCACACCGGGGCGAAGCGAGATCGTTAGAGTAAACAATCCGGGATCGAGCAGTGCATACGCGTGTGAAGATGCGCCGAGCGCCAATTGTGTTTCGACCAGTGCCTGATAAAGCCGCGAAGTCACGCCTGCCGAGAGAACATGATCGAGCACAGACAAGGCTGGAATATCGGGATGTCGGCCTTCCGGCGTGCGCCAGCCGAGTTCGACGACACCGAGTTGTCCGGCGCGCCGCAACACGAAGCGATTCTCGCCTTCCTGTGGTGGCTCGACGGTATACATTGGCGGAATCGGATGTTGAGAAGCGGGAATGGATTCAAAGTGCTTGGCGATAAGGTCTAGTGCTGTCTGTTCATCAAAATCACCGACAACAATCGCGGTTGCGTTGTTCGGGTGATAGTAAACATCGTAAAACTCTTTCAGCCGCGAGGTCGGCACGCCTTCGACATCCGCGCGCCAGCCAATCGTTGGGTGATGGTAGGGATGCTCGCGGAAGGCGGCGGCCCAAATCCGCTCATCCAAAATACCCGCCGGATCATTTTCACCGCGTTCCAATTCGTTGCGGACGACGGTCATTTCGGATTGACGATCTTCGTCGGAGATATACGAATTGCGCATCCGATCCGCTTCGAGGTGAATCGCCATTTCCAGTTGATCGCTCGGCAGCATTTCATAGTAGCGCGTGCGATCAAACCACGTATCGGCATTAAAGACTGCGCCCTGTTTTTGCAGCACTCCGGCGATCTGCGTGCCTTTGTGTTTGTTGTAGGTCGGCGTTCCCTTGAACATCAAATGCTCAAGCAAGTGTGTTGAGCCAGTATGCCCAACAGCTTCATTGCGCGATCCGACGCGGTACACCACCATAAACGCGACGACCGGAGCGGCCCGACGCGGGACAACCAGCACTTTCAGATCGTTGGAATTGAGTTTGTATTCGGCGATGCCTTCGTATTCAGTGATTTTCGTAAACGACATAATGAGAGGAATAGGGCTTACTGATTACTTTTGACTGTATCTATAAAAGTTCGCGCATTCTCGACGGGAACCATCGGCAAGATGCCATGTCCGAGATTCATGATATGTCCGACAGGACCGGCCTTTTGTAAAATGTCGCGGACCGAAGCCGCAATAGTTTCTTGGGTTCCGAGCAAAATACAAGGGTCCAGATTGCCTTGCAACGATAAATTGCCAAACCCTGCGGCATCCAACCGACGACGCGCATCGCCAATATCAATGCGCCAATCAATGCTCAATACATCCGCGCCGGTCGTCGCCATTTGTTCCAGAATGTTGCCGCAACCATTGATGTACATAATCGCTGGAATGCCTTCGCGTTTGAGTCCGGCGAAGATTTTCTGCTCGTATGGCAACGCAAATTCAGCGTAGGCCTGTGGTGATAATTCGCCTGCCCAGGTATCAAACAACTGCACCACCTGCGCGCCCGCTTCGATCTTGGCATTCAAATAAATCGTGATTGTCTCAGCCAGTTTGTCGAGCAGTTGATGCAACAGGCGCGGCGCACTGTACATCATTTTCTTTAGTTCGGCGAAGTTTTTTGAAGTGCCGCCCTCAACCATATAGGAGGCGAGCGTGAACGGTGCGCCCGCAAACCCGATCAAGGGCACTGCGTTATTGAGCTGTTTGCGCAGCAATCGGATGGTGTCGAGCGCATAGGGCGTTTTTTCGGTGGGATCAGGAATGATGAGTTGTTCGATCTGCTCCGCCGTGCGGATCGGTGTGTGAAAGACCGGGCCTTTGCTTTCGATGAGTTCCAATTCCATCCCCATCGCTTCGACCGGAATCAGAATGTCGGAAAACATGATCACCGCATCCACGCCAAGAATGTCGTATGGTTGCAGCGAAACTTCTGCGGCCAATTCAGGTGTTTTGCAGAGCGTCAGAAAATCAGTTTGCCCACGTACTGCACGATATTCCGGTAAATAGCGGCCTGCCTGTCGCATCATCCACACGGGCGCACGGTCTACCGGTTGTCGAAAGGCGGCTCGGATTAATCGGTCATTTTGCAAGGTTTGCATCATAAAAACATCAGTCATTAAAAGTTGCTGCGAATGAATCGCCAAGTGTACCACAGCCCGGCAAATAGGAAACGCAACAGAACTGTCAAAAAGCTGCAACGCGAAAAAATGGGAGTCGCGGGCAATTGGCTCTTTGTTACGAGTGTCAAAAACAACAGCAGAGAAAGGATTCATTTATGCCGTTTCGTGAACAGTTAACCTCTTGCCCCCGTTGCCACATGGTCATTTCCATTGAATCTGTCTTAATTGACGAACGTGCCACCATTCGCATTATGGGAAAATGCAATAACCAAAACTGTCAGACGCAAGGCATCTGCCGGGATATTGATACCTTGCAGGTGGCCGCGTATGAATCCTCTCTGATTCGTGCTGCCGCTGAACAACGACGCGTCCAGGCCCCAGTGCGCGGGCTGGGACACTAAGAATAGAAAAAATCAAAAGGCAAAAATCAAAGGGCGTTACTTGGTCTGACAAAGAAAAAGTGGCCCCTTTTGATTTTTGCCTTTGGCCGTTGGAGGCGATTGTTTGCCTTTTGATTTCCCTCGCAGCTACACTCTCCCGTTCAATCTCAAATCTCAAATCTCAAATTTGAAATTGTTCCAGAGGGAGAGTTCATGAGCCAAAGCAAATTTCTACAAGGCAAACGCATTGCCCCCCAACCAATCACCAAAAACACCACCATTACCGAACTCATTGAATCATCATTCCAAGCTTACAATGGCGCACGTCTGCGCGAAGGCGCGCAGCTCTTGGCGGATCGCATGCTGGCCGAAAATGTGACGGTTGGCATCACCTTGACGGGGGCGTTGACTCCGGCAGGCTTAGGCATCTCTGCTTTGATCCCGTTAATTGAAGCGGGGTTCATTGACTGGATTATTTCGACTGGCGCGAATTTGTACCACGATACGCATTTTGGTCTCGGCCTGGCGATGCATCGCGGCAATCATCAAATCAGCGATGTGACCTTGCGTGATGAAGGCGTCGTGCGGATTTACGATATTTTCTTCGATTATGACGTGCTGCTTTCGACCGACGCTTTTTTCCGCGAAATTATTCGCGCGGAAGAATTTCAGCGTGAAATGTCAACCGCCGAATTTCATTATCTTTGTGGCAAATATGTGGCCGAGCGCGAGCGCGTTTTGGGTTTGCAAAATCAATCGCTGTTGGCCGCCTGTTATCGCCACGGCGTTCCTGTCTACACGTCTTCTCCTGGTGACAGTTCAATTGGCATGAACGTTGCCGCCATGGAATTGCAAGGCGGGAAACTACGGCTCAACCCATCAGCCGACGTTAATGAAACCGCCAGCATCGTGCTTTCGGCTAAACGTGGGGGCGGTAAGTCCGCGATCTTTATTTGCGGTGGCGGCAGCCCGAAAAACTTTGCTTTGCAAACTGAGCCGCAAATTCAGGAAGTTCTGGGCATTGAGGAAAAAGGGCATGATTACTTTTTGCAGATCACGGACGCTCGTCCAGACACGGGCGGATTGAGTGGTGCTACGCCGAGCGAAGCTGTCAGTTGGGGCAAGATTGATCCTGACCAGTTGCCCGGCACGGTTGTTTGCTACGTTGACACCACTGTCGCGTTGCCCTTGATTACGGCTTACGCGTTTGCCAATCGGGAGCCACGACCGCTCAAACGACTGTATGACAAGCGCGACGAGATGCTGAATCTGCTCAAAAGTGAATACGAAAAATCTGAGCGAAAATAGTAGCTGCCCTCTGTTCGGCCAAATAACCTGCGAAGTGATCGTTGTCATTTCGCAGGTTATTTTTTTGGCGCGTGACAATTTCATCGAAAGACTATTGGAAAAAAGAAACGCAAACGAATGCCGATTAGCAATTTTCTTTTTGTGAACGAAGCCCTGGATAGAAACATAGAAACACAGAAAGAGTCGTCCATGAGAAAAGAACAAGGATATTCACTGATCGAATTAATTGGCGTTACCGCTATTCTGGCTATTGTGGTTGCGATTGCCGTCCCCAATCTCAGCAAAGCCAATCGCGCTTATCAACTGAATGCCACTGCTCAACAAATTGCCCAGCATTTACAGGCTGCAAAACAGGATGCGTTAGGAAAAAACACGACTCGCCACATTCAACTCAATACAAACAATCAATCAATGACTGCAAGCAGCGGAACGCCGATTGAATTTCCGACAACGGTCCATATTGAGGCGTTGCCCAGTGACATTCCCGCGCCTGCCTTAATCCAAAATGCGGCACTGAACACTGATGCTCTGGCCTTTCAAGAAGGTAATCCCAGGGCTTCACTTTCCTTGCCCGAAGGAACGGTGGCAGGTGTTCACGAATTGGCATTTAATGCGAAAGGTTTGCCAGCGGTTGATCCGGGCGTGCTTCACTGGATGTACCTGACAAATCAGGATGGGCAACGTGTTGCGATCACGATCAGCAGTGCCGGTAGCACTTCAATCCTGACGTGGCGCGGGGGCGAGTGGCGCTGAATCCTATTGCAAAAGCGTTTTGAGCTGTGGTTGCTACCGCGCCAGATTGTTGCCATAATCGGCGCGCTCGCAAATTCACCACAGGAGACTCATTCGCAATGAAAGCACTGTTACTTGCTATCGTCAGTGTGTTTTTGTTTACAACGGCAACCGCGCTTGCGCAGAAATCCAAATCCAATCAACTTCGTGTACTTTGCTGGTCAGAGCAAACTGAACCCCGCGAAATCTATCCCACGGGAATCAGCGGCGCGTTGGCCGATCATCTCAATAAACAAAAAGGCATCATCGCCAAAATGTCTCAGCTCTCTGATCCTGAATCCGGCCTGAGCGAAGAGACGCTGAATAATACGGACGTGCTGATTTGGTTTGGGCATCGGAAACATAACGACGTCCCCAACGAAATCGTCAATCGCGTCGTTAAGCACATCCGCGAACGCGGCATGGGCTTCATTGGTTTGCATTCGGCGCATTTCTCGAAGCCGCTGAAAGTTGCGCTGCAAGCGACTGGAAGTTGGAGTTCGTATGTGAATTTTGGCAAGGCCGAGCAAATGTGGGTCGTCTCGCCGAAGCACCCGATAGCGAACGGCATCAAGGATTTCACTATTCCGAAAACTGAAATTTATACGGAGCCATTTGACGTGCCGACGCCCGAAGCCGTGATTTTTGAAGGAACGTGGGAAACCGGGCATCGCAACCGCGAAGTGATGGTTTGGACGCTGGACAAAGGCCGCTTCGTCTACATTCGTCCCGGTCACGAAGAATATCCGATTTTCTTTATGCCGGAGATGCAACGTCTGATGGTGAATTCTGTGTTGTGGGCCGGAAAGAAAACGAATGCGTCAGCCAATTTACCCAAACGTGAAGCCGGACCGAAAGCAACCGCCACTGGCCCCTATAAACCACCGAAGAAATAACCTGGAGTCTGAGCGCAGGAGAGGCGGCGAGAAAATCGCCGGGTCTCTCCTGTTTTCTTTTCTCTCACCCTTTTCAGTTTCCAACTCTGTAGCCATCGCGCGCTCGGACATTTCGATGAGGTTGCAGAACTTCAACGCGCACTCGCCGAAACTCACCCGACGTTCCTGCCTGCGTCGGGTAATACCCCAACGAATATTGATGGCGCAATTCTTCTGCAATCAAAGCAAAAGCTTCGTTTACATTCGCCAGCGTTTCGGCCTGCTGCACGCGTCCGCCGCTGCGGAGCGCCAAGCCGCGCAAATAGCGGGTTGCCAATTGAAATTCCTCCGTCGTTGGCTGTGACGAGATGAGTTTTTGCGGTTGATTATCGCCATTGAGAATCGCCGCTATATCTTCTGCGGTATCGTACTGAATCGAGTAGACAATGACTTCGTTTTTCTCGACATCGAACATGGATTGTTTGCCCGTGCCGTATTTGCTTTCGGTGTCTACGCCATCGGTGAATAACACGATGGCCTTACGGCCTTGTATCGCGCCGAGCTTTTGATTCATCACCAAATTAATCGCTTCGTACAACTTGGTTCCGGTGCCGGTTTTGGTTTTGGCGATAGCTTGTTTGAGGCTTGCGCGGTCGCTGGTGAATTCGCATTGCACACGGACTTTGTCATCGAACGAAACGACCATCACGCGATCCGTGGGGCGGAGTTGTTCGACAAAGGTTGAGGCCGCACGTTGGATGTCTTCGATTTTGAATTTTGTGCTGCGTGAGGTGTCAATCATCAGCACGAGACTGATCGGGACTTCAATCGTGGCGAAGTTGGTGATTTCCTGCTGCGAGTCATTTTCGTAAAGACGGAAATCTTTGGGCGTGAGGTTGAGAAGGTATTTGCCTTCAAGGTCAATTACGCTGACGGGGATTGTGACCAGCGTCGAATCAATCCTGAGCGTTTCTTCTTTGTCCTCTGTTGGTGAGGAGGGCGGTTGAGGTTTGGGTTTGTTGGTTTGTGCTAACGCTGCGCCGCCGATCAACAATCCCAGAAGCATGATCTGCAAAACTTTCATCGCCCCACCTCACCGGACAATTCACACATTCATTGCGGGTCAAGATTTCTGCGCTTCAAGATGGGGCGGTTCGAGTTTTCTGCGCCCGTGCTGTGCCCCGCTGCTTTGTATCCTGCCTTAGCGCGAACGACGGCGCTGGCCTGATTGACACGGACTTTGATCTGTCGGAATGATCCATCCTTGGCGGTATTGGATGGGTAATAGCCGAGCGAATATTGATGCCGCAATTCTTCGGCAATGCTCGAAAACGCAGAGTTTAGATTGCCAATGGAGTCCGCGTTTTGCCGTCGCCCACCACTGTGTGTCGCCATATCTTCCAAATAGACTGAAGCACTTTGGTAATCCTGCGCGCCGCCGCGTCCGCGCCCAATCACAATTTGCGGAGGAACCATTAATTGCAACGGCCAACGACCTCGAGTACGAGGTGTCGGGAAGGGGGAGCTGCCAGGGTTGCCCCAAATGTCGGGCCGGCGACTTCCATTCGGCGGATAGCCTCCCGGATTCATTTGATCGTAGGTGTCATATTGGATCGGATACACCAGCACATCGCTTTCTTCGACGAGTTCAATGTTGCTGCGCGCACTGGCTCTGCGACTGGAGGTGTCAACGCCGTCTGTGAACAGGACGATGGCTTTGCGGCCCTGAATTTTGTTGAGCCGTTCATTCACCACCCAATCCACCGCATCGTAAAGTTTGGTTCCGCCGCCAGTACGCGTTTCATAGATTGCCTGACGCAGAACATCGCGGTTGCTGGTGAACTCGCAATGCGTCTCAATATCGCTGTCGAACGAAACGACCATCACCTGATCCTGCGGGCGCAGTTGGTTCACAAACGCGAGCGCAGCGCTGTGAATCTCTTCCATTTTGAACCGCGTGCTGTTGGAGGTGTCGAGCAATAGCACCACGTGGAAAGGCGTTTCGACGGTTGAGAATTCGGCGACTTCCTGCATCACGCCGTCCTCATAAATGTGAAAATCACAACGCGTCAAATGGGGGATAAACTTGCCGCTCCGATCCAAAACTGTGACGGGGATTGAAACCAGTGTCGTATCAATTTTCAGCACTTCTTCTGCGTTGGGATCGCTGGATTGCGAACTTGTTTGTGCGCCTGGCGTCACCTTGGGCGAAAGCCCTCCAACGCCGTACTCACCCGGAAATGTGATCTGCGGGCAGGTTCCATCCGCCTTGGCTGTTGAACCGGTCGCGCCGGATGATTTGGCTGGGTTCGATGAATTAGGTTGATAGACCGGGCGACGGCCAGATTGCGCAAACGTGATCAGGCCAAAAATTCCAAGGGCTAAACAGGCAATGACGATGCGGGCGCTTTTCATATGGCTTCTCCTTGATGTTACTGCGAGAGCTTGCGATGTGAAGCTCCATAGATGCAGTGATCGCCAAATTGGTTGATTCGGAAAAAGGGAAACCGAAGTGACGCCATACTACTCCCGATTCCACGCGCGCGGCAAGATTTCTTTGGCTGAGAGATTCGCCCAAAATCAGCAGAAACGACGAAAGTAAAATCCAGGTCACAATCGCCATAATGCCGAACAACTGACCGTAGCTTTCTTGAAATTTAAAGAGGGGTAAGACCAGTTGATACAGTAATGACCCGATCACCCACAAGATTGCCATTGCAATGGACGCAAACGCCACCTGATTTCCACGCACTTTGCCATTGGGAACCCAGTAGTAAATCAGAAATAAGATCAACGAAAGAAAGGGCAGGACCAACACTGCGCTGACAGAATTGAATGCAACTTTGCGAATAATACTGTTGCCAAAAACTGTTTGCAGTAACCCATCCCAGACGCTGGCGATGCCAACGCAAATCATTAAAATTGCCCCGGATGCAAACACGAGCAAGGGGTACAACGAATATTGCTTGAGGAATCCACGTTCTTCTTTGAAGCCCCACGCGTGATTGAGTGCGATTTCCAAGGCTTGAAACACGCCTGCGCTGCCGATGAGGAGCAGGGCAAATGAGATAATGCCCACCTCACCGCCTTTGCCGCGTGTGACTTGGTCGAGGCTGTCAAAAATCTGTCTCGACTCGACCGGGACAAAGGCAAACATCAACCGATAAATGGTTTCATAACCACGCTGCCAATGAAAAACATTAACGAGAATGCTGCCCAGCAACACGATGAACGAAAAGAACGACATCAGTGCATTGAAGGCAATAGCTGACGCGTACACGTACGTTTGGTTTGTGCTGAGGTCATAGAGCGCGGGCCACATCTTTTTGAAAAAGAGCCAACCGCCTTGCACATAAAATCTCACCCCGCGCGTTTGCGGTGGTGGTGGCGCAGTTGAGGCAGGTGGTGGTTCCAATGGGGTGGCGGCTTTGGGCGTATAGTTGGGATCAAACATTGTGATGACAAATCTCAGAGTTCAGAAAATAGCGATTAATGAGAAAACAGCATAAAGCAAAAAGACGTGTCTTGTGAATTCTGTTTTCACCGTCTAAGGTTTCGCCTATGCAAAACGTTTCTTCCCGCGCTCGGATGCGCACATTGTTAATTGCCGTTGCATTGTTAATTGTGATGGGCGGAGTGGGGTGGTGGCTCTGGGAAAAATTTGCGCCACCCAAGCCCTTCGGTAAGGTCATTACCATCGCAGGCACCGGCGTGAAAATCGGCGCACAAAAAACATTATCCGATCCGTTCGGAGTTGCCGCAGATGGTGATGACCTTTACGTGACTGACGGTTTGGGTGGCAGTCTGTATCGAGTTTCGTTAAAGGGCGAAACGGAATTAATCACTGACCAATTGGATATGCCTTCGCATTTGGCGGTTGCGCTGGATGGTTCGTTAATTGTGGCGAACACGGGCGCGCACACGATAGTTAGAGTTGATCCTGAATCCAAACAAGTCAGCGTGATTGCAGGCACGCCGAACGTGAGTGGCAACGCTGATGGCAAAGGCTCTGAGGCAAAGTTCAATGCCCCAATGGGCGTAGCTGTAGATAAGCAAGGCATAATTTATGTGGCCGATACTTACAATGACCGTGTTAAGACCATTGATCAAAACGGCGTAGTGAAAACTATTGCCGGGGATCGGCGTGGCTACGCGGAAGGTTCTGGCAGAGAGATGCTGTTGGACACCCCTGGCGGAATCGCTGTCAATGAATTTGGAATCACGATTGCCGACACTGGAAATAAACGGGTGCGTTATATTTCACTGGTGTTGGGCGGGTCTAGTTGGACCTTGGCAGGGGCTACCGAGGGAAACGAAAGCCCTCCGCAATTTGCATTGAATACTCCAATTGGAGTGACCCTTTCGGGGCCTGAAGAGTTTTATGTTGCCGATGCGGATGGCTCATTTATTCGCTATCGAGCTTGGGCAAAAGCTCCGGCTGAGCGCGCTCCCTTTAAGATTGGGGTAACACCGGAAGCCATCTATGAAGTCGCTGGAGGCCAGGGCGCGGGCCTGATTGATGGTGATTTGCAAACCGCGCAATTCAATCGTCCCACTGGCCTCGCACTCGTCGGCAAAAACACGCTCGTTGTCGCGGACAATGGCAACGGGCTTGTGCGCGCGATTGTGCCTGCGAATGCGAAGATTGGACACGACTCTGATCCTGCGCTCGCTACGATCAAGGCCGAGGACATTCGCAAAGCGGTGCCGCCGCGCTGGCCGTTTGATCCGCCGGATGCGAAACGCGAGATCGCGGGAACGCTCGGTGAAATTCGCGGCGAGGTTGCGCCCGAAAAAGATGCGTGGTTTCACAACGGCTTCGATATTCCCGGCGCGTATGGCGAACAGGTTCACGCGATGTTCAGCGAGCGCGTTTCTCTCCCGCTTGCGGTCGAAGGTGTTGGCACCCTGCGCGAGCGATTGCGCTTGCCGCTGCTCGGCTACATTCACGTCAAGATTGCGCGCGATCAAAACGATCAGCCACTCGGCATCAAAGCAGCCATCTATCAGCGCGATGAAAAGGGCAAAATCATCGGCATCCGCATACCGCGCGGCACGCGGATCAATGCTGGTGATGTGATTGGCACACTCAATCCTTTCAATCACGTACATCTGATTGCGGGGCCGAGTGCGGCGGAAGTGAACGCGCTGGCGGCGCTGGAATTGCCGGGACTGATGGACACGATTGCGCCTGTGATTGAAGGTGTGCGATTGATGAATGAGCAAGGCGAGCTGAAAGCGGAAAAAGACCAGCCGGTGCTTGTGACTGGCAAAGTGCAATTGATCGTTCGTGCTTACGATCAGGCCGATGGCAACGCCGGTTATCGTCGTTTGGGTGTGTATCAGGTGGGCTATCAAATTCTGAGTAAAGACGGCGTGCTATTGCCGGAATACAAGGAGCCGCAATTCAATTTGATTTTCAATCGCTTGCCGCAAGATTGGGCGACAGTGCGAATCGCGTACGCCGAGCCAAGTCAATCGGGCTACACCGGCAAAACGATTTTTGATTATATTGCGACTAACATCGTACGTGATGGCAAAGCGCAGGAAGTAGGTTTGAATACCAAACTTCCCAATGGCGAATACGTTTTGCGCGCGGTCGTCGAAGATTTCTTTCGCAATCGCGCAACGAAAGATGTACGGATTCAGATTGGAAATTAACCGAAAGGGCGATGATGATTTTGCTGCTGTATTCTTCTCTTTATCCCTTGGCTGTCGTGGTCGGCACTTTTCTTGTGTGTTGTCTGTTGCATTGGTTGATTGGGCGATTGCAAACCCGGTTTGCGACTCAATCTGCCCCACAGGCAGGCAGTGAAGATGCAGGCACTGGAAAATCGCTCGGTCCATCATTCCGACAACTCTATGTCGAATGGGGCGCGCGCGCCTTACGAACCTTGTTATGGTTGGTTTTTACGGTCTTTTCCTTGCAACTGGTACCGACCGTGCAAGAGGATATTTTGCAGGCCCAGCAAAAGTTTGATGGGGTCCTGAAGCGCACGCTTGACTGGGTGTTGGGGAGCGCTTTGAGCGCCCTGATTATTCTGGTTGTGACCGTATTGGTGATGCGATTTGTGGCGGCTGTCATCAAGACTGCCTTCAGCTTCTTTGAGACGAAGGTCGCCACTTCGCAAAATGAATATGTCCAACGCAGATCGCAGACCCTCTCCAGCATTATTCAGGGCATTGCGCAAGTCGTTATATTCTTTGTTGGTTTAATGGTCGCCCTGCAAGAGGCTGGATTGAATATCACGCCGATTTTAGCGAGTGCTGGTATCGTCGGTTTAGCCATTGGCTTCGGCGCGCAAAGCTTAATCAAAGATATCTTCGCCGGGTTTATGATTTTATTTGAGGAGCAATATAGCGTTGGGGATACGATCAAAATTGGCGATGTGACGGGAACTGTGGAATCGCTGACCTTGCGCGCGACACGCGTTCGGGGCGGCGATGGCGCGCTGACGATGTTTCCTAATGGCAGTATCACAACCGTGGCGAATTTATCCAGAGAATGGCTGCGCGTGGTTTTGGACTTTGAAGTGGATTATTCCGCCAACGTCGATCAGGCAATGGAATTGATGCGTTCGATAGCGCAACAACTGAAAGACGAATACGCCAATGACATTCTCGAAGACCCGTCAATGCAGGGCTTGGATAAAGTTGTCAACGGCAATTTGACGCTCCGTGTGAGTTTCAAAACGTTGCCCGCCAAACAGGCAGAACTCGCCCGCGAATTGCGTCGGCGCGTCAAAAATGCCTTCGATCAGGCCGGAATCAAAGGACCGGTGAAAATTTAACTGTGCAGCAATAAATCCCGCACCAGTTTCAAATCTTCCCACGACTCGCGCTTCTTTTCTGCTACGCGTAACAAATAGGCCGGATTAAACGTGGGAATCAAGATTGCTTCCAGCTCATTCAGCCGGTAGTGAAATTGTTGCCCGCGTAATTCTGAGATGGTTTTCCTGGTTCGCAGCAAAGTTTGTGCTGCCAAGGCACCGAATGCCAGAATTACCTTGGGTTGCACGACCAGAATTTGCCGCAGCAAAATCGGGCGACAATCTTCAATTTCTTCGACCGAAAAATTGCGTTCACCGGGTGGAATGCACTTAATGACATTACAAATATACACCGTCGAGCGCGCCTGATTGATTGCCGCCAACATACGATTCAACAAGACGCCTGCCTGTCCGCAAAATGGTTGTTTGGCTTCGATGTCGTCAATGCCGGGGCCTTCTCCAATTAACATCAACTGACAAGGAGCGGGGCCAACACCGAAGACAATCGGCATTCCTGGTTTGCAGACGCCACAGGTATGCGAGGTTTGTAAATCCGCTTGAATTTGTTCGAGCGAATCATTGGGCAAAGCCGCGATTTGTTCGGAGTATTCAAGCGAGGTTGAGAAATCGTCAAACAGAAAATTTTCTTTGGGCGTTTTGTTCGTTGCCATAACAGATAAAAGCTCAACGTTGTGCGCATTGGCGACGCGCCTCTTACGTTGAGCTTATCGAACAGTTCACAGTGGTTTTTATTTTTTCAAGAGATCGCGGATTTCGGTCAGGAGCACTTCTGTGGTTGATGGCGCTGCCGCCGCCGCCTCTTCGGCTTTCTTTATTTTGTTCACTGCCTTCACCACTAAAAAGACAGCAAATGCGACAATCAGAAAATCAAGAATCGTTTGGACGAAGCTGCCATAACGAATGGCATTTTCCGGCGTGACGACTTTTCCTGCGGCATCCAAAACCGCCGGGGCAAAGACGTATTTCAAATCCTTGAAACTCACTCCGCCGATTGCATTGCCGATAACTGGCATCAATAAATCGTCCACAAACGAGGTGACGATTTTGCCGAACGCGCCGCCAATGACGACACCTACGGCCAGATCAACCACGTTGCCTTTGTTAATAAATTCCTTGAATTCACTTACCATTCCCATACTTTTCGGCCTCCAAAATTTGGTTAAGATTCGAGTAGTTATTGTTATCAGCTTGATCTCACGAGGAGCGGAATCATGTCCGTCTGTTTGCGCTTGATGATTGGAATAACCTGGTACTGCTTTTGGTCGGTTGCGCTGAGGCAATGATAGGAGGCTTTGTCAAAGTTGACAAGACTTGTTCGGTTCGTCGTGTTGCCCGTTCCGGCGGCAAGTTAATTCGGTTCGGCCACTTCTGAAACGGTTTCAGAGCGAGGGCTTTCGTTGCCCGCATTGTCAACCGCCGCAATTTGGTAGAAATACCGTTTGCCAACCTGCACTTGTCTGTCGCTAAAGGTGATGGTTGTAATTGGACGTGGTGTAATTTTTGACCAGGTCTTTTCGTCTTCTGAACGATAGAGCGTGTAGCCCACCACATCTGGCTCTGGATTGGCGGGCCAGAACAGGCTAATCAATCCGCCGCGCGACGCAATCGTGATGGAATTGGGGGCAGTTGGCGGAAACGTATCTTTGGGTGTGACCGCAAGCGCCAGACTTTCATTACTCTCGATCACTTCGCTTACTGGGGCGCCCGCGCGCGGCAATGACAATGCGCGCACAATGTATTCATATGTTGTCCCGAACTGAAATTGTTTCTCGACATAGCGCAATTCCTTGAGCGGGGCAGCGTTGACTTTGACCATTTGCTGATTAACGCGCCGATACAAGTTGTAGCCCAACACATTCGCCGGTTGTGAGCCATTTAAATTGGAACTGGGCGGTTGCCACGTAATTTCGACCTGGTTTTGCGTCACATTCGCTTTCAACCCCAGCGGCGGTTCTGCCACCGTGCTGAGCGGCGTCAGCGAGGCGTAATTCGATAAATCTGCCGGGCGGTCATCCAGGTTAACCAGACGAACGGCATAGCGATACCGCGTTTGATCGTTCGCTATTTTGAAGTCAATGGGGTCAACGTAAGTGATGACGGAAACGTTAGCGGGCAACTGATCTTCGGGCAGGGAGGCGATCAACGCCGCGCGCGTGGCATAATCTTCAGCGGCGATGCCGAGCGGGGCATTGATGGATTCAATCAGACGATAAATATCTACGCGTTTGAGTTTGTCGGTACGGGTTTGCTTGGCTACAGGAAAGCTCAGGATAATGCTCGTCCCCTGTTGTGTCGCCGTGAGATCACTGACAATCAACGGGGCTTTGGGGATTGGAGGCAGCGGATCGCCGACTTTGCCGCAAGCCGTAAAAAGCAATATGGGAAGGGTGAATATCAACAGGCAAAACGACAAAGCGAGTTCCCTTTGATGATCGAAAAAACAATTCCGCACGTTCGCCCTTTGCCTTTTGCTTTTACAGAATATAGCGGCTTAAATCCTCGTTCTTCACGATGTCCGTCAACGTGTCGTTGACATATGCGGCATCAATGACCTGATTTTTTTCAACTAAATCCGGGCCTTCAAAGGAAATCTCGTCCAAGACTTTTTCGAGGATGGTGTGCAAGCGGCGAGCGCCAATGTCTTCAGTGGTTTCATTGACGCGAAACGCAAACTGCGCCATTGCATCAATGGCATCATCCGCAAAATCAAGATTGATGCCTTCCGTTTCCATCAACGCTTTATATTGCTTGAGCAACGCATTTTTCGGCTCGGTCAGGATTCGCTTGAAATCCTCAACCGTGAGTGGTTGTAACTCAACTCGAATCGGGAAGCGGCCTTGCAATTCAGGAATTAAATCGGAAGGTTTAGCGACGTGAAAGGCTCCGGCGGCAATGAACAAAATATGATCCGTTCGCACCATGCCGTATTTTGTGTTGACAGTCGTGCCTTCGACAATCGGTAGGATGTCGCGTTGCACGCCTTCACGCGAAACGTCAGGGCCGTGTCCGCCTTCGCGTCCAGCAATCTTATCAATTTCATCCAAAAAGATGATGCCGTGCGATTCGACGCGTTCTAACGCGATGCGCGCGACCGTATCCATGTCTACGAGCTTGGATTCTTCTTCAGCGATCAGGTATTCCATCGCCTCATCTACCCGCATTTTGCGGTGTTTCGTGCGATTGCCAAACATGCCGGGCAACATATCCTTGATGTTGATGTCCATTTCTTCAACACCCTGATTGCTGATAATTTCAAAAGAGGGGACGCTTTTGTCGCGGACTTCCAGCTCCACCATCCGCGCATCCAGGCGGCCTTCGCGCAATTGCTGGCGCAGCTTTTCTCGTGTGCGGTTTTGGGCTTCGACCATCGCTGCTTCGCTGTTATCAATTTGGTCAATGGTCGTAGTGCGCGTGGTTGGCAAGAGCAAATCCAATAACCGTTCTTCGGCGTTCATCTCCGCTTTGTCCGCGATTTCTTCGGCTTTTTCTTCCCGCACCAGATCAATCGAAATCTCAACCAGATCGCGGATCATAGATTCAACGTCGCGCCCGACATACCCAACTTCAGTAAATTTGGAGGCTTCGACTTTGAGAAACGGCGAAGAGGAAAGCCGTGCCAGCCGTCGTGCGATTTCCGTTTTCCCAATGCCTGTCGAACCGATCATGATGATGTTCTTCGGCATCACGTCCTGCGCCATATCGGGCGGGAGTTTCTGGCGGCGAATCCGGTTGCGCAACGCAACGGCTACCGCGCGTTTGGCAGCTTTTTGCCCGACCACGTGTTTGTCGAGTTCATTGACGATCTGACGCGGCGAAAGTTCGTCCAACTTCAATTCTTCTTCAATTTCGCCTGAAAGGTAGATAACCATAATACAGTGGGCGGTGAGCGGTGGGCGGTGAGCGGCAGACAGTCGAGAACGCCCCGACCACTGGTCACCAGCCACCGACCACCACTTCAAATTTCTTCAATCACTAAATTCAAATTACTATAAATACAAATTTGCCCGGCGATTTGCATGGATTCTTCGGCAATTTGGCGGGCTGTCATTTCTGTATGTTTGACCAGCGCCCGCGCGGCGGACAAGGCATACGGGCCGCCGGAGCCAATGGCGGCAATGCCATCATCCGGCTCAATGACGTCACCTGTCCCTGAAATAATCAAAGTTGTAGTTGGGTCAGCAACCAACAGCAGGGCTTCCAGGCTGCGCATCGTTTTGTCGGTACGCCAGTCCTTTGCCAATTCGACCGCCGCCCGATTCAGTTGTCCGTGATACTGCTCCAATTTGGTTTCAAATCGCTGAAAAAGCGCAAAAGCATCAGCGGTCGCGCCTGCAAATCCGGCAATCACCTTTTCGTTGTACAGCCGCCGCACCTTCCGGGCCGAAGACTTCATCACCGTGTCACCCATTGTGACTTGTCCATCGCCGGCAATGACCGCTTTGCCGTTGCGTCTGACCGCCAGAATTGTGGTGCTGCGAATACGAGGAGTGTTGCTCTGTTTGGATTTCATTGGAAAAGGCATAACGCGCACTATAGCGATGCGGCTTCAACATTGTCAAGAAAGCGGTCTGACCGCGAGGGATTCAAACTTTGACATCATTCCGCGAACCGCATAAACTCAGAATTTATTTCGACGCTGCCTCGATTTACTGTGAAGAAGGAGTCCAAATTGTCACGCCCATTGATTGGCATCACGACGCGTCTCGACCTCGCTCAAAATACCTTTTACCTTCGTCGCTACTACGCGGAAGCTGTCGCCGCCGCCGGAGGCGATCCCGTGTATATCCCGCTGATTGTTGAAGAATCTTATCTTCATTCCTTAGCGGCGCGCTGCGATGGTTTGTTGTTTTCGGGTAGCAACAGCGACATTGATCCAAAACATTATCAGGAAGAGCCGCATTTACATTTGGGGCATGTAGTTGAGGAGCGAGACCAGACAGACTTGATGCTTCTCCAGTTTGCCGAAGCGCAGAACGTGCCTGTCCTGGCGATTTGTTTCGGTGCGCAATCGTTAGCCGTGTCGCGTGGTGGTTCCTTGATTCAGGATTTGCCCTCGCAATTTCCTGCTGCACTCAAGCATGATCAGGGTGAGCCGTATGCGCGGCCTTCGCATCGCATTACCATCGAAGCCAATTCATTACTTGCACATCTCGCGGGTGGAATCACGGCGCGCGTTAACTCCAGTCATCATCAGGCCATCAAAGACCCCGGCGAAAATATGCGCATCACTGCGACCACGCTGGACGGCGTGATTGAATGTATTGAAGACACGCGCTCGGAACGGTTTGTTCTCGGTGTGCAATGGCATCCTGAATTGGGATGGGAAAAGGATGACTTGTCGCAGGCGATCTTCAAACGGTTTGTGGCAGAAGCGGGCAAACACCTGGTATGAATTCTCAGAGTAAAACGACGATCATCTTGCTCTCGGTTGGGCATCTGGTGCTGGATTCGTATTCCAGCTTTTTGGTCCCAATCTTGCCTTTGTTGGCCTTGAAGCTTGGGCTGACACCTGCGCAAGCAGGCTTCCTGATTCCCGTGATGATGATTTCATCATCACTCATGCAACCTGTCTACGGCATCATTTCAGATCGCTACTTCAAGCGCGCGTTGACAGTTGCGGGGCCGTTGGTTGCCGCTGTCTTTATTTCCAGCATTGGCTTGGCGAACAGCTTGCCGATG
>JAEUQN010000136.1 GCA_016789725.1 Blastocatellia bacterium | reverse complement strand
AGTGGGCTTGTGCTTGCGCCTACCATCATTACCGCTGCTCAACGTCGTCCGCAGCTTCCGTTTGGCGTCCAAAGTGGCGACATCACCAGCAACAGCGCCATCATTTGGAGCCGCGCTGATCGGGCGGCGCGGATGATGGTCGAATATGCCACGACGGAATCGTTCGCCAATTCGCAAAAACGCATCGGCCCGGCGGCGCTCGAATCCAGCGATTTCACTGCACGACTGGATTTGACGGGCTTGCCCGCTGGGCAACGCATTTTTTATCGCGTGTCCTTTCAGGATTTGAGCGACATCCGGGTTTATAGCGAGTCGGTCACCGGAAGCTTCAATACGCCTCCGCCGAATGCGCGCAACGTTTCGTTCGTGTGGGGCGGTGATGTGTGCGGGCAAGGCTGGGGGATCAATCCTGACTTTGGCGGGATGAAAATTTATGATGCGATGCACCGCCTGCAACCGGATTTTTTCATTCACTCCGGCGATACGATTTATGCCGACGGCGAAATCAAAGCCGAAGTAAAACTGGACGATGGCACGATTTGGAAAAACATCGTCACGCCGGAGAAGTCCAAAGTGGCTGAATCTCTGGACGAGTTTCGCGGCAATCATCGCTACAATTTGCTGGATGAAAATTTCCGCCGCTTCAATGCGGAAGTGCCGATGATTGCGCAGTGGGACGATCACGAAGTGCGCAACAATTGGTATCCGGGACAAATTCTCGACGATGCGCGATACGCCGTGAAAAGCGCCGATTTACTTGCTGCTCGCGGTCGCCGCGCGTTCCTGGATTACATGCCGATGCGGTTTGACCCGCTTGATCCTGAGCGTATTTACCGGGCTTACAATTACGGCCCGCTCTTGGACGTGTTGATGTTGGACGAGCGCAGCTATCGCGGTCGCAACACGCCGAATAAGCAAACGACAATCAGCGCGGAAACGGATTTCCTCGGCTCGGCACAAATCAATTGGATCAAGCAACGACTGTTGAATTCAAAAGCGACGTGGAAGGTGATTGCCAGTGACATGCCGATAGGATTGATCGTGCGCGATGGCCGGGAAAATTTTGAAGCGGTCGCCCAAAGCAACGGTCTGGCGTTGGGGCGTGAATTGGAAATCGCGGATTTGTTGCGGTTTATCAAACAACGCAAAATCAAAAATGTCGTGTGGCTGACGGCGGATGTGCATTACTGCGCGGCGCATTACTACGATCCCTCTCAAGCCCAATTCACCGACTTTGCGCCATTCTGGGAATTTGTCGCTGGCCCGCTCAACGCTGGCACGTTTGGGCCGGGCGAAATGGATAATACGTTTGGCCCACAGGTGAAATTCGTCGGGATTCCAAAAGGGATGAAGGGGAATCGCTCCCCGAAGGACGGCTTTCAATTTTTTGGTGCAGTGAAGATTGACGGGAAGTCGAAAGTGATGACGGTAAGTTTGCTCAATCTTGACGGGAAAAACCTGTATCAAATCGAATTGCCTGCGGCGTAGGTCTTTCACCACGAAGAACTCGAACAAGATCCAGTTCTTCGTGGTGAATCCCTGATTTGAGTTCTACAATCCGGTTAATCGCTTGTCGGTATCGCCAAAGCGATCCAGTTGCACGCCCATCATATCCATCAGCGACAAATACAAACTGCACGCGCGGCGATTATCGTTGCCTTTGTCGAGGTAGTCGAGAATGCGTCCGGTTTGCAATTGTCCGCCCGCTTTGCCCGCGAGTACGATGGGCAATTGATCTGCGCCGTGTGAATCGCCATCGAACAAGCTCGAAGCAAACATCAGCAGAGAATTGTCGAGCAGCGAGGAACCACCTTCATCAATCGCCTTCATTTTTTCGACGAGGTAGGTGAATTGCTGAGTGTGGAATTGATTGGTCTTGAGGTACATCGCTTCCAGTTCAGGCGCTTTGCCATTGTGCGTCAGGTCAAGATGCAACGCGCCGCGTACGCCTTCAATAAACCGGAAATTCATCTGGGACAAATCGTTATTCAGCATGAGCGTAACGACGCGCGTTTTGTCCATCTGCAAGGCCAGCACCACCAGATCAAGCATCAACTTCATATGCTCCGGCACGTTCTGTGGAACTTGCTCGGCAGGACGCGGCAGGTTGGGCTGTTTGAGCGTTGGCTTCCAACCTTCGAGCCGTTCTTCCTTGCCGGCGCGATCCAGCCGTTTTTCAATATCGCGGATGGATTCTAAATATTCGTCGAGTTTCTTACGGTCGCTGCCGCTGATTTTGGGTTGCAGCGATTTCGCATCTGCCAGCACAACATCAAGAATGCTGCGATCTAATTGACGGCCTTTGCCATCATCAAATAACTGGTCGAACACCCGTGATGGATAGATTTCTTTGGTGGCTGGTTTCGAGGGCGAGACCCACGAAATGTTCGAGCCATAAATCATCGAAAGCCCGTCTTCCAGGCGCAATTCATTTGGCTCAATGCCCAGCGCCAAACTCGGTACCGCTGTTTGAGTGCCGATGCGCTGCGCCAAAATTTGATCGAAGCTTGTTCCCACGCGAATTTCTTTTGGGTCAAGGCTGACCAGCGCGCCGGACAGTAAATTCATGCGACCCAAATGCGGGCTGGTCGAAGTGAACGCTTTTTGGTGATACAACCCACGCGTAAACACAATGTCTTCACGGATGGATGCGAGCGGTTGTGCCGCTTTGCCAAACTCCATTGCCGCGCCACTGCCTTTCGCCCACCAGTGCGCAGGCTCTACGCCGTTAGAAAAATAAAGGTGTGCAAAGCGAAGAGGTGGTTTATTCGCCGCTGTTTTGTTTTGCGCAAATACGGGCAACGATTCCAGCCAGGGCAGCGTGAGTGCCACGCCCGCGCCTCGCAAAAAATTACGGCGAGAGGTTTGCTTACTGATTTTCATTATTTGGCTCCTTGATGTTTCGTTGCTGTATTGAGTGCGATTTTTGTGCCGCCCGTTGGTGCCGACGTTGGTTTTTCTTCGCGTCGTGCGCGATGGCGGAATTGTTTGCTCGTCACGATTTCTGTTGCCAATTGCGCAAAGGTCGCGTCGCTGCCTGCTTGTACCATTCGGTCAATGAGCAATTGATCTGACGCCAGCACCGTGCGTCCGAGCGCGTAGCCGACCAATTTATAGGATAGCGTTTTGCGCACCTGCGAGTCTTTGTTTTGCAGGTATTTCAGCAAGCCGTCTACCCCCGCGATTTCGGTTTTATCGGGCAGTTTATCGAAGTCCTCAATTTTATTGCCGTCCGCATATTGATCGCGCCAACGTCCCGTCGAATCAAAATGCTCCAGCGAAAAACCGAGTGGATCAATGCGATAGTGGCAATTCGCGCAGGTCGCGTTGCGTTTATGTTGTTCGAGCTTCGCTTTCAACGACAACCCACCGAACATTTTGTCATCCGCTGGCAGCGAGCCTGCGTCAGCGGGCGGCGGCGGAACCGGTGTGCCGAGAATGCGCCGTAGAATCCAATCGCCACGCTTGACCGGACTGGTGCGCAATGGTGCCGAAGTCGTTGTCAGAATTGCCCCCAGGCGCAACACTCCGCCGCGATGAAATTGATTGGCACCGGTCACCATTTCGGCTTTGTCTTTGGCCTTGACCTCTTTGGTGACGCCGTAAAATTTTGCCAGATCGCTATTGAGAAATGTGTAATCTGCCGAAAGAATTTCGCGGATCGGGCGATCCTGGCGAATGATGTATTCGAAAAACGAGACAGCTTCGTCGTACATCGCCTCTCTCACATTGTCGGTGAATTCAGTGAAGCGTGAAGTGTCAACGCCCTTGAATTGATCGAAGTGATAAAAGCCAAGCCATTGCCCGAAAAACTCCGTTGCCATCCGTCGCGCTTTGGGATCAGCGAGCATTCGTTTGACTTGCCGCTGAAGGCCTTCCGTGTTGGTGAGTTCACCCGCTGTCGCCGCGCGCCGCAATTCGGGATCAGGAATTGACGCCCACAAAAAGAAGCTCAACCGGCTGGCGATTTCCCAACTGGAGAGCGGACTCAACTCAGAAGCCTCACCTGGTTTGTACGCCACCGATTTAATGCTCACCGTACTTGTGCCTTGCTCCACACGATACAAAAATTGTGGGGCGACCATGACTCGTGCTAAAACGGCCCGCACCGCTTTGCGGTGATCGTTTTCCGTGCTGAGCGATTTTTCGTAAAACGCCCGCAATCCCTGTTTTTCACTTTCCGTCAGCGGGCGTCGCCACGCGAGGCTGGCAAATTCGAGACAATCGTTGATGTGACGAGGACGCGCCGCCACCTGTGATGCCTGCACTGCGTCGTATTCACGGCGCAGCGGAGTGACGTATTTGCGCATCTCGGCAGGCAAGGCTTCGATGGCGGCTTTGTCCATTTGCTCAATGCCTTTGCCTTTCAGGTCGTAATTGTAGTGTTTTGCCAGCAAGCGCAAATAATTGTCGTGGTATTCAAACGACGCATATAAATCATTCCACGCGTTGTCCAGCCGCTTGCGGGTTGCCGGGTCCAACATATTTTGAGCGACGAATTTATCATCGCGCAGATATTTAATTTTCTGCACAAACTCATCGTGTTCCGGCACGTTGTAGGTGTTATCAAACGGCTCTGGCACTGGGTCCTTGTCGGCTGGCGTTGGCTCACTATGCGTATTGGGGGGCAACAATGAAGCGTATTCCAGCACGCCGGATTTGAAGGCCTTGAATCCGGCGCTCGCCATATCTCCGACCAAGGCACGTGTCGGCTGACCGCGCGTTTGCCCATCGGCACGATCCGAAATCAGAATGCGTACCACCTGTTCCCGATTTTTGCCCAACTCGGCGGTAATTTCCAAATTCATCAGCATCGGCGTTTCAGGCATCGGGATTTCAAACATCTGCGAGCCTTCTGAGGCGAAATCATTTGGGCCAAGCGGCGTGCTATCGGGACTGTGACCGAAATTCAAACGCTGAGCGGTTTCCGCGCTCACCAGTGATTTCAAGGTTCGGCGTTCGCCCGGCGGCAAAATGCCACGCCGCAAATTCGCGGCGGCTTCGGCATCAGCGGCCAAGACGACAGCGGATTCGCCTGCTTTCACCTGAGCGCGCGGTGCAATCGGACGAAAGCCGATGGTTGGGTTCCGCCAAATCACAACCGGTTTGTCACCCATTGCGGGATTCACTGGCGCGACGTTGAGATAAATCTTGGCTGGCCCCGGCTGCGTTGGCCCGCGACCACCGCCCCGAACATAAACAAACCGATGGGGCGATTTCACGTTTAAGGTACGATCACTGAATTCAAGCGGGCTTTCATCCCCGGCACCGCCCGCCGCTACGTCACCGCGCGCAAATAACCAGCTCGGCCACGTCACGATAAATTTCTGAATGTCATCGCATCCCGTGCGAGCTGCTGTCAGATTTTTATCCGGCGTCGGCGCAGGCAATTTGCGCCAGCGTGCAACGATTTCCGAGGTCGGATAGCCGAGCGTCGCTTTGTTCATAACCTGCCAAACGTGCTGCGCAAAACGCGGTGGGATTTTTTCGCGGGCAGCCAGCGATTGCAACGTCGCTGTCGTTTCGCCCAGAGCCGCGCGGTGTTTATATTGCCAGGCGACGAACAATGCCTTGCCGTATTTATCCAACCCGAATGGCCTGCCGCCTTCGCCCGAAACGGTGCGGATGCCATTTGCCGCATAAATCTCTCGAATCCGCGCAACGGCAGAAAATTCAAATCCGGTTTTGCCGGGGTCTGCAAAAAACTCCAATGGTCCGGCCCCGATAACCGCGTGGTCGGCGACCTGTTTCGCTGCGTTCAGGTATCGTTCCAGATTGGCGTCCTGCATAAATTGCACGTCGCCGAAATTCGTGAAGCCTTCGCCCCCGACCGCATCGCTGGACGAATCAATGCCGACATTCAGGTCCAGCCCCGTCAGGTCTTTGATCGCGTACGCATACTCGCCGCTGGTTAATCGTCTGACCGTAACTGCACCGGGATCGCCGTCGTGTTTTTTGGCGTACTCGCTCAACGCTCCGCGAATCCAGGCGATGGTTTGTGATCGTTCCTCCTGGCTTGGTTGTGGCATCGCCTTGGGCGGCATAGATTGTTCTTCGAGGACGAGCGCGACTTTTTCCCACTTCTGAAAGTTTTCGCCGATGGAAGCCTGGGCCAATAACTGCTCAAGATTGATGCCCGCTTTGGCGGCAGTTCCGCTGTGACATGCGACGCAATACTGCTTGAAGGTTTCCTGCGCTTTCAAGGATGCCGTCACTGTGGACGCGGTGTTGTCTGTCGCCTCGACAGTTGGGATCGTATGGGTGCTGCCGACAATCGTTACGGCGATCATACAACCCAGCAAAATAAGCGCGATTTTGCCATTACGACTCTTTGTTATCGGTTTGGGCTTTTGTCTATTCCCGGACTTCATAGTTACTGTTCCTCGCAGCGAGAATGGCGTGTGATGTTGTGAGAGAGTTTCTCACTTTGCTAAATACGAACGCAGAGCCGCTCTGGTTACTATTTGTGTTGAGTTGAAGGGGCTGTTGCGTAAAGCCAGAAGGCATAATATGGCTGAACGATGAGGCTGACGTCAATGGTCTCTTGCCGGAACCACCATAGCGAACGGGAAAATGTTGGTTCTAATCCTGTTTGAGATAAGTTGAAGTGACAATCGTTAGTCGTACGTTTTGAGTCAAAGTTTCATCTCTGAAACTTTTCCAACGTCTCAACAATTCATATCTTTCGGGCTATGATGAGCGCATCCTAGTGCTTTGTAATTATTGGAGGTAACGCGATTTGCCAAATCGCGCTACGACTTTCCCAAAAAACTAAAATTACACAGCACTAGTACCGCAAACCCCGTTGAGGCATTAACGCATGAAATCGCTGCTTTCCACTCGCTGCACCCGATTGATTGAATAAAACGTTTTCTCAAAAATTGAAAAGGAACCTTTTATGACCACTGCTATCAAACCCGTTCGGGAACAAGTCTCTGAAGCTGAATGGCAAGCGCGCGTAGACCTTGCCGCGCTCTATCGCCTTTGTGCATTGTACAAATGGGATGATCTGATCTTTACGCATATTTCCATGCGCGTGCCGGGGCCGGAACACCATTTCCTCATCAATCCCTATGGTTTCCTGTTTGAAGAAATTACCGCATCCAGCTTGGTGAAAATTGATTTGCAAGGCAACAAGGTGATGGATTCGGCGCACCCGATTAACCCCGCTGGCTTCACGATTCACAGTGCCGTCCACGAGGCACGCGAAGATGCGATGTGTGTTTTTCACACGCATACGCTGGCGGGCGTTGCGGTGTCGGCGCAGAAAAACGGATTACTGCCGATCTCACAGTTTTCACTGTTTCCGCTCTCGTCCCTCGGCTATCACAATTATGAAGGGGTCGCGTTGAATGAAGACGAAAAGCCTCGTCTCGTCGCTGATCTGGGTAAGAACCGTGCGTTGATCCTGCGCAATCATGGCTTGCTCACGGTTGGACGCAACGCCGCCGATGCGTTCCTGGCGATGTACATCCTTGAAGCGGCGTGCCGCACGCAAGTGATGGCGCAGGCGGGCGGGGAATTGACAATGATTGCCGAACCGATTTTGCGCGGCATTCAAGCCCAGGCGGAGCAAGTGACAAAGGGCTTGGGCGGCAATTTGGTTTGGCCTGCCTTGTTGCGCAAATTGGACCGCACCGACCCGTCGTACAAAGAATAAACAGATGCGTACCTAGTAGACGTTGGTCAGGCACTATTCGTGCGAACTGGATTTTTGCCGCGCAATCGAAATCAAAAACGCGACCAGGCCCGCAAAAATTACCAGCGCAAAGATGTTCGACCATTCACCGGAGGTGATGAAGCTCTTGTGACCGATCCCTAGTTTTTCTTCGCCTCCCGCGAGCGCGCGTCCGAACGAAACGACTAAGCCGCCAATCGCACCACCAGCAATCAGGCCGGAACTCAGCAACACGCCTTTGCCGGTTTCTTCTTCGATCAAACTTTCCTCGGATTGACCTTGTTTACGGCGTAGCTTCGTCACCAGCGCCCGCACCAAACCACCCGTGAAAATCGTCGCTGACGTCGAGATGGGCAAATAGATTCCAACCGCGACGGGCAGCGCTGCTACGCCAACAATTTCCAGCACAATCGAAATCATCGCGCCGATCAGAATCAAGGCCCACGGCAAACGCTGCGTCAACACGCCGTCCACTAAAACGCCCATCAAGGCGGCTTTCGGCGCGTCCAGCTTGTTCGTGACTTCGACGACTTCAAACTTGGGTTTGCCCGTCGCGTCAATCAACAACGTAGATTCTTTGCTGCCTTCGGTAACTTTCACCCGATCATAAATATTGTCATCCATTCCGCGCATTTGGCCCGTCGGTTTGACATTGCCGCCGACGGTGATGGTTTGCGCTGCAACTGCGCCTTCGACGGGGCGCACCGCTTCTTTGATGCCGCCGACGCCGGGGTTCACCAGGTAATGCAACTTGTTGTCTGCGCCGACCAGATATTTGCCTGCCGGGATTTTTGATTTGCCGTCGCCCGCATCGGCTTCGACGGTCAATCGCATCGTCTTGTATGGTTTGCCATCTTCAACGGCGGGTTTGTCGGCCCAGGGTTCGGCGATCAGATTTGCCGGAGCCGTGTAAGCGGGATAATTCACCGGCAGCAGATTAATAGCGTCGGTGTTGAGGCGATTAAGCGTCCAGCCAATCACCAGCGCCGATGTCAGCGCGCCGATCAGCAACGAGATTTGTTGCCATTTTGGGGTGCTGCCAACTAAATAGCCGGTCTTTAAATCTTGCGATGTGTTGCCTGCGTTGGCTGCGGCCACGCAAACAATTGCGCCGACCGTTAGCGCAATTACGCGCTGTTCGGGGCCGATTCTGCCGAGCAGCAAAAACAGCAACGAGGTGAACAGTAATGTCGCAATCGTCATCCCGGAAATCGGGTTTGAGCTGGAGCCAATCGTGCCGCATATACGCGACGAAACGGTCACAAACAAAAATCCGAAGACCAGAATTAAAATCGCGGAAATCCAGTCCACTTCGATTTTGGGCATCAGGACTAAGGCAATCAACAACAGAATGATGCCGCCGACTGTCACTGTGACAGGCAGATCGCGCTCTGTCCGCAATGCTGAACCTGCCTCTGCTTTGCCGCCGCTGAAATCTTTCAACCCCGACCGAAATGCCTCAATGATCGTGGGCAAGGATCGCGCTAAACTGATGATGCCTCCCATTGCCACCGCACCTGCTGCGATGTATCGCACGTAGCGATCAAACACCTGATTCGCGTTCATGTTCGCGATCAATTCGCCCGCTGGAGCTGGAAAAATACTGGTCGTCAAGCCCGCCCCAAAAAACTTCACCATCGGAACCAAAACCAACGCCGAAATGATTCCGCCGCCGAGCATATACGACGCAATGCGCGGGCCAATGATGTAGCCGACGCCAAGCAACTCCGGTGAAATTTCGGCGGCAATGCGCGCGCCCTGATACCACGTCAAAATCTTAGCCGGAAGCTCTCGCCAGAACTGCAAGCCGGACATCAAAAATTTGTAGGCGAATCCGACTCCAAACCCTAAAAACACTGTGCGTGCATCGCTGCCGCCGCGTTCCCCTGCCACCAGCACTTCGGCGCAAGCGGTGCCTTCCGGGTACGGCAAATTGCCATGCTCTTTGACGATCAACGAACGCCGCAATGGAATCATCAGCAACACGCCGAGCAAGCCGCCCGCCGCGCCCACAATCGCTGTTTGCACCAGATCAAGATCAAGCCCCAGAATCAACAGCGCGGGAATCGTGAAGACAATGCCTGCCGCGATGGATTCCGCCGCCGACCCGGTCGTTTGCACAATGTTGTTTTCCAGAATTGAGGCACGCCCCAATAATCGCAACATCGTAATGGAGAGTACCGCAATCGGGATCGAAGCACTGACCGTTAGCCCGACTTTCAAGCCGAGGTAGACGGTTGAAGCGCCAAAAATCAGGCCAAAGAAAATCCCTAAAATCACGGCACGAACGGTGAATTCGGGCAGAATTGTGGAAGCCGGAACGTAGGGTTGGTGAGTTTCATGGCTAACAGTTTTTGCTGGAGCGGCCATCACGTTTCTCCTGTTGTTGTGTGGTAATTGGGAGGGGTAAAACTAACTCGCCACGAATTGCACGAATGAACACGAAGAAGAACAGAACACGTCAGTGCGATAAAAAAAGGCGGGAAAGGATATTCGTGTCAATTCGTGCAATTCGTGGCTAAAAATACTATTCGTCTTCGTCTTCCATATCGAACCCGCGTTCATCGCGGATCGCCCGCAGGATTTGAATCGCATACTCAAAATCATTGAAGGCGCTGGTGAAGGAGCGCGCCATTTCGTCGGCGTTGTGGCGATCTTCCACCTGTGCGTAATGTTTGTGCCGCGATTCGAGTGACCCGATGATGTCGGCTAGTTCTTGTTTGCGCTGTTCGTCCATTGAATATCCTCTATTTCTGCCAGTTGTTGTTCGGCTTTTTCTATCGCTTCCAACATTGCTGCTGCATTGTCATCCACCGTGTCAACGTACAACTCCGGGTAATCCAGCACGCAAGTGGTACAGCCCGAATTACAACAGGGCGGTAGAAGCGAATAATCAATTTGCTGATTCATAAACTACAATTGCGATTACCGCTAGAATAAGCTGACTGCACTATAGGGAAAAGCGGATTGGGCTGTCAAATCATTGTGGGGTGAGGAGCGTGGAAAAACGGAAAGAAGGCTGAGGACGATTCTTCGCTATCGTTGCTGCCATAACATTTCAGATCGCTGCGAGGCGAAATACGCGAGCATAAACAAAGCCAGAAGCAAGGCCAACGGGAAGGCAAAAAAGAAACGATGACGCATACAAAAACTCCTTCGGTAATGTGGCGATGACGAACGATTGCGCGAACCCATCTCGCTGACGTGCGCCCAAGCTTTGTTTTGCCCTCATTCACTTGGTTGATCTGCCAATGAGTCGCGCGCGTCCCTCGTTCGCCATCGTGGGCATTGTCGAAGATTCTGAACAGAAGAATAACGGGAAGGCCAACAGTGAAATGCGAGGAAACGCGCGGCGTGCGAGTGTGGAAACCCACAGGGAAGAGAAAGGCTATGGTGAGCCTAATAATTTATCCTGACCAGTAGGCGTGTGGAGTCGTCTAAGCAGTCGAAATTGTTTGCTATCCCAAACGAAGTACTGCGCATCGGGTACGTTCTCATTGAGCCGCATAACAAAGTTCAGTCCGCAGTGAACAATCATTAAGCGACTGTTTTTGCGGAATTCAAGTCGGCTGGGCGCGTAGGCACTTTGACAGATGCTGAAATTTCTTTGCTCTTCAATTGTTTCAACCAATGGAGGCAGAAACACCTGTCCGGTTTTTAGATCCACTATACCCCCCATAATGCACTCAGAACCGCATCCCCAAAGCACTACATGATAGCGTCCAGCAAAGTTCGGCGATTTTTTGGCTGCTTCTTGGAAACGAGTACGATAGTGCTTTTCTGCTGCATTCGTGATCTTTGCTTCAACAGCTTTGCCTTGCCAAATGCGTGTCACCAGGTAGTCGCTGAACTTCGGCATTCGCTTTTTCTTCTGGGCTACACTCTCAATGTTGGCTGGACAAAACATTGCTATAACCAATGCAAACTTTAATAGGTTAAATTTGAGCATGTCTTTTACATATCCTTGGGGGCGTGATTGGTAAGCAATGCCGCGCCCCACGTGAACCCCGCGCCAAAGGCTACGATCAGGATTCGTGCGCCGGGCTTCAAGAATGGTCGCACATCGTGCAAGGCTAAAAACGCCGCTGCGCCGCTCGTGTTACCGTAACGATCCAGATTGACGACGACGCGGTTTTCATCCACTTCCAGCTTTTTGCCGAGTGCTCGCAGCAAATTCAGGTTTGCCTGATGTGGCACGATCCAATCAATCTGATTGAGCGAAAGTTGATGGCGGGTGAGGAGTTCATGGGTTGCCTCTGTCAACTTTCTGACGGCGTGCAAAATCACGGTGCGGCCATTCATGTTCGGCAGAAACAATGATGGCTCGCCGTGTAACCAATGCGCCCCATTGCCTGTTCCCGGCGCTCGCAACCCAAGCTCTTCCGCAAAGCTGCCATCGGTTGCTAACAGCACGTCATCCACACGTAATGCGAGGTTTGATCCAGGTTGCTTGCCGACGAGGATTGCGCCAGCTCCATCCCCAAACAGCATGCTCAATTCCGCCGAACGTGGGTTGAGGTCAAGCCCTTTTGATTGTGCTTCTGCGCCAAAGCAAGCGACGGTGTCTGCCGCGTTGGAAGCAATCAACCCGCGCGCAATTTGCAGGCTATACAACAACGCTGTGCAACCGACACGTACGTCCAAGGCCGGAATCTTGCGACAGCTTTCCAGTTTGCGTTGTACCAGCGGCGCGATGCCCGGCACCTGGTAATCGGGCGACAGCGTGCCACCGATCAGGTAATCAATTGCATTGGCTGGCAGACCTGCTTTTGACAATGCGTCGCGCACCGCCGCTGCTGCCAAATCCGAAGCCGATTGATTCGCCTCGACCCAGCGCCGTTCTCGGACGCCGGAGTTTGCTTCGATCCATTCGGGCGCAACGCCGAGTTGTGGCGCAAGTTTGACGTTCGTCACGATTCGTTTCGGCAATGCTGCGCCGCAAGCGGTGATGTAACAACTCATAAATCCGCCACTTTCGTTTGCGAGACAAAGGCTTCGATTTTGGCAATCGTGTCGAAGTTGCTCGGTTTCAATTCGGCATCGCTGACGCGCACGCCGTATTCTTCTTCAAGCAGCGAAACGAATTCGACGAGCGAGAACGAATCGAGCAGACCCGCGTCAAATAAGGACGTCGTGCGCTCCGGCATTTCGGTGCGTGCTTCTCGTGCGGCTTGTTGCAAGTAATTGGTGATGGATGGTGAAAGCATAAAGTTTGTCCTTTCGGTGATTGTGATTTGGGGCTGATGAGAGGAATAGGACGTATGAGACGAATGCCGAAAAAGAAATCTGTCGCATCTGTCCTATTTCTCCTATCCGTCCTATTTTTGCGCCAGCGTTGTTGCTCCGCGCCGTTTTTCATACGCCCGCAAAAGCGCATCGTGAATGAGCGAGCCAACAATTTCCGAGCCTTGCCACGTCGGATGCGTCAAATCGCTCGTCATCAATTTCGGCTTCGCTTCGTACCAGCGAGCGACGGTGCCTTCGCCGCCCATTGCCGTGAATGTATCAAAGAACGCGCAGCCCAATTCCGCCGCCAAACGACGTTGCGCTTCGATCAACTTGGGAATGGTCGGACGTGTGACGATGGCTGCGCCTGCGCCACGTTTGCCGCGATCCATCGGGCCGACGAACAGAATCGAAGCGTTCGGCAAAGCGGCTCGAATTCGTCGCACAACCTCGCGCGTGTCTTTTTCGTACTGCTCCATCGGCCAGTTTTCGTATTCACTTTCATTCGCGCCATACGCGAGGATGACCAAATCAGGCTTGCGCCGTTGCAACTGCTCGGCCCAAGTCGCTTCGTCCTGATAGCGATTGAGCAAACCAACAAATGCACCATTTACGCCCAGCGAATCGTATTGCACACCGCGCGCGCCAGATTCGAGCACGACCCCGAACAACCGCACTTCACCATTGCCGACGGTGCGCAACGTCAGCAAGTGCTCACCCGCCGCCATGTTCACGCGATGGAAGCCGGAGCGTGTTTCGTTGCTCGCGGTTGTCACGCGAGCTTGCCGCTGCCCATCCACTTCTACATCAAATTCGCCGCCGCCCGGTTGCGCGAGAAAGTAAATGTCAAAAGCCGAAACGCTCTTGCCCACTTCGCCTTTGTCAACCGTACTGAAGCTGGCTGTGACGCCTGCCGCACGGGTCGTGAACGTTGCGCCGCCGAAGCCATAGCGATGATCGCCTTTGCCAATAAACATCGGCTCGCTCTGCCAACCGCTGCTGACCGAATGATTGACGCCGATGTGCCCGTACCAAGCCCACGGCTTCGCCGCCAAAATGAAGCCGTGCCCCGCATCGCCAAACCGCAATTGCAATGTGCGCCGCACAGTCGAAGTAATCAGATCGCCCGTGATCGGCGAATCGCCGTAATGACTGATGCGCGTGATGTGATTGCTGGTTTCGGTTTTGCGCAGCGCGGCGAAGAACGGTTGCAACGCTTTGCCAGAAGCGTCTTCGATTTCGCCGGGACCCGATTCGGTAATCATCGGCGAAGTTGAGACAGTCGCTTGCGCCGGGGCTTGTGTGCTTGCGGCTTGCGGCAGCGTGATGCGCCAGCGTTGCAAACTTGGGATGACAAATGGCAAAAGCGAAAGAGTCATCAGACACGCAAAAGTGTGTGTAGTTTTTTGTCGAAGTAAATGCATAAATCATCCTATTGAGCAGGGAAATCAGCATCCAAATTCTTTTGCTACACTCCATTTCCCTCGTATCTTGTTTAGTTGAATGAATCGAGAAAACGCGCTAATAGGTGTGCTTCTTTCAAAGACATAAACTAACGCTTTGGTCTTTTGGGGATTAAATCCAACTCTTGAAAGTGTGTAATACGCAGACCGTTGACCATATTTTTTATGGAAGTTTTCGTAGCCAACAAATGGCCCTTCGGTTTTGAAAAAGTTCGCAAAATGCCTTGTGCTCAGCATTGTGTATTGATTTGTTATGCTGAAGTTTCTATGAAGAGAATACGTCTGCTGATTATTCGCCAATAGATTATCAAATACTGGCCTAAGCCTACGGGATGGAAACCAATCATTACAAAGATAGCCTTGCTTTGAGTAATTATCATTGATGGGGCCACTTGTCGTGGTTTGAATTACAAACCGTCCGCCCCACTTTCCTTCTCCTGGAAATTCTCTTTTCCGATTCATTATTGTGGACATATCTGTCGCACGTAGGATTGCCGAGTAAATAGCATATTCCTCAGACGTCACTGTTTTGGGTTGACCATTTACACGAAAACAAAAGGCTGATGTTACGAGCAGTATGATCAAGCAGGTGAAAAGGCGTTCTGCTTGGTGATGTGGACTTAGTGTGTTGTTAGCTAGAGACATTGCCTTCAAAACCTCGCGTAGATAAACGGCACAACATCGCTGCTCGCAATCAGGTACAACCCCATCGCCAATCCTGCCAACAACACCGCTTGCACCGGAGCCGGAAGCCACGCGAACAAGCGTTGCATCCGGCTCCACCAATTGTCCGGCAACCACTGCGCAGCGAAGGTCAATGCGATGATGAGCAAAATCGGTAGTGGCAAATTCTCGGTATTTGTCGTGAATGTGCCGAGAGAACGAAAGATGGCGAACGCTTGCGAAAAGCTGTCGGCACGAAAGAAAATCCACGTCAGGCAAACGAAGTGAAACGTCACGAACACCGCGCCAATACTGCTCCAAAATGAATTCGGTATTTGCCATCCAAAGCGTTTGCGCAGCATCTCAAACCCGCGCACAACGGCTAAGCCGACGCCGTGCAACAAACCCCACATCACAAACGTCCAAGCTGCGCCGTGCCAGATGCCGCCAATCAGCATCGTGACGATCAGACCGACGTACATCAGAACAACGCTTCGTTTGCGCAACGACGTAATCGAAAAGAACACATAATCGCGTAGCCACGTCGAAAGCGTGATGTGCCAGCGTCTCCAGAATTCGGGCAAATCCTGTGCGCGATACGGCGCATTGAAATTCATCGGCAACATAATGCCGAGCAGCAAGGCCGAACCAATCGCAATATCGCTGTAGCCGGAAAAGTCGGCGTAAATCTGCATCGCATAGCCGTAAATCGCGGCGAGCATCTCAAGCGACGAAAAGCGTTCGGGGAAATCAAACACACGGTCTACGAAATTCGTGCGCAGATAATCGGCAATCGCAATCTTTTTGATGAGGCCAATCGCAATCAGGAACAACGCGGCTCCGCCTTGCTCCGCCGTCAGCGGCACGCTGTTGCGAAGCTGTGGCAACAACTGTTTCGCGCGATTGATCGGGCCGGCGACGATGCTCGGAAAGAACGATAGAAAGGCGAAATATTCGAGCAGGCTTTGTGCTGGCTCTGTCGCCTTGCGGTACACGTCCACGACATACGCGATGGATTGAAAGAGGAAGAACGATAAGCCGAGCGGCACGATCACATTCAAATTGAAAAAGCCTGCGTACTTGAAAAAGAACAGCGTACCGACATCCAGGAACAGGGAAGTGAGCAGGAACAATTTGCGCGTGCGCGGTTGGTCGCTGCGGTGAATCAAGCGCGCGAGGTAAAAGTCCGAGAGTGCAATGGCCGCCAATAAAATCAGAGCTTTGCTGCCCGCCTGCGCATAGAAAAAAGTGCTGGCGAGAAGGATCAGGCCAATCCGCCATTTGGGTTTCGTCAACCAAAAGGCGAAGAAGACGGCAATCAAAAATATGAAATAGGGTGTGGTCGTGAATGGCATAGCCTCAGTCTTTGGTAATTCGTTGTTGATAGCTTTCGTATTCGTGCATCAGTTCGTTGTACAGGGCATCGGCGATTAATTCGTAACCCGCGAGCGTCAAATGCACGCGATCTTTTTGTGCGAGTTTGGGTGATAAATTGGCCCAGCGATTAATGGAGGTTGCGCCGCCCATCGCGGAAAATTGATTCCAAAACGCGGCCCCTTCGTTGATGGCGGCTTCGCGTTGGGTGTCAATCAGCGCCGGTAAAATCGGGATCGTGCGCCATCTGCCGCGTGCGTAAACCGCGCGGTCAGGCGGCGCGATGACCAATAATGACGCGTCCGGCGCAGCTTCTTTGCAGTGTTGCAGAAGCGTCTCGAACTGGGTTTTGTATTTGTCCAAATCTAAGTCCGCGTCGCCGACTTCGTTGCTGCCATAGGCAATAACGATCAGCGCGGGTTGATCATTGAGAAAGCGTTCGGCGATGGCATCCCAATTCCAGCCGAGCGGTTTCGTCGCACGTGCGCCGTTGATGCCTTTGGCTTCATAGGCCACAAACTCCACGCCAAAATCGTACTGAAAGTTGCGGCGCAATTTGCCTGTCAACCAATCTGCCGCGACGTGTGAATCGCCGTAGTGGATGATGCGTGTGAAGGCATCGGGCAATTGCTGTTCGGTGCGATGCAGCGATTCGTAAAACTTCTGTAAGCCGGTTGGGTTCTCGATGCGCTGTGATTTCATCAGGCTGTCGCAGCGCGCCTCGATTCCAAGCATCAACACGGCGATGACGAGAAACGTGCAATGGATGGTGCGCCCAACCCTCATTGGCCTTCTGTGATCGTTGAGTTGATGGCACGCTTCGTTCGTCATCGCGGCGCAGTATCGGCGATTTGAACTTCCGCCAATACCGGAAGCACAACAGCACAAATCACGGATGACAGCAGCCCTGCAATGTGGTTTCCCACAAATGGATTTGCCTACTTGGTCTGACCTGATGCAAGATAGTCGCGTTCCTCGAATTCACATTTCAGAAAGGTTTGTTAATGGCAGAGAAGAAAAAACTCCGCAGCCAAACTTGGTTTGGCAAGATGGACAAAGCTGGTTTTATTTATCGAAGCTGGATGAAGAATCAGGGCGTCCCCGACCACGTGTTTGACGGTCGTCCGGTCATCGGCATTTGCAACACGTGGTCAGAACTCACCCCCTGCAACGCGCATTTCCGGGACATTGCCGACCGCGTCAAGCGCGGTGTGTGGGAAATGGGCGGCTTTCCGCTGGAATTCCCCGTGTTGTCAACGGGCGAAACATTGATGCGTCCAACCGCGATGTTGTTTCGCAATCTGGCGAGCATGGACGTTGAAGAAGCGATTCGCGGCAATCCGATTGATGGCGTCGTGCTGCTGGGCGGTTGTGACAAAACCACGCCTGCCTTGTTGATGGGCGCGGCGAGTTGTGACATCCCGGCGATTTTTGTAAGCGGCGGCCCGATGCTGAACGGCAAGTATCGTGGTCAGGAAATCGGTTCGGGTACAGCCGTGTGGCAATTCAGCGAAGAGATGCGCGGCGGTCGCATGACGCCCGAAGAATTCTTTTCTGCCGAAGCGTGCATGAGCCGTTCCGCTGGGCATTGCATGACGATGGGGACGGCTTCGACGATGGCGAGCATGGTTGAGGCATTGGGCATTGGCTTGCCGACGAACGCGGCGATTCCGGCGGTAGATTCGCGCCGCTACGCGCTCGCACACATGGCTGGGCGACGCATTGTCGAACTGGTTCACGAAGACGTGGCGATCTCGAAAATCCTGACGCGCGAAGCCTTTGAAAATGCGGTGCGCGTGAACGGCGCAATTGGTGGTTCGACGAATGCCGTGATTCATTTGCTGGCGATTGCGGGGCGGCTTGGCATCGAATTCTCGCTCGAAGATTGGGACAAGCTGGGCAGGGAAGTGCCGTGTTTATTGAATCTCCAACCATCGGGACAATTCCTGATGGAAGATTTTTATTACGCGGGCGGGCTGCCGGTTATCATCCGCGAACTCGGCGATTTGATTCATAAAAACGCCTTGACTGTCAGCGGCAAAACCATCGGCGAGAACGTAGCGAACGCCGAATGCTTCAGCCGCGACGTCATTTTCCCCTTCGATCATCCCTTCAAATCCGAAGGCGGCATTGCGGTGTTGCACGGCAATCTTTGTCCGAACGGGGCAGTCCTGAAACCATCGGCGGCGACGCCCGAATTGATGAAGCACCGCGGACGCGCCGTTGTGTTTGAGAGCATCGAAGACTTTCACGAGCGCATCAACGACGAGGCTTTAGATGTAGACGAAACCTGTATTTTAGTGCTGAAAAACTGCGGCCCGAAAGGTTATCCGGGAATGCCGGAAGTCGGAAACATGCCGCTACCGCCGAAGGTCTTGCGCCAAGGCATCACCGATATGGTGCGCATTTCAGATGCGCGCATGAGCGGCACGGCGTATGGCACTGTCGTCTTGCACGTTTCGCCGGAAACGGCGGCGGGCGGCACCTTGGCATTCGTGCAGAACGGCGATTTCATTGAACTCGACGTCGAAGCGCGTCGCTTGCATCTGGACGTAAGCGATGAAGAGTTAGCGCGTCGGCGAGAAGGATGGACGCCCGAATTGCCGCCAGCGGAACGCGGCTATTACAAGTTGTATGTAGACCACGTGATGGGCGCGGACAAAGGTGCAGACCTTGATTTTCTGGTCGGTAAAAGCGGAACAGTAGTGACGCGTGATTCCCATTAACAGGCAGTAACACGGTGCCACGAACGGTAGCGAACAAAGTTGATAGCATCACGATGTTCGCTACTGTTCGCGGCCTGATAGCATCCCGTTCCTCGCGGATTGACCCAGCCGGCAACTGAGTTTCACTTCAATTATTTATCACGCCGAGTCACTTTAGGTGGCGATTGCTCGATACACTTTAGCGCCGAAACATAAGTATTTCGGCTCAACCGGACTCAACTGAAGAGGCAAATGTATGCACATCCGTAACTCAGTCATTGAGTATCTGGACGAACACCCTGTCATAAAATCCGCCGCGAAATCCGGGCTGTTGGGCGTAGCGCGCGCATATCATTCCTTTGTCGAAGCCTTTCCCAACGCTTTGCAACCTGCGACACGACAAATCACGATAGCCATTACAGCT
>JAEUQN010000135.1 GCA_016789725.1 Blastocatellia bacterium | reverse complement strand
AATGAAAACGAGCCATTATTGCTCGACGACTTGAAAAAATCTTTGGAACGCGCCGCACCGCGCACCGTTTCGTACAAACACGATGACTTCGATATTCGCACTGAAAACCTGACACCCGACGAACGACCTAATGGGCATGCACATTGCAAAGCCCTGTTTTTACGGTCATCGGAAACCCTCAACCTCATCAACGGCGAGCTTGATCTCGGACGCTGGCAACGTGTGTTCTTGGTGGAACTTGACGGCGCGCGGCAACGGACAGTTTCGCTTTCTATTTTAGGCCATCAATAGGAGTTGCTATGCAGGAACTCGTCAACGATCAACCGGAAGCCTATCAATCGTCACTCGTACCGGAAGAATTGCCGTACGATTTTCAGCGACATACAGAGAAACAAGCTGAACCATTGCCGCCCGTGATGACCGCGCAAACACGGCTTGGCCTTCATTTGTTAGCCGCCGCTTTGCTGGCCGGTGTTTCCGGCAATATGTTGCTGCGTGCGACACCGTGGGGCGTGAACATTGGAATTTGGGTGACGATTGTCGCTGCCGCAATCATTACTCTGGTCCGTCAACATCAACCACAATTATTGGGCCGGGCAAACTGGCTTGTCGTCCCTGCCATATTTTTCGCAGGGACTTTTGCCTGGCGCGATTCGATCACGCTGAATGCCCTGTCGTTATTGGCGTTGCTGTTGATTGCGATGATGGTTGCGATGCGTGCGCGCAGTGGGCAATTGTTGGTGGCAGGGGTGAGCGATTATCTGCAACACTTTGTTACGGGAGTTTTCATCTCCACCTTTGGGCCAATTTTTTTGATTTTCAGTGACATTGCCTGGAAAGAATTGCCGCGTGATGGCTGGTCCAAAAAAGCGTTGGAGATTGGGCGTGGGCTTGCCATCGCCGCGCCGTTATTGGTGATTTTTGGCGGATTGTTCGTTGCTGCGGATGCTGTTTTTGAAAATATCATCGCGCGTACCTTCAATATTGACGGGTTTTCCGTCTTCACTCACGTTTTGTTAACAGCTCTGTTTGCGTGGCTCACGGCGGGTTTTTTACGTTGGACATTCGTCAAATCTGAAATCATGAATGCCAACGCGACTCGCCCCGAATCGCTTTCGCTCGGCATTGTCGAAACTGCTACTGTCCTCAGCCTTTTAAATTTCCTGTTTGCCGCCTTCGTCGCTGTGCAATTCCGCTATTTCTTTGGCGGAAAAGTGAACATCCCGAATGGGCGTGGTTTTGAATATGCCGAATATGCGCGGCACGGATTTTTCGAGTTGGTGTGGGTGTCGGTGTTAGTGCTGCCGTTGTTGCTCGGACTCCATTGGTTATTGCGCAAAGACAACCCTAAGCACGAACTGATTTTTCGCGTGCTGGCCGGGATTAAGCTGGCGTTGTTGTCTGTGATTATGTTGTCTGCGATGCAGCGTATGCGGCTCTATCAGGGCGAATGCGGATTGACGGAACTGCGCGTTTACACCATGGCATTTATGGGCTGGTTGGGAATCGTATTTTTGTGGTTTGCCGCGACTGTCTTGCGCGGGCAACGGCAACGATTCGCCTTTGGGGCAATCATGACGGGTCTGGCGATGATTGCCGGATTACATCTTGTGAACCCCGATCATTTGATTGTCCGCGTCAATTTGCAACGTGCGAAAGAGGGCAAAGCCTTTGATGCGACATACACCGCATCGCTCAGTGCCGATTCGATTCCAGCCTTAGCAGAAGGCGTGGGCGTTGGCTCAGTGGAAGCGCAGAAGATCATCGTGGATCGCCTGCGGTTTGCCGCCGAACAATATCAACGAACCGATTGGCGCTCGTGGAATCTGGCGCGCAATCAAGCGGTTCAGGCTGCGCTGAAAAAATAAGAAAACTGCTTCCTGCTTGTTAATACTTTGCGTTCTCAGCCGTCTTTCCATTCAAGCAGCAATTCTTGGGAACCTTCTCTCTTTATGCTGCGTAAGTTGCGACGAGAATCCTTCGAATAGGTTGTCGTGGGTTTCAGATGATGTCTTATTACCTGATGCCCACGACTTGTTATCACACAGTTTGATTTTATGCACTATTACGTTTCGTTTTATTGGGACGCCTTCAAACTGGCGGTGCAATCCATTTTCGCGCATAAATTACGCGCTTTCTTAACGCTCATCGGCATCATTATCGGTGTTGCTTCGGTGGTTGTCGTGGGCGCTTCGATAAGTGGTTTCAATACCTATGTTCTGACAGCCGTGTCAAAGATGCTGGGTGTGAATCACTTTATGATGGCGCGGATTGCCTTTAATGGACGGATGACGCAGGAGCAATGGGAGAAAATGGATCGGCGCAATAAGCGTATCTACTGGGATGATTATGAGTATTTAAGCCGAAGCTGCCCCACGTGCGCTGAAGTCGGTGCGCAGGTCAATACACAGCAAAACCTGAATCACAAAGGCGTGGAAGTCTTTGGGACGCGCGTTGCCGGTGTGACCGCGAACATGGTCGAAATCGAAAACAAAGACATCGCCGAAGGCCGCTTCTTGTCGCAAAACGAAGTTGAGCATTCTTCATTGGTTGTCGTGATCGGCAATGACCTCCGCGAAAAGTTTTTTCAGGGCATTGATCCCATCGGACAGGAACTCAAAGTAGGCGGCCTGCCGCTGAAAATTGTTGGTGTTGAGGCGAAGCGTGGCTCGATGTTTGGCGATTCGATGGACAATCATTTGTACCTTCCAATCACGACCTTTGGGCATATTTGGGGGCGGCGGCAAAGCCTGCAATTACACGGCAAGGCCTCCAATCGGGAGCGCCTGCAACAATCCATCGAAGAAGCCCGTCTCGCCATGCGCAATCGCCACAAGTTGATCGGCGATGAAGACGATGATTTTGGTCTGGTCAACGTCGAAGAAGTTAATAATCAAGTAGATCAATTCACTGGCACGATTGCGATGGTCGTGACGCCGATTACTCTGTTGTCACTGGTTGTTGGTGGCATTGTCGTCATGAATATTATGCTGGTCAGTGTGACCGAGCGGACGTTTGAAATCGGCTTGCGCAAGGCCCTCGGAGCACGCGCAAAACAAATCCTTTTGCAATTCCTGATTGAATCGTCGTTGTTGTCGGCGATTGGTGGTCTGTTTGGTTTGTTGTTGGCCGCCGGGCTTTCGTGGGTGATCACGAACACCACGCCGCTGCCGATGACGATTACCTTGGGCTACATTTTATTGGCGTTACTTGTGTCTGGCGGTGTCGGCATGATTGCGGGCATTTACCCGGCGTGGAAAGCGGCGCGGCTTGATCCCATTGTTGCCTTAACCAAGAGCTAGGGCAATCGGCGGCAACCGGAAGATTTACCGGACATTCTATTGCAAACCGACCTCATCACTGCGAGCGCACACAAAAGCGCGGGCCTGATATTTTATGCAAAACGTTGAGCATTTACCTGTTTCCCTGTCGCAGCCCGAACGCAAATCACGTTTTTCCTGGCTGACCAATCTCTTGCCTCTCGAAACGATCAAGATGGCAATGCAAACAATTCAGGCGCACAAATTCCGCAGCTTTTTGACGGTGCTGGGAATTGTGATTGGGGTCATGACCGTCGTGGCAATTGCTTCGATTCTCACCGGAATGCGCAACAGCATCGTTTCCATTGTCGAAGAGTACGGCACCAACAACATCTACGCATTTCACCTTTCGACCGGCCCGCGTCTTGGCAATCGAGATCGCAGCGAATTTCAGCGCAAGCCCTTGAGCCTTGAAGATGCCGAAGCCATCCGGCAGCAGGCCGATGCCATTGAATCTGTTTCCAAGTCCGCCTTCTTGTGGCGTGTGGATCACACGATCAAGTTTCGCGGTTTGGCGTACAAGGAAGGCGATATTCAGGGCGTTTCCCCTGAACACGCGCAGGTTGCCAACATCTCTTTAGCCGAAGGTCGCTTTATCAACGAAACCGACGACGAGCATAAACGTGACGTCATGGTTATCGGCGTGAATGTGGCGCACGCGCTGTTTCCCAATCAAGCCAACATTGCCGGCTCACAGGTCGAATGGTTGGGCAAACCGTTTGAGGTGATTGGGGTCTTGGAAAAACGCAAGGCGAGCTTTTTTGGGGAAAGCGAGGAAGATAGCGCCGTCTATATTCCCTTTGAGACCGGGCGCAAGCTTCAGCCACAAAGCTGGATGATGCTGATGATGCGCGCCAAAACCGGGCAAATGCGCGAGGCTCTCGATCAGGTCGAGGCTTCATTACGGCGTACGCGCAACGTGCAATACAATCAGCCAAACAACTTTGACATCAGCACCGCCGACAAAATGATTGAGCAATTCGATGGCATCACGAAAGGCGTCGGTTTGATCGCCATCGCGATTTCTGCGGTTGGTTTATTGGTCGGGGGCATCGGTGTGATGAATATTATGCTGGTCAGTGTGACGGAGCGCACCCGCGAAATTGGCGTTCGCAAAGCCATTGGAGCCAAGCGCCGTGACATCGTCAATCAGTTCTTGTTTGAAGCGATGACGCTGACCTTTCTGGGCGGGATTCTGGGCGTTTTGTTGGCGATAGGCGTGAGCTACATTTTGATGTTTTTCATCCCCTCAATTCCGGCAGCGATTCCATTGTGGGCGGTCGTGACAGGCGTAACCGTTTCGATAGCGATTGGTTTGATCTTTGGCGTCTGGCCTGCGCGCAAGGCCTCGCGCCTTGATCCTATCGAGTGTTTGCGGTACGAGTGATCTTCAGGTAGTAGCGAATTCATTTGCTTGTTTTGGAAGCAAATAAAACAGCAAATAAATTGCTACTACGTTCCTGTCTTCACCACGACAATCGTCATATCATCATCATTGCCACGCCCGTCTGACACGCGATCACACGCCGCCATCAGTTCGCGCGCAATCGCTTCGCCCGATGCTTCGCGCTGGCAAATCTCGCGCAACGCCGATGCCACCTGCTCTGTGCTCCAAATCTCTCCATCCGCATTCATCCGTTCTTCAAATCCATCGCTCACCCAAATCAAGGCGTCGCCCGGCTGCAATTGCAATGTTGCCGTTGGCACGTTCACTCGTTTGAGAAAGCCGAGCGGTTGCGCTTGTAACTCAATTGCGCGCAAATTTCCCTGCGCAAAGTGATACGGGAATGGCATGCCGTTTGAACTTAATTCGACCTGCAATGTCACCGGATCAATGATCGTCGCGCCCAAACACATCCCGACGCCGCGATGCGTCAGCGATTGCTTCAGCGCGGTGTTCAAGTCTTCGATCATTGGTTGTAGCGTCGTTTGTATTTGGGGCTGCGCTTGCAAACGGCTCGTCAAGCCCATTTTCACCATCCCGACAATCAGCCCCGCGCTCATTCCGTGTCCCGTCGCATCGCCAATTACCACGCAATAGCGACCATCCGGCAGCGGCAGAAAATCGTAATAATCGCCGCCCACTTCGGTCGCGGTGCGCATCGCGCCAGTGATCTCGACGCGCTCCAATTTCAGGTTACCTTTCGGAAGCATCGAGAGTTGCAATCGCCGCGCTTCTTCCAGTTCCTGCGTCTTGCGATTGTGTTCGGCTTCGATCTCGATTTTCTGTTCGATCAAACGCGAATTTTCGAGCGCCATCGCTGTTTGCCCTGCGACGTTCATCAGCATCCGCTTGTCTTCGCGCGAGTATGGCAAATCGCCTGCACGCGGTCCCAACGCCAACACGCCCAGCAATTCGTCTTTCGCCGCCAGTGGTAAGATGAGGTTTGTTTTCAATGTTCGCAGCGTGTCGAATTCCTGCTGCGCCGCCGCATCGCCCTGCGCCATCGCCGCCAATTGTGTAGCGACCGGCGAATACGGATCATCCCAATCAATTTCAGCAGGTTGCGATGAATCGTGAACACGCTGTACGACAAACGCTTCGTCGGGCAAATGCAGATCGCGCGTGATGGACTGTGAAGACTTCTCGCGTTCGAGATAATCACTCGACACCGCGCTCTGAAAATCGTGCTGCCCGTTGCGCAAAAAGATCGTCACATTCGCCGCATACAACGCCTGCTGAATCTTTGCGCTGGTGAGTTCCAGCACCTGATTCACATTCGTCGTCGCGCGCAATGAGGAAGTCAGTTCGGTCAAAATCTGCTGTGCGTCGTAGGCATCTCGAAAGAAGCGACGATCAATCAGCGGGCGAATTCTACGATTGACGCTTTGCAATCCCAGCACCATCAACACTGTACCGAGAATCGTGATGAGCGTGCGCGTGTTGCTGCCAAAGCGATCCAGCCACGCGCCGAGGCGTCCGGCAAAGATGAAACTGAGCAGCGCAAAGGCGAGCAATGCTTCAATGAGGATGAAGCCGCGCGAGGCGAGCAGGTAGCGCAGGCTGCGACGAATGACGACGTTGATGTCGAGCACGCGATGTTTGAGGATCGCATATGCCCACGCAACAAAGCTGCCTAACAAGATCATGTGACTCAGGTAAAGTAGCACGCGATCTATCATCACTGCGATGGCATTTGATCTGCTAAACAATTGGGGCCAGATCACTGCCTCAAAAAGAATTAGGAGAAGAAAGAAAAATAGCACGGTCAAATTGCTACTGACGATCCATTTGATTCGTTGCTTTTGATGAGGCTCCTTCGTTAACCGATAATTCCGAATTAAGACCATCACGAGGGCGATGCCCCCACCAATCATGAATAGGCTCATGAAGGGAATAAATAGTAGGACTGCCCTGCCTGCCCAAAAAGCCCACGTCATAATTACGTGAAGAGGAATCGCCGCTGCATATAACGCCCATTTCACCATTTCCCAAAATCGGCTGACCGGAAGTCCCGGCGGGAATCGGAGAAAAAAGTGAAACATGACAGGGATGGGAAAAAACGCGCTCCCCAGCAACATGAACACAACATTCGAGAGCAGTGCCTCGGTCTCATTGAGAAGCTGAAAAACCTGCCGCAAACTAGGGATACCTAAACCGATCAGAAAAAAGGCCGCAAAGAAGAGCCGTACCGTTGCGTCCGCTGGTCTGAGCAATCCCGCTAGGATGGCAATGAGAAACGCGCAGAAGGAGAGCAGGCTAAAGAGGCCAACTATCCGCTGTGTGTCTGCCGCGTCTGGCGCAACATACAACCGCAGTTGTAATTCAACCTGTTGTCGTGTTCCGTTGCGCTCAACTTCCAGCGTATAGGTTGAGCCAACTGGCTTCAAGCTTACGTTTTCGACGAGACTTTCAAATGTGGCAGGTTGCCTGTTAATGGCACGAATGACATCGCCGACTTGCAGCTTGCCTGCGGCTGGCCCTTCTGGATAAACACGAGTGATGGTCAAATTTCGTTCCAGGCCATAGCCGGACTTTGATAACCCCGCATACTTATAGACCATTGCCGCCGTGAACAACCAGACGCACGCGGCATACACCGCAGCGATGATGACTACCCAGAAAAACGGATGTTTGCCTCGGAACTGATCGCTGAGCGTGCCGCGCATGGCTTGTGTCTCCTGCTTGTGCTTGAACTGCTATTGGCTGCGGCACATTGTAGCACGCTCCGCCTTCGGCACAACGCTGCGCGCCGCGCATTTGACAACACTCGCAATCCAACGTAGAAATCTCACCGCTTTTTCCGAACAAGTGACAACGGGAAACTATGCTCTGGATTTATTTCGCGGTACTGATTTTATTGGGTGTGATGACGCTCGGCGGGTTGGCGTATTACTTGCTGGCGATTGATTCCGTGCGCCGCTTACGCCTGCGAAAGCCATTGCCTGTGGCGCAATCGCTGCCGTTGGTTTCACTCATCAAACCGTTGTGCGGCGCTGACCCGGAATTGGAATCGCATCTCGAAAGTTTCTTTCGCCAGGACTACCCTTCCTTTGAAATCCTCTTTGCCGTGCGGCACATCAGCGATCCGGCGGTGCAGGTTGTGAACGAGTTAACGGCAAAATATCCGCACATCTCCACGCAAATGATTTTGACGGGTGAGCCACCGTACGCGAACGCCAAAGTCTTCAGCATGGAAAAAATGGCCGAGCAGTCAAAAGGCGAATTGCTGGTCATTACTGACAGTGACGCTTCGGTTGCGCCCGATTATTTGCGCGACATGGCGCGTTGCTTTGCTGATCCAACGGTCGGCGCGGTGACGAATTTATATCGTGGCATTGCGGGCGCGGATGTCTGGTCAACGCTCGAAGCGTTAGGCATGAGCACCGAATTTATGGCGGGCGTGGTGGTCGCGGAACGATTGGAAGGGATGCACTTCACACTCGGCCCTTCGATGGCGATTCGCGCCTCAACACTCAATGAAATCGGTGGTTTTGCGCGGATGGCGGATTATCTGGCGGATGATTTTGTGCTCGGCCAATGGACGGCGGAAGCGGGGCAAAAAGTGGCGTTGTCTACGCACATCATCAATCATCACGCGACGGCGATGGGCTTTCAGAAAAGCTTTACTCATCGCGTGCGCTGGAATCGCAGTTCACGTTTTTCGCGTCCATCCGGCTACCTTGGGCAAGGCTTCACGTATGGCCTGGCGTGGGCGATATTGTTATTGGTTGTTGCGCTGCATTGGTGGAGCGGCCTGATTTTATTGATCGTGGCAGCGGTGCGCTTTTGGCTGGCTTATGAATTGGGTTTCAAATTGATGGGCGATTCGTTAGCGATCAGAAACGCCTACTTGATCCCGCTGCAAGATTTGCTCAGTGCTGCATCCTGGGTCGGCGGGTTTGTCGGGCGCGAAGTGATGTGGCGTAATGAACGCTATCGTCTGTTGCAAGGCGGACGATTTGAACCTGTAGTGCCCCGTTCTTAACTCGCGGGCTAAATTTTTCAAATAGCCTCTCACTCTTCCTCTCCAAAATTCCACCCGGCTTCAATCCACGCTGACTTTTGCTGCGTAGTACTCATTGAATTGCTCGACCGGCGGTAATTCAAGCAACATGAAAATCACGATCAGGAGGAGAAAAATATGGCAGAACATCCATTTGTTACGTTGGCAAAAAAAGGGTATGAAGCGTTTCGCACTGGCGATATGGCGACGCTCGGCGAAGTCTTCGCGGACGACGTCGTTTTTCACGTGCCGGGCAAAAGCATCCTCGCCAATAGCTATCAAGGCAAAGCTGCGACCTTCGGCTATTTCGGGAAACTGTTTGAGTTGACGAATGGAACCATCAAAGTGGAATCGCTGAATCTGTACGTCAGCGATGACCAGGTAGTGATGTTGGATCGGATGGCGGCGGAGAGAAATGGTAAAACGATTGACACCGAATTGGTGTTGGTGCTGAAAGTGCGCGATGGGCAATTCGTCGAAGGTTGGGATCATTTTGCTGACCTCGCCGCCTGGGATGAATTTTGGGCGTAAATCGTCCCGCCCGCTTTCAGTAATTTGGTTTTGACGAAACGTTGTTGCATCATTTCCTCTCCCGACGATTCCAAGATCAAACAGGAGTGAAAATGAGAGCCATTCGTTTCGTCAAAACAGGCTTGGTTGCCGTTGTCTTGTCTTGCTTGTTCAGCCCGCCAATCGTGGCACAATCCGATTTTGCGCATCCGCTTGATCCACTCAGCAAAGACGAAATCACGACTGTGGTCGAAACCCTGAAAACCGACAATAAGGCGACCGACAGCAGCCGGTTTTCGACTCTGGTTTTGCACGAACCACCCAAGGCCGAAGTGCTGAATTACAAGCCCGGCGCGGCCTTTCGCCGTGAGGCCTTTGTCGTCGTGTTCGAGCGCGCCGCCAACCAAACGCACGAAGCGATTGTGGATGTCAAAAACAAACGCGTTCTTTCGTGGAAGGAAATCAAGGGCGTGCAGCCATCGTTTATGCAGGAGGATTTTTTGCTGGTGATGTCCGTTGTCCGTGGCGATCCTGCATTTCAGGCGGCGATGCAAAAGCGCGGCATCACGGATTACAACAACGTGCAATTGGATGGTTGGTCGGCTGGCTGGTTCGGGTTTTCTGACGAAGCGAATATTCGAGTATCGCGGGCGATTCCGTTCTATCGCGGCAAAGGTAAGAATGCGTACCCGCACCCGATTGAAGGCGTCATTGCCTATGTTGATTTGACGAACAAGAAAGTGCTGAAAGTCGAGGACACAGGGGTTGTTCCTGTTCCTGCCGCCAATGCTGAACTTGATCCTGAATCGAATGCACCGCTGCGCACTGCGCCCAAACCATTGCAGATTGTGCAACCTGATGGTGTGAGCTTTGAACTTCGTGGCAATGAAGTGCGTTGGCAAAACTGGCGCTTCCGTTATGCGTTGCATCCGCGTGAAGGTTTGGTTTTGTACACCGTCGGTTACGAAGATCAAGGCAAGTTACGCTCGATTTTGTATCGCGGGTCTTTGTCTGAAATGGTGGTGCCGTACGGCGATCCGAGCGCGGGTTGGTTTATTCGCAACGCGTTTGACGAAGGCGAATACGGCGTTGGGGCGTTGGCTGTGCCGCTTGAAGCGAACACCGATGTGCCGGATAACGCGATCCTGATGTCTGCGATGCTGGCGACGGAGCGCGGCAATCCACAAACGCGCAATCGTGCTGTGGCCTTGTACGAACGCGATGGCGGCGTGTTGTGGAAGCACGTGGATTATCTGACGAATAGAAACGAATCGCGGCGTGCGCGGCAATTGGTGCTGTCTTCGTTTGCGAACGTCGGCAATTATGAATACGGCTTCAATTGGGTCTTTCATCAGGATGGCACGCTTGAAATGGAAGTTTTATTGACGGGCGTGATGTCGGTCAAAGGCGTCGTGGCGAAAGCCGAGGGCGAACATCCGAACCACAGCAATTATGGGCATCTGGTGGCACCCGGAATCGAAGCCGTACATCACCAGCATTTCTTCAACTTTCGCCTTGATTTTGACGTGGATGGGGCTGGCACAAACAGCGTCGTCGAGCAAAATACGATGGCGTTGCCTGCCGGAAAAAACAATCCGCACAACAACGCATTTGCAATGCACGAGACTGTTTTCAAACGCGAAGCCGAGGCCCAACGACAGTTGAATCTGGCTTCAGCACGCCGCTGGAAAATTATCAACCCGCAGGTCAAAAATTCACTCGGTCAACCGACCGGCTATTTGCTCGTCACTGGCGAAAACAGCGTGACGTATTCGGGCTTGAATTCATTCGTCAGAAAGCGCGCTGGTTTTATGAATCATCATTTATGGGTGACGCCGCACGTGCCGGATGAGATGAATTCAGCAGGCTTTTACGTCAATCAGAGTCGTGGCGGAGACGGCTTGCCGAAATGGACGAAAGGGAATCGCGCGATTGAAAATCAGGATGTCGTGTTGTGGTATTCAATGGGTGTGACGCATATTCCGCGTCCCGAAGACTGGCCCGTGATGCCGGTTCACAAGGCCGGGTTCAAGCTGATGCCAGCAGGCTTTTTTGCCAGGAACCCTGCGATGGATATGCCGAAGTGAAATGGCAAAGCAGGCAAGATGTGCCTGGTTACTTGGCAATGCGCAGGTGGGAAGGCGTTTCTTCGCCCAAGCGGAAAATGCGGTCGGCTGACGCAATGGTTTCGCGGCGATGCGCCACAATTATACGAGTGAGGCGCAGGTAACTGATCGCCTCGCTGACCTGGCGTTCGCGCGTGACATCCAAATGGCTGGTGGCTTCATCCAGCAAAAGGATGCGCGGTTTTTTGTAGAAGGCTCGCGCCAGCAACACGCGCTGTTTTTGCCCACCGGAAAGCACGGTTCCCATATCTCCCACCAAGGTTTGATAGCCCATCGGCATTTCTAAAATGTCATCGTGAATGGCGGCCAGACGCGCGCAGGTTTCGACACGCTCCAGATTCGGTTGCGAGTCAAAAAACGTAATATTGTCAGCGATGGAGCCGCTGAAAAGGTGATCGTCCTGCATGACTGTGCCGATCAAATTGCGATATTGCGCGGCTCCCAATCGTTGCAGATTAATGCCACCAATCAATACCTCGCCTTCGGTCGGCGGGAGCAATCCCATCATCACTTTCAGCAAAGTCGTTTTTCCGCACCCTGAAGGCCCGACAATCGCAATGGATTGGCCTTCCTCAATCCGCAAATTGACATTGCGTAAGACGAATGGCTCAGAATCGGCATAGCGCACGCTCAGGTTGCGGACCTCAATGCTGGCGTGCAGGTTTGTCGAAGCACCCATACCTCCGACAGGTACGGATTCAGGCTCAGACAATGCGATGTCGGCGACACGTCCGCGATGAACATCCAGCATTTTGTAATCAATGGCATTGTCAATCACGCTCGACATGCGGCTGGTGAACTGCGATTTGTAAGACATAAAGGCGAACAGCATGCCGACCGAAAAACCGCCTTCCAAAAGGAGCGTAGCACCGAGCCAGATGACGGCAATATTTTCTACGCCGAAAAGCATGCCGTTCAGGGCTTGAAACACCATTCTGAGTTTTTGAATGCGAATGTTGGCGTTGAATGTATCCACCGCCAGATTCTGATAACCAGCCGTGCGTTGTTCCTGGCGATTGAAAAGCTTCACGCTTTGCATGCCGCGCAAGGTTTCCAGAAAATTGGTTTCCTGTCGGGCCGCGCAAACGATTTGATCCTCTGTGGATTCTCGCAACGGGCCATATCGAATCGCGCGCAAAACCCCATAAAATACGGTTGCCGCGATCACGATCAGAGAGAGTTTCCAACTATACAGAAACATCATGACCGCCAATGCAATTGCCATGATGCCATCAAGCATGACCTCGACAAAAGTTGTAGTTACGGTGCGACGAATTGTACCGAGCGAGTCAAAGCGCGAGATAATGTCGCCAAGATGTCGCCGCGCGAAATACGCCATCGGGAGTTGCAGCAGATGAGAAAAGAGCCGCGACAGCATTTGCAAATTCAAAGTCGTATTGAGGTAGAGCGCCACCCAGGAACGCAATGCTGTGACGCCCACTTTGATGAAGGTCAGCAGCAAAAAGCCTAGCCCTAAAACGGTGAGCAGATCACGATCCCCTGCAATGACAGCGTGATCCAGCACCAACTGCATAAACAGCGGGCTGACAATGCTGAAAATTTCCACCACCATCGCCAGCAGAAAAAGCTGGAATAAGGTTCGACTGAGTCCGGGCATCTGACCGATCAATTGCCGAATGGAGATGCGGCTCACTTCGGTTTTTCGCTCGAACTTTTCGCTCGGAGTCAGTTCCAACGCGACGCCCGTAAAATGTTTTGAGACTTCGCTGTAACTCAAAACCCGGCGACCTACATTAGGATCAAGAATAACGGCTTTGTGCCGTTTGACTTCGGTCAGAACAACAAAATGATTCAAATCCCAATGCAGAATGGCGGGCAAGCGAAGACGATGGAGCGATTCCATTTCGAGCCGCAACGGGCGTGAGTTCAGATTCAATTGCGCGGCAATGTTGATGAGGTGGGTCAGCGTCATTCCCTTGAGAGAAATGGAATATCGCCCGCGTAACATTGCCAAATCTGTTCGATAGCCGTGCGTGCCAGCGACCATTGCCAGGCACGCCAGCCCACATTCGGCGGCTTCGGTTTGCAGGATCAGCGGTGTTTTCCGACGGCCAGAGAAATTCAGTGTTGCGTTCATCCTTAAACCCTTCCCATCACGCTGTAGATTGGGTCCAGCACCCACTCATAAAGCTTGCGACGTTCCAACCAGATGTCGGCATCCAGCAACATCCCGGCTTGCAGCGGAAATTCCTGCCCGTAGGCTTTGACAGATTGCGAATCGAGCCTGACCGTCACCCGATAGGCCGGTTCCTGAAGCTGAACAGGCAAAGCGGTTTCACCCGGTAAAATGAGGGTTTTGGAAATCTCGACGATGTGGCCCTGATGGCTTCCGAATCTTTGATAGGGGAAGGCTTCGTGCCGCACCGATACGGTTTGTTCGCGCGCGAGGAAGCCAATGGAATGCGAAGGCACAAGAAGCTGCGCTTCCAACGTGGCATTGAGCGGCAGGAGCGAAACCATTGGTTGGCTCGGATTGGCCGAATGTCCCCGATCCGCAAGCAACGCCGTCGCCACCCCGTCCGCAGGCGCTCGCACGATATATGTCCGCCTTGAGGTGTACTCGGTCAGTTCCTGGCCCAGCACCGAGAGGTTACGTTCCGATGCGGCGCGCTGGGTCCTGGCCCTCAAAGTGACAGAAGGAATTTGTGATCGCAAGGTTTGGCTTTCCTGGGCCAGGCTAATCTGTGTGCGTTGTTGTTCCTGAAGTTTTCCTTGTTCTTCCAGTAATTCTTTTAGCTTTCCGGCGACTTGTTCTTCTGAAGCGATTCCTTCGGACTGAAGCTTGCGGTAACGTGTCAGCGACTCTTCCGATGCGGCGATGCGGCGTTGCTGGATGTTGATTTGCTGATTGAGCTGGGCGAGTTCTGCCTCTAAGCCGCGAATGCGTTGTTGCAAGGACTGGGTTTCCACTTCGGCTAGATGATCAATTTGCCGAAGCTCGCCCTCCAAACTCATTTGTCGCTCCTTCAATCGGGCAATGGCGCTGGATTGTGCTTCGACTGCTTCGCCCGGCGGACGTTCCAGCGCGACGACAAAGAGGGGATCACCTTTGGCAACGCGTTCCCCTTCGGCAATTTGCCTTTCGATGACTGTGCCTGTTTCGCGCGGATAGACTTTAATTAAGCCCTGCGTTGGCACAAGAAATCCTTTGACACGTTCCTTTCGCGTAAAGGCTCCCCAAAAGGTGAGGATTACAAGACTGATGGCGGTCATCAGCGCCACCAACGTCAGGAGCCGTGTGGAAAGTGGTTGGATGAGCAAGACATTGCCCAGCGATTGTTCTCGCTGGGCTTCTATAACGCTTTCACGGAAAAGCGGGGGCGAGACAACACGCAAGCTCGGTTTATTTTTCTTAGCCGTTGGATTCGGTTCCCCTTGCTCCATCCCTGCTCCTTTCTGTTGTCGTTCCGCGAGCGTTCACTGGTGGTTCCAAGCTTAGAATTGATGGGATGCTGTCCGGCTCCGCCACGCGCAATAATTGGTAGCCGATTCCCGCTAAACCCGCCGATAATCCGGGTGTTTCAACGGCCTGAGGCGTTCCACACCACCACCCGGTTTGCTCAATCGCGGTGAGCATGACAGCGGCCCCCGCGCGTATTTGCGGTTCCCATTCGTTTGTTTCCAACCAGCGACTCGCTTGTAGTAAAAGCTCTAAATTGCCTGCATCACCAAAAAACAACGAATCATTTTGCCCGAAACCGCTTTTCAGCGTCATTGAAAGCGCCGTCCTTATTTCGGTGCGTGTCATCGCATCGTCAAGCATTGAGAGCGAATTGAGCCGCGCGATTCCCAGCCCTTTCCAATCAACAGTTGCCTGGTCCAGATGGCTCCGCTCATATTGCAAGGCTTTGAGCGCACCGGTGCGAAACCGCTCAACTCCGGTTAGCGCGTGCGCTTGCAACAAGGCCCACGCCATTCCTGCTATGCCATGAAGAAAGCCGGCGAAGGGTTTTGGCCCCGCTACTTTGGGCTGCCATTCAGCCCCGGCCAGAATTGGTTGTAGATGACGGAGCAGGTGATTGCCACATTGGATGACACTGGGTGCGACAACGGCGGAAGATGTGACCTGAGCTAGGCAGTTCAGTGCTGCAATACACCCTGCTGCGCCGCCGTAAAGATCAAAGTCTTCATCTTCTGCAATCGAAGCAGGCAACTGCGCCACGATGGCCTTGGCTTCAGCCATGAGGTCTGGTTGTTGCCAGAGAATGCCAAGTTGAGTCAACGTGTAAATCACTCCGCCTAGCCCATCAAACACGCCAATCATCGCTACTTCGTCGCCCCGCTCCGCCATCTGGCGTTGCAATCGGGTCAGCGCGCTTTGTGCCAGCGCGGTATACCGCTCCTGTTTTGTGGCTGCACCCAGATAAGCAAGAAACAAGACCACGCCGGGTAATCCCGCTTCCAGATCAAAGCCCAGGGTGTTGATAAACCAGGAGCGCCCAGGTTCCTGCATCAGACCAATCCAAGAAGCGTCGTCAATTCCGACAATAGCAGTGGCCTCCAGGCGGTTACCAATCGCCTGGGCGGCGGCAAGCAAACGTTCGCGGTTGAGAGTGGCGGGCGAGGCGTCCGGGCGAGTCTTCCGCATCGCGGTTTTCTGATTGGGGAGCGTCGCAAAAGAAGCACCAATGAAATACACTTGCCGCTCGCAATCCTGCCGACTCATCTGCCGAATGCGTCGCTGAACCACCGAAAAGCTCGGTTCGGCAAAGAAGTCGGGAAGGCGTTCAGTCCCATTGATCCAGAGATCACGCGAGGCCGGGCGCGTTGTGAAAAAAGGAATGTCGCCGCACAATAAATCATGGCGCTCAACCTGAATGACTTTCGTCAGGTCAGGATCGTCTGGCACCTCCACCCACAGCAAATCGAACAAGCGATCCCGGTCCAGTGCATCGCGCAAGACATCAGGGTGATAGCTTTCACGTAGCAAGCGCCGATAGGTACGCATCGAACGTAGAAAGACGGATACTTCATCTTCGGCAAAGCATTTCAGCGGCCCGTCTTCCGATAGCAATTCGTCCTGATGTTTCAGCAGCAGTGAGTAGGTCTCGGTGAATCCCGCCAGAATCTCGTTTTGATACTTCTCCACTTTTACCCCAACGCCTGCCAGTTGGGGGCGATTTTTCTCGACCCGTACAAGTCTGCGTTTACGAACCAAATGCATCGTATCCGTTCCAGTTTCTTCCCAGTGAGGCTGTGGATAAGGTGTGAGTTGGTGGTCTACGGTTCCCAGCCCACTATTGTCTACACCCTCATTTTCATTATTACTCCACGACCGCTCCGGCAAAAGTCCGATATGGAGGACGGAATGAGACATCATTTGTCGAGCACGATCTTCGGCTGAATCCATTTCGCCAATGAGACTGCGTCGAGGATGCAAGAGTGCTTCCAGATCAATCAGGAATGGGAATTCCCCCGACGCGATTAAATTGCCTGCATGAAAATCCGTCGCATCCAACAGGTAAAGCAGGGCGAGATACCCACCCTGTCGGCGATAAAATCGCTGAACTTCTTCTGCCTTCTCACACGAATACGCCTTCGTAAACTCCACCCACCCATACCCCGTCCGCTCCACTACCTTTAGAGTCGGAAACTCCGGGGTTGCGCCACGTGCGTTCAGCCACCGCAAGAGCTGCTGGAAATGTCCATCTACGCCGAGCGATTTCGGCTTGTAAACCAATCTAAACCCCGAACGGAATTTGGCAATGAAGACTGAATGTCCCCCGCGGTGAGTATCGGCAAGACCGCCTTTGACAGAAATCAATACGTCTGGATCGCTTTCATTTCGGTCGAGGGCAAAGGCCGTTCTGATTTCTGCCCAATCGTGACAGAGTCGTGTGAGAAACTTCAGGCTGACATCGGCCCATTGCTGCGTTTGCTCAAATAATAAGCGCGCCAGCACGGGATAGTTTTGCAGGAATGTGCGCCGATAGTCGGAGTCTTGCAATCGTGCAATAAAGCTTTGAAATCGCTCCTCTGATGTATCGCCTTCCAGCTCGCCGCTGAGCCGCGCGACGTTCAATTCCAAGGCCATCGTGCGATTCACCAGCGTTAGAAGTTGATTCGGCAAAGTGGCGAAGAATATCTTTTTGACGGTTGCGGGGTCGAAGGGGAGAGTCTTATTACTGTTGGATAAAGTTGTGATGCCCGCATCAAAGCGGGCTAAAGCCTGCTCAATAAATGGCGCTGCGATTGATAAGAACCCGGTCGTTGGCTGATTGCGCCACCAATCTGCAAGCAATGCCTGAAAATCGGTTATACACGGTTGCGAGAGCGCGCTGAGAAGCTTGGTCAACCACACAGGAGTTGCCGCGAATCGTTCTCGCAAAGCCGCCCTCGGTTCGCTAATCAAATAGCGGAATTGAGACTCGGTCAATCCGTCAAGGGCCAGGCGCTGCGCAAAGTACGACCCTTCATCAAACGGGGCTTGCGCCCACCAGCTTTGCAGCCGATAGCGGGCAATCGCATCTTCTGCCGATAGTTCTGTCAGATCGGATGAGGGGCCAGCCGCGAATCGTTCAGCTAATGTGGCCGCGTGCTCCCAGGCAAAATTATCAAGTGAAGGGGTTGTCATTCAGTTGTCTTGTAACTTGTCCGAGGTGTTAGCCCTTCTGGCAAGATGAGTAGTGACGTACAGGCTGACGGCGTGCTGGAATCATCCAGGCACGCCGTCGTGAAAAGGGTTTAGGGATCATTCTTAGCAGTAGCCGGACCCGCCGCCAGACCGGCTGCCAGATTTACCGGATTTACCGGATTTGCCTGACTTGCTTGATTTGCCCGACTTGCGGGATTTGCCAGAGGACTTGCCAGAAGATTTGCCTTTCTTCTTCTTGGAAGATTTGCCAGTTCCACCAGCCACAGCATCCAATACGGTGCCGGACAGTTCAATCATTCCTGCCGGATTTTCTGGGAGTTGCAGCCGTTCAGCTTCGCTGAGGCTATTGCGATAGGATGGTTCGCGCCAAGCACGAATTTTATCTGTCAAGGTCATGATTTGCTCCTTTTCGATACTAGTTGTTTCGTGAGGCATCTTTGACCTCAGCGGGAACGCGCGATTGCGTATAGAGGCCAATTCTCTTGATTCGTAATTGCCGGATTTACGTCTTGAGTTTTTAAGATTCTTTTGTCTAGCTATAGCTTATGAAGATTTAATACTATGGCCTGAAGAGGCTTGTCAAGTAGCCTCCCTCAGCGTCTTTAGGTAGTGGCTGAGCGAGGAGAGAAGGCACGCGCGGGCTACTTGACACATCTCCACCACTTGAACCACTACCCAAATTTATTTGGCAATGCGCAGATGGGAAGGAGCTTCTTCGCCCAAGCGGAAAATACGGTCGGCTGAGGCAATAGTTTCGCGGCGATGCGCCACAATGATACGAGTGAGGCGCAGGTGGCTGATGGCTTCGCTGACCTGGCGTTCGCGGGTGACATCCAGATGGCTGGTGGCCTCGTCCAGCAGCAGAATGTGCGGCTTTTTGTAAAACGCTCGCGCTAATAACACACGCTGTTTTTGCCCACCGGAAAGCACGGTTCCCATATCTCCCACCAAGGTTTGATAACCCATTGGCATCGCCAGAATGTCATCGTGAATGGAAGCCAGACGCGCGCAGGTTTCGACACGCTCCAGATTCGGTTGCGGGTCGAAGAATGCTATGTTGTCGAGGATCGAACCACTGAAAAGTTGATCCTCCTGCATGACCGTGCCGATCAGGTTGCGATATTGCGCTGTGCTCAATCGTTGCAGGTTGACACCGCCGATCAGCACTTCGCCTTCCGTTGGTGGCAACAATCCCATCAAGACCTTGAGCAATGTTGTTTTTCCGCATCCCGAGGGGCCCACGATGGCAATGGATTGGCCTTTTTCAATACATAAATTCAGATTGCGCAAAATGTAAGGCTCAGAATCAGCGTAGCGAAAGCTGAGGTTGCGGACTTCAATATCTGACGATAAGACATGCGGCGCAATGCTGGCCCCAGTCATGTTTTTTTCCGGTTCTGTCAGCGCGATGTCCGCGACACGTCCACGATGAACATCCAGCATTTTGAAGTCAATGGCATTATCAATCACATTCGACATGCGAGTCGTAAATTGAGATTTGTAGGAAAGGAAGGCAAAGAGCATTCCGACCGAAAAGCCGCCTTTCAGCAGCAACGCCGCTCCCATCCAGATCACCGTAATGTGTTCGATACCGAAGAGAACATTGTTGAGTGCCTGAAAAATCATCCTGAGTTTTTGAATGCGAATGTCGGCATTGAAGGTTTCGACCATCAGGTTTTGATAGCCCGCAACGCGCTGATCCTGTCGGTTGAAAAGCTTGAGGCTT
>JAEUQN010000134.1 GCA_016789725.1 Blastocatellia bacterium | reverse complement strand
AATTCCAATACCGTTGTCAGTGACTCGAATCGCCACTTGGTTATTCAATGTATCAACGACTTCCACCGAGACGGAAATTTCCTTCTCAGAATATTTGATGGCATTGTCAATAAGATTGGAAAGAGCTGCTTGTAGTTCGTCGTGGTCGCCTTTGATGAGTGGACGATGACCAGTGTTGAGTCTTTCAGTAAAGCGCAGTGCCTCATTATTCAAGCGATAGCGTATGCGTGCTAATTCCAAACATTCCTGCGCCATCGTGCCTAAATCAATCAGGGTCAGGTTGAGCTGACGGTGGCGTTGCCCCATTTGCCCCGCACGCAAAACCTGCTCGACCGTCGTCAGTAAACGATCCGTATCGGCCAGCATGACGCCATAAAATTCTTTACGTTTATCAGCCGGGACCTCACGGGTTTGCAGGGTTTCCAGATACAGCCGAATCGAAGCGATGGGAGTTTTGAGTTCGTGTGTGACTGCATTAATAAAACTGTCATGCTGCTCATTGCGACGGATTTCACGCACCAGAAAAATCGTGTTCAATACCATCCCCGCAATAATGGCAATAAAGAAAATTGCTCCCAAAACCAGTAATGCAACTTCGCGCCAATTCAGCAAGACCCACCCAACATTTAAAGCGATAGCAAACGCCACCAGGCAAGCGCCAAGGGTGATAAAAAAAATGATGGATTTTCGACGAGTACTCGCAAGCATAGATGTCAGAAGATTGATGTTAGAGGGTTGTTGCGAATCGTGCAATCGCAACTTCCTGGTGTCATCAATTCGCTTCTGATCAGCTTGCATTTTGTAAGACGGGTTCAGCGTCTTCGCCGATTTTTCGCGGAGCTGTAGCCAGGTTGATTGTACGAACATCCTTAGCCACCCCTAACAACTCCAAAGTACGGATCACAATCCAGTTCAAATCGAATTCATACCAGGTTAAGCCGTGGCGTGCAGAGGCGGCGTGGGCGTGATGATTGTTGTGCCAACCTTCGCCAAAGCTCAACAATGCAACCCACCAGTTATTGCGCGAACCGTCCCCGCTTTTGAATCGTTGATAGCCCCAAACGTGGGTCGCGGAATTGACAAACCAGGTCACATGCCAAGTCAGCGTGGTTCGTACAAAAATCCCCCACAACACCATTGGCCATCCACCCATCGCCAACAATGCTACCGCTACGACGATTTGCGGGACGAAATGATATTTAGTCAGCCATACATAAAATGGCTGTTTCGCCAGGTCAGGCGCATAGTTGAAGCGGTTCGTTCGTTGTTCATCATCCCGCCAGTTATCGCCAAATAAAACCCAGCCAACGTGGGACCAGAAAAAACCATCACGGGGTGAATGCGGGTCGCCTTCGCGGTCAGAGCGAGCGTGATGAATGCGATGCAATCCCACCCAGAAGATCGGCCCACCTTGCAATGCGAGTGTTCCGCAAATTGCCAGAAAATATTCCACTGGTTTCGAGACCTTGAATCCACGATGTGTAAGCAGTCGGTGATAGCCCAATCCGATGCCAAGACAGCCTGAGACAAAATACAGCACAAGCATCGAAATGAACGCGGGCCAAGTGAACTTGAAGAGCGCGACAACTGCGAAGATGTGACACAGCACAATAAAAAATGAAATTCCCCAATTGATTTGTTTAGATGCTGGGTTTGAAAATTGCACTTGAAGTTCCTTCCGTGAGGCCTGTTTGCTTGATTCCAGAGGAGGACATTGGCGACTAGGCTGGCAGAGATGCCGCCGTCTCCCAAGACTGAGTGCCAAATGAAAAAAAGACCGCCCCTGAGTTGATGAATACCAGAAGGAATATTAGCAATAGTTAGTCTTCGTGAATGTAAGAGTTTTGTAAGAATCCGGGCGGGTTGTTTTGAGCGGCGACGGATAATCGCCCACTATTTTTTCTTCAGCTTAATGTCCGCACTGAATCCGTTGATTTTGAGTTGTGCGCCACCGTTACCGTGAGTACCTTGCAATCGTTTGGGCCGATTGGTTTGAGTTGTGCCTGGTGGGATCGTAATAGAAAAATCCGTTTCGAGATTGCCATTAAAAGTGGTGGCGAGCAGCGAGAAATTAGAATTGGCCGGAATCGTGATCGCTACGCTGCCATTAAAGCTATCAAAGCTGTAACGACCATCGTCATAAATTAAGCCGTTGTAGCTGATACTTCCGCTATGAGTCCCCAATTGAATTTCGTGTGAATCTACGTCCTGAACGATGACATCGCCACTGGTGGTTTTGGCTTCAATCAGGCCTTTTGTCTGGGTGACTGTGATGGTGCCGCTGACAGAGTTGATGCGCGCGCCTTCTTGCGCATTTCGCACCATGACGTCCGCGCTGACGGCAGTGATCGTGACACGGCCTTTGACGTTTTCTGCGATGACTGCGTCGCTAATGCTTTCGAGCATCGCATCGCCGCCAATATCCTTGACCCTGACTTCGCCACTCATCGCGCGAGCATGGACGCGTCCGCTGGCAGTTTCGACACGGATTTCGCCGCTCGTTACTGTCATTGAAGCGTCATCGCGTAAATCGGTCGCCAGAACGTCACCGCTTGTAGTATGGATTGAAAGTTTCGATTTTACCTCTTTGACATGCACGTTGCCGCTCGTTGAGTTAATGGTCAGCGTTCCGCTGGTGCGCTCTGCGGTGATGTCCCCGCTGGTGGTGTTGAGGTTGGTCTCCCCGCTGGTCCTTTCCACTGTTACATTGCCGCTGGTTGATCGCGCGATCACTCGTCCTCCCGCTTCAGTAATAGTGATATTCCCACTGGTGGTGGCAATTGGATTAAGAATTGCACCCTGCGGGACTTTTAATTCATATTCGACCCACACATTCCGATTTTGTCGCCACGAACTACGCGGATAGATCGTTTCAATTTGCAACCGTTCCGGGCTATTGGAAACGCGAATTTCCACCAGCGAGAATTCGTCTTTGTTGCCACGTTTGACAGCTTCTACCTGGACACGGTTTTCGTTCCAGCCCGTAATGCGAATAGACCCGCTGATATTGGTCACGCTGACAGTTCCGTTTGCGTTTAGCGGATAACTTTGGTGCAAGTCGTCCTGTGCGCGAAGGCTCGTTCCAGCCAATATTGACAGGGTGATGACAATAGATGAGGTTAGTAAAAATCGTTTCATGACAATCGTGATCCAGTCTCATCGCATAGCGATTTCCTGCATCAGTTCCACCTTCTTAGAATACGCCGCGAGCAAAAAACGTGCGGCAGTCGGGTCATTCGGATGAGAGCGGAGGGCCGCGCGACTCGACGCAATTGACGCGTCAATCATTGCCAGGCTCCCCTCAAATTGCTTGACGGTTCCTTCGTCGAGTTGTGTCTTGCGTTTGGCAATCGTGCGTTCGAGCAAGTGGATGGCACTCTGATATTCGCGCGAAGCCCTGGCGATTTGCTGTGAAAGCAATTCATCCTCTGTCAATTTGTTCGGCGCGGAAGGTTTGATGACTACCTTGGGCGCGGGAGTTTTGACTACGGCTACTTGCGGTTTGACGTTTTCGTCTGACTTTAGTGTGGGTGTTGGTAATACCCTCGCAGGCGTCTCCATCGCTGTTGGAGTTGGTTTAGTCTCGACCACATTCTGCTCCACTTTGCGCGAGGAGAAATAGAGTGCAGTGACTCCAACTGAAACTATCACTAGCAAGACAGCAAAGCCGATTTGACGAAGCATTGTGGGGGACAGAAACGGCGCGAACCAGTTCCGAAGATTTGTTGTCCACCCGGACTGCCTTGCTTTTGCCGCTGCTAATTCCGGCTTGATCTGGTCGTGAATCGCTTGCCACAATTCGTCGCTCGGCTCTACGGCACTTTGCTCGTAATATTGGGCGAAAAGTTCATTTTCGCGCTCCAACACTGCTTGCGCCTGCCGACAGTCCAAGCAGACTGAAAGGTGTTCTTGAAGCACAGTGGCGCGCACGGCCTCAACCTCGCCGTAAAGCAAGTCCTCAAGCTCAGATTGACAAGTTTGACAATTCATAACTTAGCGACCAGTGGTTGGTGGTCTGTTTCCTGGCGCAACGGACTACCAGTCAGGCATTACTGACCACCTAATAAATAAGGCTCCAATCGTTTGCGCATTTCGGCACGGGCGCGATGTAAATCGGTTTTCAGTTTGCCGATGGAATACCCGGTAATCGCGCTGATTTCTTCATAGCTTTTTTCGTGAAAAATTTTCAAACTGAACACCATTCGTTTATCTTCGTCCAATTCTGCCAGTGCCTGTTTGATGGTTTGATTTAATTCACGATCCAGCATAGCCCCATCCGGCGTGGCACCCATTGCTTTCAGGTTTAATGTTTCCGGCTCATCCCACGCGACGTTGCGTTCAGCTTTGATGGTTTGACGTGTAGCTTCGCGGGCGACGTTGCGCGCGATGCCGAATAACCAGGTCGAAAGCCGTGTTTCATCTTTCAAGTAACCCAAGTTGCGATAAGCGCGCACAAATGTTTCCTGCGCCAATTCTTCGGCCAACGCACGGTCGTTAACGTGGTTGTGCAGAAAACTGAGAACAGGACGACCATAACGACGAAAGATCGCATGAAAAGCGTCTTCATCGCCGTTGCGCGCTTGCGCGATGATGGTCGGGGCTATTTCCGCAAACACTCGGTCGTCAGCTCCTCTTGGGTCCTGTGTTAATGCCAAACTGCTCATTACTTCGAGCGAAAAATACAATGTTAACTGACAATATACCCTGCCTGATTTCTTTTCCAAATCACCTGTTCCGTTTGGGTTAGTGTCCTTTCTTCGATAAAGGTTTCAATCATCATCAAAATTTATTACCGATGAAAAAGAATTTATGAAAAGTGAAAAACTATTGACAGTATTTATCTGGAACGGTTATAAGCGTCAGACCGTTTTACAGTTCAATAGTTTAGTCTTTAGTTTTGAAAGGTATAACAATGACACGCTACGAGCTTAATTTAATTTCATCGCGTTCCTGGTTCAAGAGTCCAGGGCAAACCGTTTCTTCAACGTCTGACTTCCTGTCCGCTCTTTCCGCTCGCATGTCCTGTTGTTGTTGTTGCCGCTGTTGTTGTTAGCGCCCGCTAACGAAATTCCCTTTACACAATTCAATTCGAGTTTCGGTTGCCGAACTGTCTTTGGTGAGTTGGTTTTTGTGTTGACGTGAACTTATCGCTCACCGTCTTTACTGGCCAAGTTTTACCAAGACACCTAAAAGCCGTACTAGCTTGCGATCTGAGCTAAAAGCATTCAGCCCTCGCCGCTATCACATACGGTTCGCGCAACAGGATTACTTTATTCAACTCTGGCCTGATGCGCCGATTGTACTGAAAAAGGAATGCTATGAGCCTGAAATTTCAAACCCGCAAATGGGATATCGAAATCAACTGGGAACAATTAACCATCACGCCGTTGGGAACCACGCTCGGCGGCCACAACGCAATGATTGAAGATGTTGCGGATCAATCCCAGTCCGGCACCGCAAGTTACTTTCTTTTTGATTTGATCGGACAGTTATTTGGCTCGACCCAGAAACAGGAGCAATTATCAAAATGAGTTTAGTTCAACCACACGGCGGCAAATTAGTTGACCGCGTTGCCACCGCCGCAGAACGCGAAGCCTTGCTTCAATCTGCTGCCAACTTACAAACCATCACACTCAATGCCCGCGAAGAAGCGGATTTGGAATTAATCGCCAACGGTGCGTTTTCACCGCTCGAAGGCTTTTTAGGCGAAGCGGATTATTTATCCGTGCGCGATAACAAACGTCTGGCGAACGGCTTGGTTTGGTCCATCCCTGTCACGCTGTCTGTCACTGAAGAAGAAAAGAATAAGCTCAAGGTCGGCGAAGGTGTTGCGCTGAATGGGCGCGATGGTCGCTTGCTGGCGATTTTGCATCTGGACGAAATCTACACCTACGACAAACAGGAAGAAGCCCGGCAAGTCTATCGCACGACGGAAGAACAACATCCCGGAGTCGCGGCGCTATATGCCCAAAAAGATTTTCTGCTGGGTGGAAAAATCACGTTAGTCAACACGGTTAGCGAAGCATTTGGTAAATACCGCTTTACTCCTGCTCAGCTTCGCGCGTTATTTGAGGAAAAAGGTTGGTCGCGGGTGGTCGCATTCCAAACACGTAACCCGATTCATCGTGCTCACGAATACCTGACGAAAACAGCCTTGGAATCTGTAGATGGTTTGCTCGTCCATCCGATTGTCGGTGAAACGAAGTCGGATGATATTCCTGCTGACGTTCGCATTCAGGCTTATGAAGAGTTGCTGTCAAATTACTATCCGACAAATCGCACGCAACTGGCAGGATTGCCCGCCGCGATGCGTTATGCCGGGCCTCGTGAAGCGATCTTTCACGCGCTGATTCGCAAAAACTACGGCGCATCGCATTTCATTGTTGGGCGCGATCACGCTGGCGTGGGCAGCTACTACGGCACGTATGACGCTCAGAAAATCTTCAGTGAATTTCAGCCCGAAGAAATCGGAATCAATCTGTTTTTCTTTGAGAACACGTTTTATTGCCAGGCGTGCGGTGGGATGGCTTCACTGAAAACCTGCCCGCACGATACTGCGCAACACGTTAGCTTGAGCGGAACTAAAGTGCGCGAAATGCTGGTCAACGGAGAAATCCCACCAGTGGAATTCACGCGCCCGGAAGTTGCACAAATCTTAATTGATGCTTATCGCGCCAAAGCGAAAGCCGCCTAAAACGAATTTATTTGAAAGGACTCATAACCATGTCACAAGGATTTACACTCTGGTTTACCGGCCTGTCAGGTGCAGGCAAAACAACACTTACTAACGAACTCGTGCCGCAACTCAAAGCGCGCGGCGTCAAGATCGAAGTTCTCGATGGCGATGAAGTGCGTACGAATTTGAGCAAGGGGTTAGGCTTTTCCAAAGAAGACCGCGACACCAACATTCGGCGCATCGGTTACGTGGCCCGTTTGTTGTCACGCAACGGCGTTGGCGTGATTGTAGCGGCGATTTCTCCGTACAAAGAAATCCGCGACGAAGTGCGCAAAGATGTCGAAGCCAATGGCGCGACCTTTGTTGAGGTCTTTGTCCAAGCCTCGCTTGATACGCTGGTTAGCCGCGACGTCAAAGGCTTGTACAAAAAAGCTATCGCGGGCGAGATTGCAAACTTTACAGGTGTTTCTGATCCGTATGAGGCTCCCGAAAGTCCTGAAATTCTCGTCAGTAGTGACACCGAAACCGTCGCAGAAAGTGCTGCAAAAATCCTCGATCATCTGGAAGAAAACGGATTGATTCAGCCTGCCTATTTCCTGGCCCAGCAAGAAACCGAGGCCCGATTTGCTTCGGCTGGAGAGGCGCAATGAGGTTGGTGCGCGGCACAGGCAAAGTTTATTTGGTCGGAGCCGGACCGGGCGATCCCGGTCTGCTCACGATCAAAGCCGTCAACTTGCTCAAGGCTGCCGATTGTGTGATTTACGACTACCTAGTCAATCCTGAAATTCTTGAGTATGCAGCACCACACGCGGAAAAAATCTACGTCGGCAAAAAGGGGGGCGGGCATAGTTGGAAACAGGACGACATCAATCGCCTGATGATCGCCAAAGCCAATGAAAATCGGCTTGTCGTGCGATTAAAAGGCGGCGACCCGTTTATCTTTGGACGAGGTGGCGAAGAGGCGCTGGCGTTGGTGGAAGCTGGGATTGGGTGGGAGGTGGTGCCGGGGGTGACGGCGGGCAGTTCAGTTGCCTCCTATGCTGGAATTCCTGTCACTCATCGCGGTGTGAGTAGTTCGGTTACTTTTGTGACCGGACACGAAACCTCCGACAAATCTTTCTCCAAAGTGCAGTGGGAGTATTTGGCCAAGGGCGTAGATACCCTGGTGTTTTTTATGGGCGTAGCCAAGCTCTCAGAGATTTCCCAACAACTCATTCAATACGGGCGCGACCACGCGACCCCTGTTGCGGTGGTGCGTTGGGGGACCTATAACGAACAGGAAGTTTTGATTGGTGATTTATCCAACATTGCCGCACAGATTGAACGCGCACAGGTCAAGGCACCGGCTTTGATTATTGTTGGCGAAGTCGTGCGGTTACGTGAAAAGTTGAATTGGTTTACTCCTTCAATAGCGACAGCGTTAGCTGCGTAGAATTTGGAAATCTTTATGAATGCGACAAAAACAGCATCCCTGATTGACTCTGATCTGCAATACCTGGCTACCCACTTTGAAACCCGTTCGGTCGAAGAAATTCTAACTTGGGCTGTCCCTCAATTTGCGCCGCGTATTGCGATGACTTCAAGCTTTGGAACTGAAGGCATTGTCTTAATTGATCATCTGGCAAAACTCGGAATCAAATTGCCCGTTATTTATCTGGATACGGGCTATCATTTTGCCGCGACTGAAGAATTAAAAGATCAACTTCAGGAACGCTATGACTTGGAAATTGTCATCCAGCAAGCAGAACTCAGTGTTGCTGAACAAGCACAATTGCATGGAGAAAAATTGTACGAACGCAATTCCGATGCGTGTTGCCGTATTCGCAAAGTCGAACCTTTGAAACAGGCGTTGGGAACGCTGGATGCGTGGCTTGCCGCGCTGCGTCGTGACCAATCTCCATCGCGCGCTAACATTCAAATTGTCGAGTGGAACGCAAAGCATGAGCTGGTCAAAATCAATCCACTCGCTACGTGGACGCGGAAAGATGTTTGGAACTATACGTTCAAGCACAAACTTCCTTACAATCGGCTCTACGACGAAGGCTACACCAGCATTGGTTGCTGGCCTTGCACCAAGAAAGTCGGTGATGGAGAACACGAGCGCAGTGGTCGTTGGGCAGGGCAGGGAAAAGTTGAGTGTGGGATTCATTTGTAAGGTCGTCGCTGGGGAGTGACTGCTGGTACGCGGATCGTGATTGGTTATCTGATTGGGATGTCCCTGTACGAACTTTGCAAGGCAATGCAGGGATCACCGTCCACTGCATACCTCCGCATTGGCATTCCCGCTAGATTCTGCTATATTCCACCGCGAGTTTTGATCTGGTTTGTTGACGCAATAAAACATTAAGCTGACTGGGAAGAAATAAATAATAAATAAACCGTCGAAGCGGTACTCTCCTTTGCCTTATCATTGTTGGATGTAAACACTGAATTTCTTTTTAGTGGTAAATTTTTCAGCTTTGCCTTTCCCAGTCTATTCCCTCACGCGTGTGAATAAATAAAACAGTATTTCCGAAAAAGCAGTTGAAATCTTCCGATAGATTTATTGAATACATACTTATCCGGTTTAGCATTCGCCAAGTTGGTTTATGGGTGCTGCTGTTTATGAACTTGCGGAAAATCGTCATTACCAGCTTTGCCCTGATCCTGCTCTTTGAATTTATTGGTTGTCGTCGCCCAAATGCCGCTGCCGCCTTGGATACGCTAACCATTTATGCCTTTTCCGTCATGAAGGAGCCGCTGGAAAAAGACATCTTTCCGGCATTTCAAAAGGAATGGGAGGCCGGGCATCCGGGACAACGCCTGAAATTTGATGCGTCGTTTGCGGGATCGGAAATGATTACCAACCAGATCATTTCCGGGGTGCCTTCAGATATAGCAATCGTGGCGATTGAGCGGAACGCGAGGCGCTTGCGAACGTTTGGGGCGACTAAAAATGATTGGCATGATTTTCCCTATGAAGGGACGATCAATCATTCGCCGATTGTCATTGTGGTGCGCAAGGATAACCCCAAAAAGATTCTGGATTTCCCTGATTTGGCCCGGCCTGGCGTCAAGGTGATTCACCCTGACCCGATTTCTTCGGGCGGGGCGCAATGGGCGGTTGTCGGGGTTTATGGATCAGAGTTGATCAAGGCCGAGCGGAATGGATTGCCACGCGATGAAGAAAAAGCTTATAGATTGTTACTGGGAGTTTGGAAAAATGTGATCGCTACACCTGAATCTGCCCGGCAGGCGCGAACACAATTTGAATCAGGCTTTGGCGATGCGTTGGTGACTTACGAACTCGAAGCGTTACAAATGAGAGATCGCAAAATGCCCGTCAAGATCATTATGCCGCAGGCGACCATTTCAACCGATCATACGGTCGTGATTACAGATCGCCGGATGCCGCCGCAGAAGCGTCAACTGGTGGAAGATTTCGTCAAATTTTTGTGGAGTGCGGAGGCGCAGCAGGCTTTTGTCAAGCACCATTTTCGTGCCATCACTGACCCGGAAATGAATCAGAAAGAATCGAAGTTCGAGAAAATAGAAATGCCCTTTACGATTGATGATTTTGGCGGTTGGCAAAATGCGTATCCCGCGATCATTGAGAATATATGGAAATATAAAGTGCAGACGGTAAGGTAACGTTATGGCTGTTGCATCTTCCAATTTATCTGCGGTGAAAAAGAAACGGCGGTTTGATCTGGCTAAGCCTACTGGCATTAGTCTGGTCGTCGTGGCGATGTTGCCGCTGGTGATTATGCCGCTGCTTTCGATTTTTATTTTTGGTTTCAGCAAAGGCCCCTCGCATTTCCTGGAAGCTTTAGTGAATCCCGCCGCGATTTTCTCGCTCAAATTGAGTTTGATTACGAGCAGCGTGGCGACGGTTTGTAATGTGGTTTTTGGTGTGTTGGCAGCGTGGGTCATGACGAAGTATGAATTTCGCGGTGCCTCGGCGCTGATGATTGTGATTAGTCTGCCGACAGCCATTCCGACGGCGGTGGCGGGCTTTGCCTTATTGTTGTTATGGGGGCCGTTTGGTTTGTTAGGGCAGTTTCTGGAAGCGACCGATTGGCAGATCATGTTTACGACAGCCGCGATTATTTTGGCGAATATTTTTGTCACCTTTCCGCTGGCGTTTGGTACGATTCAGCCCGCGCTTGAGAACTTTGACACGAATCTGGAAGATGCCGCTGAGACCATGGGGGCTTCCCGCTGGCAGGCCTTTCGCTATGTTGTGTTGCCCAGTCTACGCACCGCAATAATCACCGGCGCTCTATTGACCTTTGCCCGCTCCATTGGCGAATTTGGTTCGACGATTATGGTGAGCGGCAATATGATGATGAAGACCCAGACCGCCCCACTTTATATTTATGCACGTTATAATGACGGCGATGTCGAAGCAGCGAATGCCATTGCAATTGTGCTGGCAATTATCTCGTTTGCAATTTTCTCGCTGATCATGATTTTCAGAAAGAGACTGGAAAGATAGGCCTCGGGTGTTGGTTTCTCTCAAACCCCGACACCCGTGACCTCACACCTGCTTCAGAAAGCGAGGCGCGTGATGGCAAGACCAATGGTAATGACGTTATTTCCAGAGACCCAGGCATTTGCTCAGCGCAGCACTCAGGCGCAGCCCGCGCTGAGTGTGCGCAATTTGACCAAACGCTTTGGCAATGAAATTGTCCTGAACGATGTAAGCTTCAATGTGGCAGAAGGGGAAAGCCTTGTTTTGCTTGGTCCTTCTGGCAGCGGCAAGAGTACAACGCTCAGAATTATTGCCGGACTCGAAACGCCGGATAGTGGCGAAGTTGTTTTGCACGAACGGGAAATCGAACATCTGCGCGCCCGTGACCGCAATGTGGGCGTCATCTTTCAGAACTACGCGCTCTTCCCTGAAATGACGGTGGCTGAAAACATCGGTTTTGGCCTGAAGATTCGTGGCGTCAAAGCGCGCAAGCGGGCTGAAGTGGTTGATCGCTTGCTGGAGATGATTAATCTCAACGATCAGCGCGACAAGAAGCCAAGGCATTTGTCCGGCGGGCAGCAACAACGCGTAGCGATTGCGCGTGCGCTGGCGTATGAACCCGAAGTATTGCTTTTCGATGAATCCTTCAGCGCGCTTGACCCGCATACGCGCGTCGGCTTGCGACGAGAGATTCGACAGCTATTGCGTCGGCTTCGCGTACCCGCTCTCTTTATCACTCACGACCAGGAAGAAGCGATGGAGCTTGGTGATCACATTGCGATCCTGAACAAAGGTCGTCTGGAGCAAATTGGCACGCCGCAGGAAATCTATAACGATCCCCAAACCGAATTTGTGGCGACGTTCCTTGGTTCGGCAAATGTGCTGAAAGGTGAGTGGCAGGATGGGCTGATTCGCCTGGATCATGGCTATTTTGTGGTGCCGCCACACGAAGCATTTGATATTCCCATTGATGATGGCGAACGCGTCAAAATCATCTTCCGCCCGGAAGACGTATTGCTCAGCACGATGCTCGGTGTCGCTGAATCGCCCTATCATTTGGGCGAAGGCGAAGTCACAGAGGTGAAATTCACTGGCGCAACCGAAGCCGTAACGATTCGCCTTTTGAATTCACCATTACGTCCATCGCGTCCGCAATTAGTAACTTCGATTTCAGAGCATACTGAAGCGAAAGCAAAAGAATGTTTTGTCAAAACTTTGCGCAGCAAATGGGATGCGCGCCGCGTTCGACTTGCACCTGGCAACCGTGTTTCCATTGGGTTGAAAGCGCATAAGCTTTTGCGCGGGGATACTGAATGAAACCCAGGCGTTGGTGTTCGATTAGTCACATCCTCCTTTTGGGCGTCTTCGCTGGTTTTTTCGTCTTTGCACAGCTTCAATCCAGTTGCAAAGCGAAAAGCCCGCAACCCTCTGCGGTCTCGACGCCTATTCCTCCGATTGCTACCTCGTCTCCTTCAGTCTCGCCATTACCAACCACGATTGATTCACCTCCCGTCGAGGAAGGGAAGTTTCGGCAACCGGATTTAATTGAACTCGTCAAGCTTGAACCCACCATTAAGTTGGATGTTCGCTATGCAACCTCAAATAATTTTGTGGGGCGTCCGTTGTACACCGAGGCTCGCGCTTTTTTGCAACGCCCTGCCGCCGAGGCATTGCGTCGAGCGCATCAGAAGCTGCGCCAGCAAGGGTATGGCCTGTTGATTTTTGATGGCTATCGTCCGTGGGCGATCACGAAATTGTTTTGGGAGGTGACTCCACCGAACCTCCATAATTTTGTTGCTGACCCACGCAAAGGCTCAAAGCATAATCGTGGCTGTGCCATTGACCTTTCGTTGTTTGATTTGAAAACCGGGCAGGAAGTGCCAATGCCGGGCGCATATGATGAAATGACAGAGCGTTCGTACCCCACTTACAAAGGCGGAACCGCCGAGCAGCGAAGAACACGAGATGTATTACGCGCGGCGATGGAAGGCGAGGGGTTTACCGTCAATGAATATGAGTGGTGGCATTTCGATTACAAAGACTGGCGACAATATCCAATCTTGAATGTGAGTTTTGCTGAACTGAGCCAATCACCGGAAAAATCGAACAGGCCCCAGCCGATAGCCAGTCAAGCAGGCCGCTCATAAACTACGGCCTGTTCTACTTTTCCTAAACTTATCGAATTCCTCGATCTCCACCGCGACGGCCAGTGCTTCCGGGCGTCATCCCGGCTCTGGGTTTTGGCGCACTTGTCCGTTCCAAAACTTCTGTTACCGGAACCCAGTAACCATCGTTCGCAAACGGCACATATTCAAATCCACGTCCGAATGGATCATCGCGTCGAATGGTCAGATAGTTGATGCCTAAGGCTGAGTAAATGGTCGCCGCGAGGTCTTCATTGGCGATGGCACGATTTTGTGACCAGCCGGGTTCTTTGACGGAACGACCATCGTCCGTCGTCGCACCGATGACGCGCCCGCCTTTGACTCCGCCGCCCGCCAGCACGGCAAAATGCTGGAAGTAATGATCGCGGCCCGACTGATTATTCAATGCGCCGGTGGTGCGCCCAAATTCGCCGACGACAACAATCAAGGTTTCATCCAATAACGTGCCGCCATTCACGCCCTGGGTTGCGGCGAGGTCGGTCATCAGATTCGACAATCCAACATCCAAGGATCGGCAGGGGCCATAAATACCGCCGTTCGGTGCGGCATAGATGTTGGAGTGATTGTCCCAGCCACCGAGATTGAGTTGAATGAATCGCGTCCCTGCATCTGCTTTCACCAGGTTGCGTGCCACGATGCAAGAGTTACCGAAACTCGTGCTGCCATATCGTTGCTGATCGGTGGTCGTAAACTTGAAGACCGCATCTACCGCAGGGTTATACATCATGCCGCGACTGCGTTCATAAAAGTCACTCATCGTCGTGACTTCACCGCCGAGCAATGAATTACCGCGCAGATTGCCTTCCAACGATTGCAGCATTCGGTATCGTGTCTCAAAGCGCGATTGCCCGTCTGGATTCACCAGACTGCCCAATCCATTCGGCGATGCGTTGACGTTGAAAGCCGCGTGCCGCCCATTGAAATATCCTGGCCCTGCCTGCGGATTACCGTTGAGCGAAATGAAGACCGGAAGCTTTTGCTCCGGGCGACGCTGTGCCTCAAATTCCATCGAAACGACACTGCCGATGTGCGGGGCAATTTTGCCGAGCTGCGTCGCCGGACTGCGTGCAATTTGCACCCATTGTTGTTGCAGACTATGCACCAGCGCCGGAGCGCGAAGACTGCGAATAATGGCGAGCTTATCAATTTGCGCCGCGAGGTTGGGCATCAGACCTTGCGGGAAGAGAACTCCGTTATAGGTTGTGGGGTTGAAGTTGGCGGGCGTCCACGTTCCGACTTTTAAATCGAACGTGTCTACGTGACTTGGCGCGCCGTTCAGAAAGACGAGAATACAATTGCGCGCGGTGCTGTACACCATCGCATCGGCGGGTGCTTTGGCTACGACTTCCGTGTTCAGCATGGGCGTCAGGAAGTATCCGGCAACGCCCGCACCAGCGATCTTAAAGAAATTGCGACGTCCCAAAACCGGGCCGACAAGCGGCGAATTCGCGGGACGCTGCGGCTTGCAAACTTCACATTCGTGTCCGTATTCCAGATGATTTGCCATATTGGTTCCTTGCGCTCCTTAGTAGTTGTAGATGAAGTCCACTTTGTTCAGTAGCACCCATTGCAGCGATTCGGTTGCCTCGCGGCGTGTGAGCGTCGTGAATGACGAAAGCAGGGTGTTCATCTCGGTGGTCGTTGGATTACGCGACAGCGTCGTGAGATAGAGTTGGTTGATGATGTCCTGCGACGTCAACGTAGTGTTCGCCAACAATTTTGAGACGGCTGAGTTCGTGTTGTTTTGATGAACACGTCCCATCACAAACGAATGGTTCATTAGATTCAACGATTGCAAGAGCGTCGCATCCTGAGAGCGCAGAATCGCGTCCCGGTCACCACGCAGGAGCGAGTTGAGGAAATCATTTGTTCCCCCAGTTGTATCGCGCAACTGCATCGCCCAATTGACAATATACGTGTTGTTGCCGAGGCTATCGCGCATTTGATACGAAACGCCGATGCCGGTGGCTTTGATGATGGCATCATGCAATTCCTCGGCGTCCAATCGGCGTACATATTTGCGCGCGTAATACGGAACCATTGCCAGGCCCCACGTGCCGGGATATTGCGAAGAAAGTTGATAGGCACTCGATTTCGTGATTCGTCCGATCAAGGTGCGCAAATTGTAATTGCTCTGAATGAAATCCTGCGTTAAGGCTTCGAGCAGTTCGGCGTTGGCTGGTTGCAACGCCCATCCTTCCGGTAATTGTGCGTTCGGTTCGACCCGCGCGGGATCGAAAGATGACGATGGCGAGACGAGTGCTTCGACCATCAATTTTTCCCAAATGTAATTGACGGTTGCGCGCGCGAATTGCTTTTCTGCTGTCAGTAGCCGGGCGAAGGCTTGGCGTCGGTTTTCTCCGGTATTCAGACCACCGCCGCCGAAGATGAATTTCGGCTGCACATTATTAGCACCATTGAGGGGTTGACGAGCCTGGCGATTGCCTGACGTTGTGTTCAGGTTGTATTCGCCGGAAGTCAATTCATTGATGTTGTATTTGAAATAACGTCCACCCGCAGGCGTCTGCGCATCCACGCGTTGTCGCTGCGTGCGCGCAAAAAACGCTGACATTCCCCAGGCCTCGGCGCGCGTCCGCTGTGCGCCCCAAAGATTGATTTCATCCAAATGCCCACGCCCGTTGTGGCAAAGTAAGCAATCCAGTGCCGAGATGCCTAAGAACATGGAGGCGGCTTGCGAGGCTTGCCCATCCATCGTGTCTTGTGATGGGCCGCCGGTGACAGTGCCGCCCACAATCCAATTGCCCCCGCCATTGGCAAAGGTGTCGCCCGACGCGCTAATCATTTCGCTGACCATTTGGGCATAGCTTTTGTTGGCTGTTAGTGAGTCTTTGATAAACGTGTAGAAGGCTTCGCGGCCTTCGACATAGCGGGTGACGTTCGGAGAACTCGCCGTGTTTTTATACAAATCCCCAAAGAACATCGTCCATTTGTCCACATACTCCGGCGAGCCGATCAACAAGTCCACCAGCGCATCACGTTTGTTTGGATTCGTGTCTTTGAGGAAATTTGTAACGACATCGGTCGAAGGAATTCGCCCTGTCAAATCAAGATGGACCCGGCGTACAAATTCTTCGTCCGTGCAAAGTGGTGCCGACATCACACTGTCTTTCGCCATCCGGGCGAAGAGAATATTGTCCACAAAATTCTTGCGCGGAAGGTCATTGGGATTGGTCAATTTCACGTCTGGATTTAGCTCCGCCAGCAGACTGACTTGTTCCGTTTCGCGCGAAATCTCGCCTCGATGCTGTGCCAACGCTTCACGGAATTTGGTTGGGTTCATCAGAAATGAGCAATCGTCTATTAACTCAGAAGGCACTTCTTCTGTTGCTGTCGGCGCTACTTTAACTGGCGCGATTGCTTTGGTTCGCTGATTGCGGCCTTGCGCACTGGAGTGAGGCAGCAGCTCCATTCGATCAAAGATCGCAACCAGTGTGAGCATGGCAAAGCCCGTAATGATGCAAAGCTTCACTTGCGAGGCAAAAGGCCGGACGCGGGGATTGCTTTTTCTTGCCAATGGCATAAAGTTCTCCTTTGAAAAACCTGGATTTGGATTTAGTTGAGTAACGCGCTGCCGGTGCGAAACGTCGATATCAACTCGCGGCTAGTGAGACTCCGCTTTCAGTAATGTGAGGCACAGAACGATTTTCTGTACATCTGATGGGACAAGCATCAAACTCCACGTCAGAAATCAATTCGTCTTCATGTGAGGCAGGGGAAAGTACACCGCTAGTTTGCTGAATTTTGATGATGAAAAGCAAATCTTTTTTTTAGCTTTTGCAGACTTCGCCGATTTTTCCATCGCTGTCTGACACAATCTCGAAAGTTCAATTCAAACCGATGATGAACCGATTATTTCTTTCGTTCGCCTTGCTGCTCCACGCTGCGATTGCTTTCGCGCAGCCAAAGCTACCGGATAAATTTGTCTTGATCGAGAACCCCATTGAACTCACGCGCACCGCACGGCCTGGGCAATATATCGAAGCGGTCGGACGCAAAGCCGCGCTCTTTGGCCACGAATCCGGCGTGTTTGAATCGTGGGTATTTCCAGTCAAACTCTTTCACGATGCGCGCCTTAGTATTCAAGTCGAGGGGCAGGACGCGCCCGTAGATTTTTCAGCCAATGTCGAACGCATCATCACTCGCCCTGAAGCCACTACGCTCGTTGCCTCGAATCAACTCTTCACCATTCGCGCGCATTTTCTGACGCCAATTCAGGAACAAGGCTCGCTCGTGTTGCTTGACATTGATACCGCGCGCCCGTTGACGTTGACCGTCAGCTTCGTGCCGGATTTGAAGCCGATGTGGCCGGGCGGATTGGGCGGTCAAGCAGCGTATTGGCGCGATGATCTGAAGGCATTCATCATTACTGAAAGCCGCCGCCAATATAATGGCTTTTTCGGCAGCCCCGCTGCTACCAAAGGTGTCGCCACACCCGCACATCAACTTGCGTCTGGTTCACTGCGCTTTGATCTCAAAGTTGATCCAGCGCAAGCAAAGAAAAGCTTCTATCCGCTCATTATCGCAGGCAGCACAAAAGATCGGCAGACGGCGATTGATTTGTATAACAAGCTCTCCACGACGATTTCTGACCAATATCAACAGACCTTTGCGCACTATCGCCGTTTGCGCGACGAAATGCTAAGCATCGAAACACCCGACGAAAAACTCAATCTCGCATTTGAATGGGCGAAGGTTTCGCTCGACAAAGGAATGATTGAAAATCCTGACCTCGGCTTAGGTTTAGTCGCCGGATGGAATGCCACGGGCGACGGCGCGCGCCCCGGTTTCGGCTGGTATTTTGGCGGCGATGCGGCCATCAATTCGTACGCGATGACAGCCTACGGCGACTTTGAAAACGTCAAAGCAACGTTTCGGTTTTTGGCGAAATATCAACGCGCCGATGGCAAAATCCCGCACGAGATTTCGCAATCTGCCGGAATCATTAAATGGTTCGAGGAATATCCGTATGGCTTTATTCACGCGGATACGACGCCATTTTTCATCGCCGCTGTGGGCAATTACTATCAGCAAAGCGGGGACGCAGAATTTATCAAAGAATTATGGCCGACGCTGAAAAAGGCCTATCAGTTTTGCGTGTCGAATGACAGCGATGGGGATGGGATTTTAGAGAACTCCAAAGCGGGATTGGGCGCGTCAGAACTGGGTTCATTGCTCGAAGATTTACATCAGGACATTTACCTCGCTGCAACCAACCTTGAAGCTTCAACGGTGATGACGGTTTGGGCGGAAGTCATGCGCGATGGCGATCTCCGCCGCGTTGCCTTGGGGCGCAAAAACAAAGCACAAGAAGCCATCAACACACGTTATTGGAACGCCAGCGAAAATCGCTATGCCTATGCGCTCACCAAAAGCGGCAAGCAAAATATGGAAGCCACCGCGTGGACAGCGGTGCCGATGATGTTTGGGCAATTAGAGCAGGCAAAAGTCAGCCGCACCTTATCGGGCCTAGCTTCCGCAGACCTCAGTACCGACTGGGGGACGCGAATGTTGGGAATGAATAGCTCTGCCTACAGTCCAATTGCGTATAACAACGGGGGCGTCTGGCCTTTTCTGACGGGCTTCGTGGCGTTAGGAGAGTATGCTTATCAACGCAACCATTCGGGCTTTGCGCATTTGCAACAAATTGCCAATCTGCCGTTTGATTTTGCGCTTGGGTATCGGCCTGAAATTTTATCGGGTGATTATTATCGCCCACTGGATGAATCGGTTCCACATCAATTCTTCTCGGTCGGAATGACGATCACACCGTTTGTGCGCGGCTTGCTGGGGTTGCGTACGAATGGAAAGAGTTTGTGGCTCGCGCCGCAATTGCCTGCCGCGTGGGACTATCTCAAAGTGCGAAACCTGCGCATCGGCAGCAGCCGTTTGATGATTGAAGCCGAACGATTCGCAGGTTCCGTGCGCTACAAAGTGAATAAAGATAATGACGAGCCATTGCCGTTGCTGCTTGCGCCCGTGCTGCCATTACTGTCCAAGCCGTTGCGCGTCACAGTGGATGGCAAGCCCGTAAAGTTCAATCTCACCACTGAAAACGCGGCAACGATTTGTTCGTTTGCCGCAACATTGCAGGCGAAAGCAATCATTGAAATTCACTATGCGAGCGATGTTGAGCTTGACGTTCCCGTTGTTGCGCCGCAAATTGGGGATCGCACAACTTCGCTCAAGGTGTTGGACATCATTTCCCCCGCGAGTAACCGATTGGCGGTGAAAGTTGAAGGACTGGCCGGACAAAGTTATCGTCTGCGGTGGCGGGGTGGAGCCGTTTTAGCGAAGATTTCTGGCGCAACGACCAATGGTGAAAAGGATGGATGGAAATTGATCGAAGTCACGATGCCAGTTGGCGGGGGCTGGCAAACCAAAACGGTTGAACTGGAATTCAAGTGATGTTGGCATTTGAAAAAATCGCACAAAATTTAATTCAGGAAGCGATGGA
>JAEUQN010000133.1 GCA_016789725.1 Blastocatellia bacterium | reverse complement strand
CTATAACTGGATATCCACATCGCTTGTAAAAAGAGAGTTCTTGTAAGCGGACACATAATCACAGCTTCTCTATCTTTTAGGCCCGTTCCTTGGCTGAAGGCTACTGGATTGTCACAAGTCAAAAACTCAATGGTTGGTGAAGATCGAAAATAAGCCCAATCCATGCGAAGCAAGATTTGCTCGAATAGGGATTCTCTTAGAATATTTGTAGGGAATAGCCAATCTGGAGCTTCTTGTAGATATTTCTCTCGAAGCTCTTGGAGTTCTATTTTCTTTGCTTCAAAGATTTGCTCCGCTTTGTCATCATCACCCACTCGCTTCTTGATATGTTCGAATAACCATTTCTCATCGTGTTCTTCAAAGAATTCCGGCATCATTTCTTTACCCATTTTTCTGACGCTCGCTTTATGTTTAGGTGTGCGTCTGAGGAGTACGGAAATGAATTTGGCAAGATGTTTACGCTCAAGATCATTGGGAAGGTTTCCAGCCTCAAGTTTCTTAATCACAGGTGCAGTATTAGTTTCCAATACGCCAAGTGCGCTCTCGATGGTTTGCGAATCAAACTCACCTTGCTGATTGGTAAAACCATAGAGGTCTAATTCCATACCTGTTTTACGGAGCGGGCGAAGTCGGGGCTGTCGGTATTTCTCATAGACCCAGATGAGACCTGCTGAACCAGTAAGAAACCCTCTTTGATAAAATTGTGGAATGAAGTGATGTCTTTGAGGTGATGCCGCCATAAGGCTGTATTTTATAAAAAATGTATTGCCCTATGATTAACGCCGTTCACGATCCGCCGCAAAGGCAAAGCAGGCGCGAATGTCTTCGGCAGTCAGATCAGGAAAATCATCCAGAATTTCTTCTTTCATCATCCCGCCGCCGAGGTAATCAAAGACATCTGCGACGGCGATCCGCGTGCCGAGAATACAAGGCTTGCCGCTGCGGATGCGGGGATCAATGCTGATGCGATCTTTGTGATTCATAGCCTTCTTCCGATTCGTAAGTGAGTGGCCATTTAAGCAGCTTTCCGCTGCGGTTTCTTGCGTTGCGCCTGCACACGCTCTGCTACCGCTGCAATAAACGCGGGGTCATCAAGTAAGCTGGCATACTCAATCACTGCGGCTGGCTTCGTAGCTTGGTGTTGGTCGCGCTCCATCAGTTGGCGCAACTCCTGATTGATTTGCGTCTGGTAGGGCGCGGCGTGTGGCTGCTCAGCGCGGGTGCGGAAATACGCTAACACATCGGCATCGAGCAGAATCGAGATTTTTACTTTGCTCGTCTCTGGTGCGTGGTCTGGGTGACGGCGCTTGAACCCGCCGCGTTCATAGTGATAACGACCGGGCTTGAGTACGGCGTCTTCGTCCTTGATGCGTGCCAGTTGCGCATGGTGATCAGCTTTGGTGATGTCTACGATACCTTTCCCTTTGCCTGTCTTTTTAACTCGCATAGTAAATCTCTTCTTCTTCTGGTTCGGCCTCACGGGCGGAGATGATTCTGATGATGGTTGCATTTTTGCGTTCGGTGTAAACCACAAACAACAATCGCTCGCCAACCATCCCGATCAAATTGAAGCGCTGCTCATTCCACGAATGCGCAGCGTCTACCAACACAACTGCCACGTCATCATCAAAGGCTTCGCAAGCTTCCTCAAAACTGACATCGTGGTACTGTTCATTGCGCGCTGCCTTTTCCTCATCCCAATCAAATTGCATATTGCATTATACACATTCATCCATATTAGGCCCATATCAAGCAATGATGTCTTTCACAACGTTGCCATACACATCCGTCAGCCGAAAATCCCGTCCCGCATACCGATACGTCAGCTTCTCGTGATCGAGTCCCAACAAATGAAGCACCGTCGCGTGCAGGTCATGAATTGAAACCGGATTCTCGACGGCTTTGAAGCCGAATTCATCGGTGCCGCCGTAAGCGATGCCCGGCTTGACGCCGCCGCCTGCCATCCACATCGTGAAGCCGTAGGGGTTGTGGTCGCGGCCATTGCCTTTTTCGGACACAGGTGTGCGACCGAATTCGCCGCCCCAAATCACCAACGTATCTTCCAACAAGCCGCGCCGTTTCAGGTCACGGATCAGGGCTGCTGAAGCGCGATCCATATCGGGGCAGCGTTCGCGCAAGCCTTTTTCTAAGTTCTCGTGATCGTCCCATTGTTGGCCGGGGCCGTGCAGGACTTGGACGAAGCGGACACCGCTTTCGACCAGACGCCGCGCCATTAGGCAGCCGTTGGCGTAGGGCGTGGAGCCGTATTCCGCGCGGATGGCGTCGGGTTCCTTGCGAATGTCAAAAACGTCGGACGCGGTGAATTGCATGCGATAGGCCTGCTCCATGCTCTTGATGCGGCCTTCGAGGAAGGTGTCAGCGCCGAAGGATTGGGCGTGCGTTTTGTTCAAGGCTTGGATAGCATCAAGTTGTTTGCGCTGTTTGTCCGCGTCGAGGTCTTTATTGCGCAGAAACTTGATCATCTTTTCGGGATCGGTTTCTTTGTTATTGAAAAGCGTCCCTTGATATTGCGCTGGCAGGAAACCGGAACTTGTCCACAACGAACTTTCCGCAGGCGTGAGCGTCACGAAGGCGGGCAGGTTTTGATTGTCCGTGCCGAGGCCATACGAAATCCACGCGCCCATCGTCGGACGCATCGAAGCCATGTTGCCGCTGAAAAACAGATTGCGCCCCGGTTCGTGATTCGGGATGAACGTGTAGACCGACTTGATCACGCAGATGTCGTCAATTTGCGCGGCAAGGTTCGGCAGCAGTTCGCTGACATCAATCCCGTTGCGACCATATTTCTTGAACGTGAACGGCGAAGCCATCAGGCCGCCGGTTTTGCGTTCAGTGCGCAGGTCTACGGCAGCGGGGCGTTGTCCGGCGTATTTGGCGAGCGCGGGTTTCGGATCGAACGTATCCATCTGCGACGGGCCGCCAGTCATAAACAGCAGGATGACGCGCTTGGCTTTGGGAGCAAAATGCGGGCCGGTTACGTGCGGAGTTTCGGCGCGGGCAATCAGGTCGGTGAGTGCGATGGAACCGAGGCCGCCACCGAGGGTTGAGAGAAATGAGCGTCGTGAAAATTGATTTGTCATAAATGCTGCCATAATGCTTTTGCCCCGGAGGGGCGTCGGATATTAGCCGGGGATGCAATCCCCGGAACCGATTCGTGTTGTTTTCCGCGCCCTGACAAGGGCGCTGGACGAACCTTCACCACAAATACCGTTCGTCGTATTCAATGCCGCTTTGGTCCAGGAATTGGCGATACTCTTCCTGAAATGATTGTTTGTGATGATGCTCTTCCTGCTTTGCAATGTACTCTTTCACGGCCTTGAGCTGTGAGGCGCTGACTGTGAATGCGCCGTAGCCATCCTGCCACGAAAATAGCGACTTGTGCATTTCCTCGTGCATCCATTTTGACGAAGCGGATTTGACCTCACGCAAAACATCCGCCAACCGATGCGTGGCGCGGAGTCCGATGAGCAGGTGGACGTGATCTTCGATGCCGCCGATGATTTCCGGCACGCCGCCGAGGTCTTTGATAAGGCCACCCATGTACGCGTGCAAGCGGGAGCGCCAATCTTTGTGCAGATGGGCGACGCGATCTTTCGTGCTGAAGATCACGTGGTAATGCAGGCTTAAATGGGTTGACGGCATGTTTGTATTCGGTGATTCGTCCTGCGCCCCTTCAGGGCGCACGCGATTAACGTTACTATTCCGGGGATTGCGCTATCGCTCCATCCCCGGCTAATTTCCAACGTGCTTCCAGCACGAAATACCGTTGTTGGCAGCCTAACAATTGCTGGCGGTGCGGATTGATTTCACGGCCAGAAAACCTCTTCATTTGTCGCCAATAACACCTGCGCAAATTGTTCGAGCGTTGCGCTGGTCAAATAACTCAATGCGATTTTGCTTTCGGCGGCGCTGGGATCGCGCAGGAGAATTTTGCGATACAAACTGCGCACGCGGGTTGCCGGATCGGTTTCTGCTTCGACGGCTTTTGCCAACGCGCTGCTGAGTTGTTTGATGAACGGGCTATTCAAGACAAACAATTCCTGCAACGGCGTAATCGTCAAATTGCGCGTCGGGCTGTGCTGGAACGGATTCGGGAAATCGTACAAGCGCAGAATGTCGCTGCTGCCGCCGCGCTGGATGCGACCGTAAACAGTGCGGCGCGTGTTTTCCAAGTTATCGAGATTTTGCGAGGGGCCGTACATTTCCAGATTCAAACTGCCTGCGGCTTGCAGCAGCGAATCGCGGATGGCTTCGGCATCCAAACGGCGTGGTTGCATGCGCCAGAGCCATTTGTTTTCTTCGTCAATCGCGGCGGCATCCGTGCGCGGCTTGCTGGCTTGGCGATACGTGGACGAAAGCATGATTTCGCGGTGCAACCATTTCAGCGACCAGCCATTCGCAATGAATCGAGCGGTCAAATCATCGAGCAATTCGGGATGCGAAGGCTTTTCGCCACGATCTCCAAAATCACTCGGCGTCGTGACTAAGTGCTTGCCGAAATGCCAGCCCCAGACGCGATTGACGATGACGCGGGCAGAGAGCGGCGCAGCATCGGTCAGGATTTTTTCCGCCAATTCCAGACGACCGGAACCGCGCTTGAAGGTTTCGTTTGGATTCTTTGCGAGCACGGTCAGGAAATGGCGCGGCACGATTTCGCCAGGCGCAGCCGAGTTGCCGCGACCAAAAACAGGCAAGTCGCGCGCTTGTCCCGGTTTGATGGTCAGCGGCGTGTAATCAGCGTATGAACCATCTGAATCCATTGCGGCATCAACGACGGCATTGATGAACGGCGCTTTCGCTTCTTCCTCCGCGCGTTTCGCAGCAGCAGCAGGGGTGCGATTGGCATTGTTGGCATTCGCATTTGCCGCCGCGTTTTCTCTCGCTGCGCCAATTTTGACGACGGCTTCGGTCAATTCGGGATACTGCGCTTGCAGCGTTTTCATCTCCGCTTTCAACGCGGCGATTTCTGCGCGGCAGGCTTCGGCTTTGGGTTTGGCGATAGATTGGTCAAGCGTTTTTTCACCCGTCAAAAAGCCTAACAAGCCATTCAACTCCGTGACACGATGACGCGCGGCGAGATACTTCGTTTCGGTTGCGGCATCTATCTCGCGCAACGGACGAATCGCAGGCGAAGTCGAAGCAAACACCCCCGCCAGCGCATAATAATCCTTCTGCGAAATCGGATCGAATTTGTGATCGTGACAACGCGCGCAAGCAACCGACAAGCCGAGCATTCCGCGTCCGACGGCGTCTACGCGCTCATCCCATTCTTCGAGCAGCAGGTTGTCAATCAACTCTTTCGACAGCTTCTTTTCTTTCCACTCGGAGGGCGCCATTCCCAAATAGCCGAGCGCCCGCAAATCATTGCGCGACGTACCGGGCATCAAATCTGCCGCGAGTTGTTGCTTGATGAAGCGGTCATACGGTACGTCAGCATTCATCGCCTCAATCACCCAGTCGCGATAACGCCATGCGTACGGATAGGCTTGGCGATTGCCGCCCGTGTCGCCGTTTTCGCCGTAGCGGGCTACGTCCAGCCAATAGCGCCCCCAGCGTTCGCCGTAACGCGGCGAGGCGAGCAACCGATCCACCAGCCTTTCATACGCGCGCGGGTCTTTGTCTTTCGCAAACGCTTCGACTTCTTCGTAGCTTGGTTTCAAGCCTGTCAGATCAAGATACGCCCGCAAAATCAGCGTGCGTGCATCTGCCTGTGGCGAAGGCGTGAGTTTGTTTTGTTCGAGTTTGGCGAGGATAAAGTTGTCAATTTTTGTGCGCGTCCACGCGGCCTGTCTGACCGCTGGAGCCGTCATTGCTTTGACCGGCTGAAACGACCACCATTGCCGACCTTTGTCGAAATCAATGCCGCGCGGTTTAGCGGGAGCATTCGCCGCAACTGTTTCCGTGCGGGGATCGGGTGCGCCTGCGGAAATCCATTGCTCAAAGTCCGCGATGACCGCATCCGGCAATTGGCCCGCAGGCGGCATCTTCAGCATCGGATCGCCGTAGCGCATCACCCGCATCAGCAAACTTTCCGCCGGTTTGCCGGGCACAATCGCTGCGCCGGACACGCCGCCTTTCAGCAAACCTTCTTTCGTGTCCAGCACTAATCCGCCCATCGGCTTTTTCATCTTCGACGAATGGCAGGCGTAGCAATTGTCTACCAGCACGGGGCGAATCTTTTTCTCAAATAATTCGTTGCCATTGGATTGCGCGTTGAGTTGGCTGGCAACCAAGGTGAACACAAATAGAATGCTGATCGTCAATTTAAATCTTGCGGAGGCCATCAGATTTTCCTCAGAAATCGGGGAATTGGAACAAACGGTACGGAAGCTGAAACGTGCCGGAATGCATTACGGTTTCGCGCTTATTTTGTCAGTGCAGGTGCAGCAGGTAGCATATTGCGAATCGCACTGATGCGCCATTCTTTGCCGGTTTTCTTGAAGACGAACGTTGACCACATGCTGCGTGTCGCGCCGCCTGCCAAGCCTGTCAATTCATAGCGTCCGTCGACAATCGCCACATCGGAAGAAAGAAAGCGAACGGTCTCGACCGTAATCGTGCGTTTGCCGCCCGTGCTGTTGGAACTGGCCATCGTGCCTTTGACCACGGCTTCACGTCCTTTGCGCCATTCGCCCGAAGAAACCAATTGATCGGCATCGGCAGTGAACAATTGTTCGACGGCTTTCGGATCAATGCGTTCGCGCGCGTCCACGTATTTACTGACGACTTCGCGGATAGCCGCTTCTTCGTTACCACTATTGTTAGCTTCGGTAGCGGAAAGCCACGGCGCAAGGGAAAGTAATAAAAACAGGACGACGAACTGGATTTGCATAGTGCCTCTCAAACTCAGGATATGTCTTCAGACTATTGCGGGGATTGCTGCGATTGACGCAGCGTTGCTGAGATTACCTGCATCTGGCTGAGCGTGCAATAGCGATTGGTATGACCAAAAATTGACGCGCGGCGAATAGGTAAACTATGATGGCTTTCTCCATTTCGGAGCGCGCATTTTTCGGATTCATAGAACGATAAATCAAACGGAGTAATTGCGATGTACTTCAAGCTTTTGGTGGCTGTCAGCGTGTTGCTGGTTACGCTGGGAATGGCATCATCCGACACCGCGCCGCTTGGCACCTACACGCCGCGCGAGCGTTCGCATTGGGCGTTTGTGAAACGGTCAACTCCAACCGTGCCTATGTTTCCGGTGGCAACCGATCAAGCGTGGGCGCACACGCCAATGGATGCGTTCATCCTGCAACGAATGCAGCGGGAAGGATTGCGGCCCTCGCCCGCCGCAGATCGCACAACGCTGATTCGTCGTTTGTACTTCGATCTGATCGGTTTGCCACCATCGCCTCGCGAAGTCGAAGCTTTTCTCAAAGACAAATCGCCCGATGCGTACACCAAACTTGTCGAAAAGTTGCTCAGCAGCCCACAATACGGCGAACGTTGGGGGCAGCATTGGTTGGATGTTGTGCGCTTTGCTGAAACCGATGGGTTTGAATACGACACGCACCGCAATGACGCCTGGCGTTACCGCGATTATGTCATCAAATCGTTCAATGAAGACAAGCCATATGACCGCTTTGTGATGGAGCAATTGGCGGGCGATGAACTCGATGCGACAAACGACGAATTGCTGATCGCGTCGGGCTTCAACCGGCTCGGCCCGCTGCGCAAAAACGCTGGCAATCAGGAAGTCGCCAGCAGCCGCAACGAAGTCCTGACCGAAATGACGAACGTCGTCGGCTCCGCGTTTCTCGGCGTCACGATTGGCTGCGCGCGTTGCCACAATCACAAATTCGATCCTGTGCGGCAAAGCGATTACTACCGCATTCAGGCGTATTTCGCTGGCGTTTATGACAAAGACATTCCGAAAGCTTCCGCCGAAGAACAAGCCGCGCGCAAAGCCAAAGCCGATCCGATTGACAAAGAAATCACCAAAGTAAACAGCGAGATTTTGAAGCTGAACGGCAAAACAGATGCGGCTTCGATGGAGCAACAAGCCGAACTGAAAAAGAAGCTCGAAGCCTTGCAGGATCAATTGCCGCCGCCGCTGCCCGCGCTGCACAGCGTGACCGACCTGCCCGAAAAGAAATCGCCGATTCATTTGTTGACGCGCGGCGAATACGACAAGAAAGGCGCGCGCGTCGGAATGCGTCCGCTCGGTGTGCTGCTGGAAGACGGCTCGCCGGAGTTAGCGGAAACAACGGCGAAACCGCGCGCCGAACTGGCGAAGTGGGTTGTTGATCCAAACAATCCGTTGACCGCGCGCGTGATGGTGAATCGCATCTGGCAATATCATTTCGGGCGCGGCATTGTTTCGACGGCGAATGATTTCGGGCGAATGGGCGCGCGTCCGACGCATCCCGAACTGCTGGATTATCTGGCGAACGAATTCGTTACCCACAACTTCAGCATCAAACACATTCATCGCCTGATTCTGAACAGCAATACCTGGCAACAATCCTCTGCGCCGCCGAGCGATCCTGCACTCAAAATTCTCGTCAACAAGAAAGATCCGGAGAACAAATTCTACTCGCACTTCAATCGCCAACGCCTGAGCGCCGAGCAACTCCGCGATGCGATGCTGGCTGTTTCCGGCACGCTGAACCTCAAACCAGGCGGGCCGAGCGTGATGGTGCCAATTGATCCGGGACTGGTAAATCTGCTCTACAAACCGTCGCAATGGGTTCCGGCGAAAGACCTCCGCGAACACGCGCGCCGCAGCATTTACCTGATCGCCAAACGTAACCTGCGCCTGCCGATGATGGAAGTTTTCGACGCGCCCGACATGCAAGCCAGTTGCGCCCGCCGCGAATCCAGCACGCACGCGCCGCAAGCTCTGGAATTGATGAACGGCAGCTTCGCCAATCAACAAGCCGAAGCCTTTGCAAAGCGTCTGGAAACCGAAGCCGGGCCAAACCTGCGCAAGCAAATTGATCTCGGCTATCGGCTTGTGACCGGACGGGCTGCGAAGCCGAACGAGATGCAGGTCGCGTTGGAGTTTTTGAAGACACAACCGAAGCGCGAGTTTACGTTGACGTTGCTGAATTTGAATTCGTTTTTGTACGTGAATTGAGAATTATGAAGCATCTGTCCGCGCTCATTCTCATCTTGGCACTGTTTGTCACCGTGAACGGCAAAGAGCAAACAGCGCCAGAAAAACTATCTATCTCGACATCGGATGGTGGAACCCTTTATGCCGACCTGTATGGCAAAGGCGAACGAGGCGTGGTGCTGGCGCACGGAGGCCGCTTCACCAAAGAAAGCTGGGAGCCGCAAGCGCAGGTGTTAGCGCAAGCAGGCTACCGTGTTCTAGCATTCGACTTTCGCGGGTTTGGGCAATCTCCACGCTCACCGAAAGAGGCTTCGCCGTATCTGGACGTGTTGGCGGCAGTTCGTTACCTGCGCCAAACGGGCGCGAAAACGGTGTCGGTGATTGGTGGCAGCTTTGGCGGCGGCGCAGCGGCGGATGCGGCGATTGCGGCGGCACCGGGAGAAATCGAGCGGTTGGTATTGCTTGGCACGGGCGGTGGAGATGGGCCGACAGCGAAACTCAAAGGACGTTTGCTGTTCATCGTTGGGCGCGATGACACCAGTGGAGATGGGATGCGATTGCCGGGCATTATGGCGAAGTATGAAAAAGCGCCGCAGCCAAAAAAACTGGTGCTGATCGAAAGCTCGGCGCACGCGCAGTTTTTGTTTATGACGAAACACGGCGATCAGGTGATGAGTGAAATCCTTCAGTTTCTTTCGGCACGCTAAACTGCCACTTAGGAGAATGACAAATGACTGAGCATTATCGTATCACCCGCAATCGCCGCGAATTTCTGCGCGATGCTTTGGGCGGCTTTGGCGGCCTCGCATTTGGCGCAATGCTTGCGCAGGAACAGGCGCGGGCACAGGCTTCGCAGCATTTGGGCAATCCGCTGGTGCCGAAGAAGCCGCATCGTCCGGCGAAGGCGAAGTCCGTCATCTTTCTGTTTCTGAGCGGCGGGCCGAGCCACATGGAAACGTTTGACCCGAAGCCGCTGCTGAACAAATTGCACGGGCAAAAACGACCGGCGGCGTTTGGCGAAGCGAAGTATCAGTTTGTCTCGCCGAATGCGACGTTGCTTGGCACGAAACGCACATTCCAGCGCTACGGCAAGAGCGGGATTGAAGTCTCTGACTTGTTTCCGCACCTGGCGCAATGCGTGGACGATATGGCGGTCATTCGTTCGTGTCACGGCGATATGGTCGTGCATTCGGCGGCGCAGTATCAACTGTTCACGGGTCGCGTGATTCCGGGCTTTCCGAGTATGGGTTCGTGGGTTGTGTATGGCTTGGGCAGTGAAGCGCAATCGTTGCCTTCGTATGTTGTGCTGCCTGATCCGCACGGTGCGCAGGAAGCGGGCGTGCCGATGTACGCGAATGGTTTTTTGCCAGCGGTATATCAGCCGACGATGTTTCGCCCCGGCAATCGCCCTGTCTTGAATCTGGATTTGCCGAAAGGCGTGACATTGGAGCAGCGACGCAACACGCTTGGGCTGCTCAAGAAACTCAATCAGCTTGATATGAGCGACGATGATGCCGAGTTTTCCGCGCGACTGAACTCGTATGATCTCGCGTTCAAGATGCAGACCGAAGCGCCTGCGATTTTTGATTTGTCGAATGAACCGCAGGAAACGCTTGATCTGTACGGCATCGGCAAACCGCTGACGGATGATTACGGGCGACGTTGTTTGCTGGCGCGGCGCTTGGTAGAAAAAGGTGTGCGTTTTGTTTGCCCCGTTTCCGGCGGCGGCACGGGCGATTTGCAATGGGACGCGCACAAGGACATCGAAGAAAATCATTTGCGGATGGCGGCGCAAACCGATCAGCCGATGGCGGCGTTGTTGATGGATTTGAAGCGGCGCGGATTGCTAGATGAAACGCTGGTTGTGATTGGCGGCGAGTTTGGACGCTCACCCGAATCCGAAGGCAGCAAAGGCCGCGACCATCACAATCTCGGCTTCACGATGTTGATGGCGGGTGGCGGCATCAAAGGCGGACAGGTGTACGGCGCGACGGATGAGATCGGTTTGCGCGCGATTGAAAAGCCTGTACATTTCCGCGATATTCACACGACGATTTTGCATCAGTTGGGGCTCGATCAAGAGGCGCTCAGTTATCTGCATCTGGGGCGCGAAGAACGTTTGACCGAAGTGCTGGGCAATGTCATTACTGAGCTTGTGTAGCACGTGCATTGTTCGCCGCTGCGTTGCGGCGGATTACCTTTTTCTCGGAGGGAAACCAATATGAAACAGCTTGTTTTGATCGCTTTGTTTATGTTTTCGACTGCGGTGATGGCACAAACGATTCCATCCGCCGACGAACAAATTGCGGCTTCCGTGCTGGCTTTGCCGGAAGAGTTGCGCGCGGGCGCAGGCGTGTTGGGCTATGGCGAAGACGGCAAGTTGAAGGAATTGCGCAAAGGTACGGGCGATATGATTTGTCTGGCGAGCGACCCGAAAGCACAACGCTTCAGTGCATCGTGCTATCACAAAGACCTCGAACCATACATGGCGCGAGGCCGCGAACTCACTGCGCAAGGCATCACGGGCAACGCGCGCAATGAACAGTATCGCTGGAAAGAAATCAAAGAAGGGAAGCTGAAGATGCCGAAAGAACCGCGCATGCTGTATGTGCTATCGGGCAAAAACTACGATGCTGCAAGCGGCAAAGTCGTTGATGGCGTGGTTCGTTGGGTGATTTATGTACCGTATGCCACAGCGGAATCTACCGGATTGTCTACGAAATCCAAGCGCGGCGAGCCGTGGTTGATGGATGCGGGAACGCCCGGCGCACACATTATGATGACGCCTGTTGCACCTCCTCCAGCAAAATAACCACGTTTACTTGCTTAACCGATACAAATGCGTATGGCTGCGCACGAAGATCGAACTCTGCGACACCGCCATTGACGCCAGCGTTGCGCCGTCAATCTGATTGGTGGCGAGTTTTTGGAATATTTTGCCCGGCGCAATCACGATGGATTCGCCTTCCTCGCTCAAGAAATAAATCCGCCCATCGGCATAGAGTGGCGACGCCGAGTGATTGCCGCCCAAACGTACCTGCCAATGTTGTGTGCCCGTCCTCGCGTCTACACAAGTGGCGATGCCGTTATCGCTGACCAGATACAATTCATCGCCCACCAACAAAGGCGATGGTGTCAATGAAACGCCGCGCCTGAGGCTCCACGCCAGGTGTGATTTTGTCACATCGCCGCGCCCATCCAGCCGCACGGCGATCAAGGTTGGTTGCATAAATCCAGTACAAATGAAAACCATTCCGTGACCAAACACCGGGCGCGGCACGTTGGAAAATCCATCACCGTACGAAACGTTCCAAAGCTCTTTGCCCGTGCGCGGCTCATAAGCAAACGCGCGAAATGCGCCGGGGCTGATGAGCTGATCTCCGGCAGGCAATCGCACAATCAGCGGCGTTGCATACGCCTGTGCGCCCTGACGGTTTTTGCGCCAGCGTACCTTGCCCGTCAGCTTGTCCAACGCCACGACAAATTGTTCGCTCTGACCATCGCAATTCACCAGCAGCAAATTGTCATACAGCACCGGAGAGCCGCCGGGGCCGTGCTGTCCGTTGTCGTATTCTAGTTTCGTTTTCCAAACAATTTCGCCCGACTGCGTCAGGCACGCCGTTCCCATCGCGCCAAAATGCACATAGATTTTGTCGCCTTCCAGAATGGGCGTCGGCGAAGCGTGCGAATTTTTGGCGTGAGGTTTTGCGGCGGACTTGAGCCGAAAGACTTCGACGTTGAGCCGGATCGCGCCCGTGTTGCGATCAACACTAACAGCCCGCAACGATTTGCCGTCGTCGGTCGCCGTCGTCAGCCAAATGCGGTCGCCCTGAATCGCGGGCGAGGACCATCCTTTACCTGGAATCGCTACTTTCCATTTGACGTTGTCTGTCTCGCTCCAGGTCAGTGGCAGGTTGCGGTCATCTGAATGGCCTTGCCCCGAAGGCCCACGAAATTCCGGCCAATCCTGGGCGAGTGCGGAAAGCGAGAACAGTAGCAAGAGAAGAATTTTCATACGGAGGTACTCTTTGCAATTCATTTTTCATTTGTCGTTGCGTTGTTATGTGGGCAATGAAAAGTGAGCAATGACAAATGAAAAATGGAAAATAAAACCGCCCCTTTTATACGCGCAACCCCAGACGTCCTGCAACCGCATCAGTTTGTTGAGTCCCCAACTTGACGCTCGCCATCCTGCCCCCTATCATCGGAAATTGAATTGTGCAGGGAGGAATCAAGTTTTCATGGCAGAGGCAAGAATTGAAATTTTTCGCAAGATGCTCGCCAGCGACGCCAGCAATACTGCCGTGCGTTTTGGCTTAGCCAATGAACTGCTCAAGCTTGAACGCTGGGACGAGGCGGTTGCTGAATTGCAAACGTACCTGAGTCAATCCAACGATCAGGGCAATGCGTATGGCAAGTTGGCGCAGGCCTTGGAGCGATTGGGACGCTCCGACGAAGCGCGTGCGGCGTATGAACAAGGCATTGCCGCCGCCAATCGGCATGGCCATCCCGGCATGGCCCAGGAATTTCAATTGGCTCTGGATGAATTGATATGAAGTCCAGGAAAGTCTGGAAAAGTCTTGTGCAGTCTGGAAAAGTCGAAAGGCGTCCTTTGCTGGACTTTTCAGGACTTTCCTAGACTTCTCCAGACCTCTCCTGACTTCCCTGGACGCACAAGTTCCCGCCCCCTTCGGCTCACCAGTTTTGTTTTATACAAGCATTCGTTATGCGGAGATTTTTCAACCGACGAACATTGACGATTACCGCGATCAGCCTCTGCGCGCTCTTCGCCATTCTGGCGCTGGTGGCGTTTTTGTGGGTGCGGTCGAACAGCTTCAACAACTGGGTTGCGGGGCAATTGAAAACCGCGCTCGAAGAATATGGCATTCGCGCAGAAATCGGTGCGGTCAAACCCGGTATTCGTGACTTCAGCATCGAACTCAAAGATGTGAAGCTTTTTGCCAAAGACGAAAAAGAGCCTTTCGCAACGCTCGATCAGCTCAACGGCAACGTGAAGTTTCGTGACCTGCTGACGCGCAACGTGCCGACCAACGTGAGCCTGCAAAACTTGAAAATTGACGGGCTGAAGTTTTGGTACAAGGTGGATGAAAAAGGTGTATCGAACTTGTCGAAACTCGACTTCACGAGCAAAGGCAAAAAGGAACGCGAAGACCTTGAATTCGATTACGCCGCTGCGAATGTGGAATTGACGCGCGCTGAGATTTTTTATGTGGACACGATGCGCAAGCTCGACGGAGCCGCGCGCAACCTCGCCGTCAAAATTAAGCCCGACCGCGACAAATTCTTCCGCCTTGTGGCGAGCGCCGACAACTCGACCTTCACGCTCGACGGGCAGGAAACCAACGATATCAGCTTCAAATTGAATTCACTCGCCAATGAAACGGGCGCGGTCGTCGAATCGCTGACAACCACTTCGCCGCTGGTGAACGCCGAAATGAAGGGCGAGATGAAGAGTTGGGAGAAGTTGGATTACACGCTTGATGCGAAAGCGACCGTGAAAATGAACGAAGTCACGCGCGTCTTTGCTCCCGACACGCGCATCAACGGCACGGCGAATTTTGAAGGCCAGGTCGTGGGGCAGGGAGTTGAATACAAAGCCGATGGTAAACTCACCAGCAACAACATCGTCGCGCGCGATGTGCGCATCGAAGGGCTGCATTTAAAATTTAACGGCAATGGCAAAGGCGCAGAATTTGAAGCCGACGAAGAGCTTTTATTTCAAAAGCTTGATGCTGCCGGATTCAAAGTCAATCGCGTTGCCGCTATGGGGCGCATCGCGGGCAATGGCGAAGACTTTTCGTGGCTGCTGAATTTCAAAGCCGCCGACGTTGTCGGGCCGAATGTGAAAGCTTCGGGCATCAGCTTTTCCAACGCCAAAATCAATTTTCGCGCTGACGATCTCAGTCAATTCAAAGCCACTGGCAAAGCCAAGGTCGAACACCTCATCACAGCAGATGTGGACATCGGCAACATCACGGGCGATGTGACTGCGACGCGCAGCGAAGTCATCGTGCCGAACTTTAGCGGTGCCGTATTTGGTGGCAGCGCCAACGGCAGTGCGCGCGTCCGGCTTGACGGCAAAGGCGCATCGGAGGTGAAGGCCGATTTAGTGGCGCTGAATTTAGATAAGGCTTCGGCAGTGACAGCAGGCAAGCGGTTGCCGTTGCGAGGCACCGCCGATGGCAAAGTAAATTTGGCCTGGCAAGGGTTCGATTACAAAACCGCCGAAGGTACCGCGAACCTGAAGTTCAAAGGCTCGACGCTGACGCCGGATGGCACGGAAGGCGCGGAGCTTTTGGAAGGCTTGCCGATCACGGGTGAACTCAACGCGGTGGCTTCGCAACGTCGCCTGAAAATCAACAACACTTTAATTCAAACGGGCGCGACGACGCTCACCGTCAGCGGTGACATCGGTTGGGATAAGACGGGCGCGCTGGATGTCGCGTTGAATTCCAATGACGCCGCCGAGTTCCAAACGCTGGTGTTGGATTTGACGAAAGACCTGAACCCGGAAGCCATTAGAGAATTTACGGAGCAGGAAGTTCAACTGACAAATAAGCTGAGTTTTATTGGGCGCGTGACCGGATCGCTCGAAAAACCGCAAGTCAACGGACGCTTCAATCTGGAAGCCGTCAACTGGCACGATGAACCGCTCGGTGCCATCGCGGGCAATCTGACCTACGCGGACGATGCGATCAAAATTGACGAAGGTTTGTTGACACAGCCCGACAGCGGTCAGGCAGAATTTGCCGTAGATGTTCCATTCAATGTCAAAAACGGCATTGCGGTGCGCACCAATCTGAAGCGATTGTCATTGGCTTCGGCTTTGCGCGCGGCGCTTTCGTTGCCGGTCGAAATCGAAGGCTTTGCGACGGGGCAAGCCGAAATCACGGGCCTGCCCGAAGCGATGCGCGGCACGGCAGAAATCAAAATCGCCAACGGCAAATATGGCACCAAAGCCATTGAAGATTTCACCAGCAAATTGACGCTGGATGGATCAAAGATTGATCTAACCGAATTGCGGCTGCGAACGGGTACCAGCTCTGTCGAGGGCGCGTTGAGTTTCGATACGAAAACCAAAGGCTATCGCGCGAAGTTGCAGGGCGAAGGCCTTGACCTGAACGAATGGGTCAACATCGCGCTTGAAGAAAACGAACCGCGCATTCCACTAATCGGGCGGGTGGACATCAAACTTGAAGCTGAAGCTGCTGAATTCAAACTCGAAGATAAAACGGGCCGCCTCTTTGATCGCTTGGAAGCGACCGCGACCAGCACTGAGATCATCTACAAAAACGAACCCATCCGAAATGCTGTGCTGACGGTTAATGGGCGCGATAGCATTGCGAAGCTGGACCTCAAAGGCGAGGCGCTTGGTCAAAGCCACACGGGCGCGGGCGAGATTGATTTTAGCAAACCGGAGATGCCCATCGGACTGGCGCTGAATTTCAAAGACCTCGAAGTCGCGCGTGTGCTGGAGCTGGCCTCCGCCAGCGATTTGCAGGCGACCGGCAAAGCTTCGGGGCAAGTTCGCATTGCCGGGAATTTAGCCAGCAAGACGGACCCTTTGCGCGTGGAGACGGAATTTTCGGGCTTGTATTTCGATGTCACGGATTATCGTCTGACGGCCAACACGCCGTTCACGCTCAAGGTCAACGCCGATCAACTTGATCTCGGCTCCATTCGATTATCCGGCAACAACACCAACGTCAACGTGCGCGGCACGCTCGCGCTCAGCGAAGCCGGGCGCAACACGCTGTCGGTCAATGGTGACGTGAATTTGAAGCTGATCCAAACCTTTGTGAAAGATGTTTTCGCCGATGGCATCGTCAAGCTTGAAGGCGAGGCGCGCGGCAGCTTCAAGCAACCCAAGTTCAGCGGCACAGCGACGTTGCAGGATGGTTCTCTGCGCATTCCCGGTTTTCCGGTTGGCATGAGTCGCGCGCGTGGGCGATTGTTATTTACCGCCGATCAGGCGCAGCTTGCGTCGTTTGAAGCGGACGTCGGCACGGGCAAAATCAAGGCGACGGGCGGCGCATCGTTTGCGGGCTTCAAACCGAATCGCTGGCGCTTTCAAATCAAACCGGAAGGCGTGCGCGTGGATTATCCGCGTGATGTTCGTGCGACGCTGGATGGTGATCTGGAATTGCAAGGCTCGCGCGAATTTCAATTGCTGAGCGGCACGGTGAATGTGCGGCGCACAGAATATCTGGCGGATGTGGATTTGTTCGAGTTTATCGAAAAGATTACGGACCAGTTCGGCAATCCCTCGATTGGCGGCGCGTCTGCTGATGGCAGCGCGATTCCTCCAACACAAATGGATATTCGTGTGGTGGCGAACGAAACGCTCAATCTGCGCACGAAGCTGCTCGACATTACCGGCAGCTTGGCGTTGCGATTGCGCGGCCCGATTGATGACCCTACGGTCGGTGGTCGCATCACGGTTTCGCGCGGCATTTTGGACAATATTTTCAGCCAACGATTTCGCATTGCGAATGCCGGAACGATTGAGTTTCCAGGCGTCGAAAAACGTACCGGGCAAATGAATATCGAAGCCGAATCCGACATCAAAGGCTATCGCGTCATTGCGAATTTTTCAGGCTCGCTGAACCAGCCGCGTTTCCGTTTGCGCTCGGAGCCTTCGTTGCCGGAGCCTGAAGTCTACAACCTGGTTGCCACCGGTCGTCTGCAAAACGAAGATCGTTTGTCGAGCAGTTCCAGCTCGCAAGCGATTGCACAAACCTCGCTCAACACGGCGGCATCCTTCATCGCCAATCGGGCTTCGCGCACGGTGGAATCGAACGTCACCAGTCGGTTGTTCGGCTTGAATCGGTTTTCGGTAGACCCGTTATTGACGGGGCGGGGAACTGACCCGACGGCGCGCGTGACAGTGGGACGACGCATTACCAAAGATTTGTCTATCACGTACTCAACGAATATCGCGTCGAACCAGGATCAGGTGATTTTGATTGAATATCAGGCGAGCGATAAGTTGTCGTTCGTGGCTTCGCGTGCGCAGGATGGATCGTTCGGATTGGATGTGCGCTTGCGGAAGAGATTCTGAGTTATGAGAGGTGTAGAGAAAACACATTCACCGCAGGGGCGCAGAGGTTGCGCTGAAATGGCGCAGCGGCTGCGCAGGGTCTTTGATCTCTGCGTTTCCTCCGCGTTTCTTCTGCGTCTCTGCGGTGAAAAAAATCTGCGAATGCGACCATTTGTCAGTGCTCTAAGCCTTCTTCTCTTCTGCTTCGTTTTTCCGCGTTTCCTCGTTGCCCAAAACCTCGAAACTTATCTCGGCAAAAACGTCGTCGAAGTCCGCATTGCCTACGAGGGAACCGCTGTGAGTATTGGCACGGACGATTTACGCGGTTTGATACGCGTGCGCGAGGGCAATCCCTATTCGGCGGTTGATGTGCGGCGGTCATTGCTGGCGCTCTATGATTCCGGGCGCGTAGCGAATGCGCGAACCGAAGCGCGATTGAATAACGCGGGCGCAGTGATCGTTTCATTTTTGGTGACGCCGCAATTGCGTGTGGGGGATGTGAATTTTACAGGCTTAGTACCGGAAATCACGGAAGAAGAATTGCGTGCGAAGTTGGCGGAGTTGGATCGCGGATTGAAATACACCGAAGTCAATTTGAATCGCGGCGGCGATTTGATCGCGGAAACTTTTCGGGAGCGCGGCTATTATCAAACGGCGGTCGAACCGACGGCCAAACCCGATGCCACAGGGACGACAATTGATATTAGCTATAAGGTGACGCCCGGCACGCCCGCGAAAATTGCAGCGTTCAAGTTAAGCGGCAATTCCAAACTACCGGAAACGGTGTTGCGATTGGAGCTGAAAAGCAAGGTCGGCGACACCTTTGTGCGCGCGAACCTGACCGCTGACACTCAGCAATTATTGCGAATGCACTTGGAGAAAAATTATTTTGCAGCACAGGTCGGCCCGGCGGACATCAGTTACGACAGCGCGAAAAATGCAGTGACGGTGAATTTGCCGATTGTGTCTGGCCCGGCTCTGACGGTCAAGGTTGAAGGCGCAGCAGTCAGCGAAAAGAAGCTGCGCCAACTCCTGCCATTGATGCGGGAAGGCGGCGTAGATGAAGCTTCGTTGGACGATAGCGCGCGTCGCATCCGCGAGCATTTGCAGGAAGAAGGTTTTTTCTTTGCCGAAGTCGCGCCGCCCGCGATGGTGAGCTTAACGCAGGAAAAGGCGGAGCTGGCGTTTAGTGTTGACCCCGGTGCGCGCTATCGCGTCGCTGATATTCGCATTGATGGAACCGACCATCTTTCGTTGTTGGATATTGCGCCCAGCCTGCAAACACAGACGGCTGCTTTGTTTCCGATTCCATTGCTTACCACTCGCTACACGCGCGGCATCACCAGCGAACAAGCCTTGCGCCGCGATGCGGATTTGATTCTGTCGCAACTGCGCGATCAAGGCTATCGCAAAGCGCGAATGGCGGCCATCAACCGCGCCGTCAGCGAAGATAACGATCAGCTCAAAATCATTTTCCGTGTGGAAGAAGGTCCGCGTTCATTTATTGGCGACATTGCCTTTAAGGGCAACGCGTTGTTCACGGTGGATCGGCTGCGCGAAAAGGTTGAGATCAAATCCGGCGATCCGTTTTCGATCAGTCGCATCAAGATCGAGGCGAACAACGTCT
>JAEUQN010000132.1 GCA_016789725.1 Blastocatellia bacterium | reverse complement strand
TGATGGATTTCATTTGCAATTACCTTATTACCAAAGAAGCTGACGCCTGGTCAGTTCTGCTCCAAGAAAGAGCAAGCTATGTGCCAGAGTCAAGATCGTATTTTTTCAGCCAGTTGGTCAGCGTTTGATAGCTGGGCAGCCCCACAAGTTTCGCCGCTTCCGATTTGTTGCCATGCGCTTCGGTCATCGCACGTTGTAAGTAATGCCGCGCCACTTCTGTGAGGACTCGTTGCAGGTCAAACCCCTGTCCTAACGGGCGATTGAGAATATTATCTGACTGTTTCTGCATAGTGGCAAAGATCGCCGCCTGCACATCTTCTTCGGTAATTTTGGCTCCGGTTGAGAGCACCGCTGCCCGCAGTAAAGTATTGGAAAGTTCCCGCACGTTGCCTGGCCAACGGTGGTTTAGCAAAAGATTTTTTGCGTTCGGAGAAAGTTTCTTATGTTCGAGACCCAGCTCTGAGGCACTTTGAATGTTCAGTTTCTCAAGGAGCGCGTCAATAAGCAACCCCACATCGCCTTCTCGTTCCCATAGCGGTGGCAGGCGCAGGATGAAGACCGCCAGCCGATAAAACAAATCCTCTCGAAATCGCCCCTCTGCCACTTCTGTCATCAAGGTACGATTGGTAGCACTGATAACACGAACATCTATCTTCTTTGCTTTGCTGGCTCCAACAGGAGTGACTTCCTGTTCCTGCAAAACGCGCAGTAACTTGACTTGCGCTGGAAGCGGCAATTCACCAATCTCATCCAAAAAGATTGTCCCGCCCTGCGCTGCCACAAAATGCCCCTCGCGCGATTGCATTGCACCCGTGAAGGCGTTCTTCACATGGCCGAATAATTCTGATTCGATCAACTCGGCTGGAATTGCGCCACAGTTGACGGCGATGAAGGGCTTGTCCTGACGTGGGCTTTCGTAGTGGATCGCTCTGGCGAGCAGTTCTTTGCCTGTCCCGGATTCGCCTTCAATCAACACCGGTACATTCCGAATCGCTACGCGCTGCGCGAGTGCCAGTACCTGCTTCATCGGTTTACTGCGGTGAATGATGTGCGAAAAAGCAGGCGAAGATGGTGGAAGCCCAGCAGTCAGCCGTTCCAACTCCTGATCGGGCCGACGCAACAAATCGGGAATAAATTCGGCAGAGATTTCAAAGGGCAACGAGACCGTCCGCACACCACCTTGTATAGACGATTCGATCAACTCCGCCGGAAAACGTGTCTTCGCCAGAATGATCCAGACCGAAGCCATTGCCGGCGTGCCAGGGCTAAGATGAAAGGTGAAACCAATCGCCTCTCTGTATTGTTCTCTGATCCGCTCAATCGCTTTGATGGTGCATTGATAGATTTCATCAAACGCCGTGGGATTGCTCAAAGAAACGGTATGCAGGGTGATCGGGGTTGCTGTTTGTGACCGCAACCATTTGAGAAAATCGTTGTTTTCAGCGCGCGACAAGTTGGTGACCAGATGAATGCCATCAAACATACGTTTGGCAACTGCCGCTCCAATTGGCCCCAGATTCGTGCCTTCTTCGCCTCTTGCCACTCGCACATCTGTTTTACCAATCCATGAAAGCAGGACTTTGTTCATTGCCAAAATCTATAAGAATCTTTGTAACTATACAAGATGTTTTACCGAAAACACCCTCAGTACTCTCTTATTACGAAGTATTTGGCTCAATATCGCTGGCACGAAAAATGCAGAAGAGCTAGTTGCGGCAGGATTTTCCTGCTGCAACTACGGAAGGGAACGATTTGCTTTGCCAAACGATCCCTCCTCACCAGGAGATTGTACATGGGCAAAAGAATTTACTTGGATATTGAAACCTTACCACCCGCTGAAGAAACCAAGGCCGTAATTTTGCAAGGACTGCGACAGCAAAAACTCACGATGCAAGAGACAGTCAATGACGATGATCTGGCAATGAAGGCCGATGAAGAATATCGCAACTGTGCGTTGCACGGCGAACGAGGCCGTATTCTAACTATTGGTCTCTTGATCGAAGAGAATGACACCATCTTGCAGCAAGGCTGTTTAGGGCGTGACCGCGAGACACGCCAATACCATTTGGATGAAGCGCGCACGTTGCGGGCTTTTTGGAAGTTGGTCGCGGACTTCAATCCCAGCCGCGATTTGTTTATTGGTCATAACATTCTCGATTTTGACTTACCGTTTATCTACAAACGTTCCATCATCCATCAGATCAAACCGACGATTCATTTGCCGTTTCGCCGCTTTCAGTGCCAACCCATTTTTGACACGATGTGGGAATGGTCTTGCTGGCGGCATCGCATTTCGCTACGTGACCTGGCCCAAGCCTTAGCCGTTCCTTCGCCCAAAGCAGCCGGTGTTACCGGAGACAACGTATATGACCTGTATCAACAAGGTCGGCACGAAGAAATCGCGCAGTATTGCATGCGTGACGTGGTGTGTGTGCGCGAAGTATTTCACCGGCTACGCTATGAAACGGCAACCCCTTTGCGGCCCACTGGAATTACTGCTCCAGAAAGCCTATCTACTCACTCATTGAATGCCATGGGTGCTGCTGCCTGATGGAGTAAACGGAGGAACAGGAACATGAAAATTGTGCGTGCAAAAAAACGAAATTGCCGCAACGCGACGCTCGGAGGGGCGGCCTCGGCAACGGCAAAATATTGCAATTCCTTACCATCTAACATAGGCTATTTTCGTGTCCCAGTCAGAGCCGTAACCGCGCACTCAGTTACGCAGCCCCAGCTCAATCCTTCGTGCCTTAACAACGCAGCATCCGTTTTTACAGCCGCTCCTGAGTCTGTGGTGGCGCGCGATGTTGAGATCGAACAGTTGGTACAAACAAATACTGACTCAGCAAACGATTGTCCAAAGCCTATGGGGACGATGTCTGAAACAACCCATCGCATTCATCTTGCCAAAGTAGAGAAGAGTTTGGAGCAATCCTTCGCTTCTGTAGGGCTAGTTGGTGAATTGAAGTTCTCGCCAGGAGAGTACACGCAAAATTGTGAAGCGGTACGGGGAATACTCCAGGAACAGCGAAACAATTTGGCCAAAATTCCTGAACGGGTTTTTGTAGCATTACTGATTTTTTGCGCGCGCTATGAAGATACCTCTGTGGCAGGCTTTTGGCCGGTTTTTTTGCAACGGCTGGGGCTGCGCAATGATGCCTCCAATCAGAACGCTTGTCGCCAACTCTTTTATAAGGCACAGCAGAATCTCGCTCCGCTTTACTTTCCGGCAGAAGGGTATGCCTGTCTGACACCGATTTCCTTTCACGCGATCATCCCGCAGGTTTGTGTGCCAGAGATGGTTTCGTTGTTGCGGCACATTGGACGAGGGGCAGGATGGGATGCCGTCGCTGATTTAGAGATCAGTGAAATTGAACGACAGCTTCAGATTGCCGCCAGCAAGTTGCGAATGACCAAAGCGATCTGCCGTTTTGTGAGCGATACCTATTCGCGCAGGTTGGCAGCGCAACTGGTGCAGGATTTATGTGAAGCTGCGCACTTGCATCAGCGCGGCGTTTTCCTCTCACAACAAATTGATTGTCTGCTCGAAGATCGTCCTGTGCAGCGCGAAATTTGGAGCAAGCTGATTGCTGCTGCACCAGAGTCAAATGAAAGTACAGGACTCAATCGTTCTTTGTTTGTCGCTCCGCGTTGGCAATGGGATGTCAAAGCGCGCCAAATGCGGCTGTACTTCCCGCGCCAAAATGTTATCAGTTCGACTCGCCCCGCAGCGTTTGTGGTAGGGGCGGAACGTTTTCCTGTGCAGGCACAGCGACGCGATGGACGATGGGAAATTGAACCAACCTATCTGGCACGGCTGCCACTACATCAGGCAAGCCGGTTGAAGATCGAGTTGCGAGCCGAGAATGATGTTTGTTTGGGGACTTGGAAAATCGCACCGCTGGAAGGAAAGGTCTTATTTTTCCAGTTGAATGCCGCAGGCACATTGGCTACGCACATGGCAGTGGAGCGTGGGTTACCCGCAGGCGAGTGGCTGCTACTATTACGCAACGATTGCCAATTGCATGCGGCGGAAGGCGAAGTAAAACCGCTACGCAAATATTATCCACCGCGCTATTTTGAAGAGTACCAGGCCCTCTTGGCGGAGCTTTCGCCGCCGCTACAAGTTTTTGTTATCAATGCTGAAAAGGAAGAAGCCCCGGAACGAATCCCCCTGGTCGAAGAGATGCTGCACCGGCTTCGTTTGGAAGGAAACCTCCTGGCGGAGGCAGATGATCCCAGTGGCACAGCCACATTTACCGGTGTCGCCCCAGAGGTCATTCTTACTGCGCAGTCCTGGGAAGAGATCAAGCACTTACAATTACAAGTGCGAAATCTGACGGCGAATAATGAAGAAGATGCGGTGGCGATCATGAACTCGCTTCAGAGTCTTCGTCACGCAAACATTGCGATCTGGTCGGAAACGCAGCAGCAATTGCGAATTCAATTAGAAAGCCTGTTGCCTGCCGATACGGCTGGGCGTTTGCGTCTCAAATTACTGCGCGGATTACAAAGCGCACAATATTTGCCACTGGAATTCAACCTTGTCCCCGCGTTACGCCTGACACCTTCGTCGGCAGAGATGGCTTCCACACTATACACAACAGAGGACGCGCCGCATGTGCAGGTGACTTGTTCTGCCACACCTCGTCTCACCAGCAGAGAGGGAAGAGTGCAACCCATCTTGCCTGGGCTCCACGAAATTCAATGGTCAGGACATGAGACAGATTTTGAGGCGACGCTGGATTTTGGGCATTTCCGTTTACCGTTACGTTGGCATCCGCATATTTTGCGCGCCAGAATGCACACGCAACATTCTTGCGAAAGCTGGGTTGCACCGCCGCCAACATTGTTTGTAGAGAAACTTTCTTTTCATGATTTGTTAACGATTGAAGGGATTCCTGACGCTGAATTCCAACTTTTTGCCGGAGAGGTAAAGACCGGGCAAAAGCGTTTTGATCTGAAAGCCCGACTACAATTTCCTGTGAGCGTCCTCAGCGATTTTGTCAACCGCAGTTCGGCACAACAAGTGCCTGTTCGCATCGTTGTCAAGCATCAACAACGCACCTATACCTTACTTTTATTGGTCGTCACGAAAAAAGCTGCCAATGGCTTTAACGGCGAAGGCGAGCCGCTTTGCTATTTGCGCGTGGGGCAGCAAGTCTTTCATCCTGATTATGGGCTGGGCGTGCTTGAAGCGTTTACGGATACAACCGTTGGCACAGAAATCATCCATACCGCACAATTTCAGTTTGATCGTTACGCGGGTGTCCGGTTTCTGATCCCAGTCAATCGCCATTTGCCCGTTCACGGATACAGGCAAAGAACATCTCTTCAGTTTGCTCCAAGCGGACAGAGCCGCAAATTTATTGTCGGCGAAAAAGCCAAAATCGCTGTCAGCGAAACCTTATAACTTCACCCGGAGTACCAACGATGAATACCAGTATGAATGCCATTCAAATGACGGAAACGCTGCGCCAAAATTTCATTCGTTATTTGCTGACCACGTTCAATGTTGAGCGTAGTGATGTTGCTTTGGGTAACGCCATTCGACGAAATTTGGAAGCGCCAGGCGTGCTGTTTCGCGGCCCATTTCTGGAATTAAATCCACCTTACACGACAGGCGCTTCAATACGAGAATTAGCCAATGAGGGGATTGTGAACAAGGCCCTCTGTCGTTTGCGTGAAGATATGCCCGTCGTTGATCGTCCGCTTCCGCCAGATCGCCCTTTGTATTCGCATCAGGAAAAAGCGGTACGAACCCTGCTGAGCGAGCAGCGCAACATCGTTGTCGCTTCCGGGACAGGAAGCGGAAAGACAGAGTGCTTCCTGATTCCGATTCTGCACGATTTGCTGAGTGATCCTGCGCCCGGCGTGCGGGCCTTGTTGATTTACCCGATGAACGCGCTCGTGAATGATCAACTGGATCGGCTACGCAATCTGTTGGCAGGCACAAACATTACCTTTGGCCGCTACACCAGCGAATTGAAGAAGACCGATGCAGAGGGCAAAAAAGCGAATCCTACTGCGCCAGCCAATGAAGTGATTTCCCGCGAAACCATTCGTGGGAACCCAAATCGCGGGATTGCACCAAATCCGCCACAGATTCTGATTACCAACTACGCGATGTTGGAATATTTGCTGTTGCGCCCGGAAGATTCGCCGATCTTTGATACCAGCCGATTACAGTTTCTTTGTTTGGACGAAGCGCATACTTACACTGGCGCACAAGGGATTGAGGTTTCAATGCTCCTGCGTCGGCTCAAACAGCGATTGGAGAAACGACGCGGAGAAATCCGCTGCATCGCGACGAGCGCCACACTAACGGAAAATGATCGTGCGGCGGCAGCCAGTTTTGCCAGCAGCCTTTTTGGCGAAGATTTTCTTGAGAAGGATGTGATTTTCGGCAACCCACTCGATCTGACAACGCTGCACAATGCAACTGATCCTACCCCGACGTTAGATGCTTGGCTCCAACTTTCCGGCGCATTACGGGAACGCTTGCGCCAAGCCATTGGCTCTGGACAAAAGCGGAATGTCGCCTTGATCGCAGAAGCTGCCGCTGAATTTCTAAACTGTAAATTGGCAACGCCAGAGCGCATTGCAACGGCTCGGCAACAAGCGGGCGACAATGTCAGTCGGTTTCTCTATGCGGTCTTTCAGGCAAATCCGCAGCTTGCACAATTGCGTCAACTGATGCGCAAAGACCCCATCGAATTGCATGAGGCCGGACAAGCATTATTTGGTGCTGAAGCAGCCACGAGAGAACAGGCCGAGGATGAATTAACCGCCGAAGCGGTTTGCCGATTAGTCGAAATTGGTGCAATGGCGCGCGAGTCCGCTGACACGGTGCCACTTTTACCGGCGCGGTATCATTTGTTCGCACGTGCGCCACAAGGTGCCTGGTTGTGCCTGAATCCTAATTGTAAAGCGCCGGAAGGAACTACCGGATGGAGCCATCTTTTCTTATCCAAACGCGAACAATGTCCTCATTGCAATGCGGCGGCGTTTGAATTGACGGCTTGTCGCAATTGCGGGCAGCCGTATGTGCGGGCTTTTCGGCGTGAAGGTATCTATCACACAGAAGGGCGTTTCGAGAGCGCCACCGCCGGACAACGCTATTTTACCTGGCAACCGCTAACATTTGATTTTGATGCCAATGACGAAAGTGAGACGCAAGAGGGAGCCGATACAAGCTCGTCCGGTAAAGTGGAGATTTGTTTACATTGTCGTCGCCATCGGGATGATTGCCATTGCCATAGTGATGCTTGTTTGGCAACGCTGCACCAAATTGAGGATGCTAATGGACAGCCGAAAGAAACGCTCGGTTCCTGCCCGCGCTGCCAGGCGCGCACGTTTGCACAACGGGAAATAGTCACCTCGATTAAAGTCGGAAGCAGTGCGCCGTTAGCGGTTCTGACCGAAGAACTCTACCGGCTTTCGCCGCCCAGTCCGCGCCCCGAAATCCGCAGCAAAAGTGGGGAGGGGAGAAAATTGCTGACGTTTGCCGATAGCCGACAAGGCGCGGCACGCTATGCGGCCTATTTGCAATCCAGTGTGGACAGCACGCTCTATCGTCATTTGATCGCGCAGGCGGCGGTTGACTTGAATCAAAAAGGGCGCGTTCCCGATCTGGAAGATTTGGCGGATCAGTGTGTCACGTTGGCGGAGCAGTATGGGCTTTACGGAGAGCAGGCACAATACGCGACAGGTGCGGAAAGACGCCGCCGCAAGCAGGAAGCGGTAAAGCGGATTATGGCCGAGTTTGGTAGTCGGACAGACCCACGCCATTCGCTGTGGGCACTTGGTCTGGTCGGCTGTGATGTTCATTTTCCCAGCGACATTTTGCCGGATGAATCTCTTTGCACTGAGTTTGGACTTGCACCGCAGACAATGATGACGGTGTTGCAAGCCTTGCTGGATACGGTGCGGTTGGATAAGGCAGTAACGATGCCGGATGGCGTTGATCCACGAGATGAGATTTTCGGTCATTCCAATGCGACGATTTATTACCGCTTGAGTGGTTCCACGCGAAGCCAATACGAAAAAAATTGGGTGAGCGACAAAGAGCAATATGCCCAGCGTCAGGCGCGATTCGATTATGTGCGACGCATTTTGATGGCTGGAGGAAAAAGTGCAGAGGTTGTTGATGTCCAGGATGCGCTGATGCACGCTTGGCAATGGATCAATCGGCATCGCGTATTTGTTGGCACAGATTCAGGAGCCTGCCAGATCAATTACCAGCGGCTGATCTTTCCGGCGGGAAATCAATGGTATCGTTGCAATCGGTGCTTGAGATTGTCTACACGCTTTTTGGGAGAGGATTTGTGCCTCTGTCCTTCGCGCGGATGTGAAGGACAACTGGAGCCGTTTGAGGCAGGCGAAGCCACAGAAGATCACTACCGGGCCTTATTCAGCCGAACACCAGTGGCGATGCGTGTGGAAGAACACACCGCCCAACTCCAACCCGAAGCCGGACGCGAATACCAGGAGAAATTTATTAAAGGCGACATCAACGTCCTCAGTTGCTCTACCACCTTCGAGATGGGCGTAGACGTGGGTGAGTTGCAAACCGTCGTACTCAATAACGTTCCTCCCGGCGTGGCGAATTATCGCCAACGGGCAGGGCGCGCCGGACGGCGTGCGAGCGGTGCGGCGTTTATTTTGACTTACGCCGCGCCACGCCCGCATGACCGTGTTTATTTCTCCAATCCCACCCGCATCATTGCTGGCGAAGTGGCAGTTCCGCAGTTGGCGGTGAACAATCGCATTATTTTGGGCAGGCATTTGAAGGCGACCTTACTGGGGCATTTCTTCCGTTGGCTCTCACAGCAGGGGCGAACTGACATTATGCGTACAGGCGCATTTTTCGCTCCGAACCTGCCCGATGGACGGCATGTGGATTTCTTAGAGCAATGGCGAAACGAACGCACGACGGAATTAAATGACATCATCCAAAACTTCTTTCTGGAAAACCCTGATGCTGAAAGACAAACGACCGAAGCCTACATAAATCAGCTTACCGCTGCCGTTACCGCCCGCTGCCAGGATTTTGAACGATGGGTTAGCGAATATGATCGTCTCTGTGAAAACGCCATTGAAGCAATGAGAAACACACGCGACCGCAATGAGCGCGAAAATGCGAACAAGTTGTTCGCGCGCTTTGCGGCCTTGCGTGACCGCTTATTCAACGAATCGCTCATTGATTTTCTTTGTCGTGAAGGCGTGTTGCCGAGCTACTCGTTTCCGATTGATCTGGTGGCGCTTCGTTTACCCGCAGGCCGTCAATACCGGGATGAGCGGTATGCCAATGAATGGTTACGACTGGAACGCGATAAGAAAATCGCCATCGTGGAATATGCGCCCGGTGCGGAGATCGTGGCTGATAAGCATTTGTGGCGCAGCGTGGGCGTGACGATCCGAGAAGAACTCAATGATTATGAATACCGTGTCTGTGAGACCTGTCGGCATCTGGATCGCTCCGAGCGTGGCGGCTTGCCGATTAGCGGAGCTTGTCGCGTTTGTGGCAATTCTGACCCTGGAGACTCCTCTCGCTATATTGATCCTGATGGTTTCACGACGGACTTATCCGCAGGTTTACAACGCGCAGGTTTGCAGGTGGATACGGGCGTCAATCGTTCGCGTTCCTTTTTACTCGCAACAGGGCAAAATGTCAGAGAAGAAACCATCTCAGTGAATGACTGCCCTTATCTTCATTATGCCTATCGCCGTGATGGCGAACTGGTTTCCATTAACAGTGGCGAAGACCCCGATGGCTTTTGGATTTGTGGGACATGTGGCATCCACGTGCCGCCGCCCAAAACAACTCGCAGGCGACAACAACCGCAACGTCATGCGACCCCGTGGGGCGAAAAAGGATGTAGTGGCACGCCGCAGCCCGGCGGATTAGGCCACGCCTTCAAAAGCGACACCCTCCACCTGCGTTTTGAGAACACGAAAGCGATGACGCTGCCAGCAGGACAGGATTTGTCGTTTTGGCGCTCGCTCACTTATGCGTTGTTAGAGGGAGCTAGCCTTGCGTTGCAAATCGAGCGCAGAGATTTGGATGGCGTTGTCCGTCCATTCACGGTCGGGGCGTCGGTGAATCCCGAAGAGAACTTCTCGCAGGAAATTGTGTTGTTTGACAATGTCCCCGGCGGAGCCGGTCACGTTCGGCAAATTGCAGAAAACCTCGAAGCGGTTTTACGCCAGGCGCTCGTGGTTGCGCAATGTCCTGAATGTGAAGAAGAAACCAGTTGTCCGAATTGCCTGCGCAATTATGGCAATCAAATCTATTGGGAAGAATTGAAGCGCGGCCCCGTCGCGCGGTTTCTGGAGTCTGTCATCCACGAAACCTTCCCCGCGCATTTGGATCATCTGGCGGTAGGCGCTGCCTTTGTCTCGGCCATAGACAAACCCCGGTGGTTAGCCCAGGAACTGTTGGCCGCAGAGCAGGAGGTTTATCTTGCCGTCGCCAGCGTCACCCGTGACCGCCCCCAAGGACTGAGTCAACACTGGCTGGAAGTGCTCCAAGAGTTGCGGCGACGCAACGTATCCGTGACCTTGCTTTTGACCGAATTGCCGCCCGCGAATCGGATGAGGCCGGAGGAGGCAGGACTGCTCAATCACTTATCTTTATTGGTGCGTGACGGTCTGCAATTGAGGCAGCTTCAAAACGGAGCACGGCCCGAATGGAATTGTGTGATTGATCCGGCAGGGTCGCGTTGTCGTGCGATTAGCATCTGCGACAAGAACAAACAACTCAATGAACAGGTAGGAAAAAATGGTTTGGTAACGACGATCAACGCCGCTGCGGTAAAAACAATTGCCGCGCAGTGGCAGAACTTTTCCGCTCAAACCGTTCGGCCCGAAGCGCTGGAATTGCCTCCGCACGTACAAGTCATTCATGTGCGAGAAGGCGAACTCATCACAGAAGCCGGACTTTTTAGGGGGGTCTTTCGCCGTCCGCTGAAATCCCTGTGGATCAATGACCGCTTCCTACGTTCTGATCATCACGAACAACGACTGCGGGCGTATTTGGAGTTGATTGTCACTGAATCTGGAACTCGCCCACAAATCACTATTGAAACCTTAGCGGCGGAAATCAATTTATCCCCCCAAGGTTACTACTACCACTCTTCGCAAGAGCAACAACAAATGTTTGCGCGTCTCAAACGCGACTTCCCCTTATTCGATATTCACTATCAGCTTGCCTCTCGTCTACCCCATGACCGGTTTCTGCAATTACGCCGAACGGACGGGACAAGTGCGCGCATTGGCATTGGCGCAGGACTGGATTTCATCCGCTACAACGGGCGTACAAAGATGACCGATATTCTGATTGAAGACCCGCACACTTGAATTGTTGAGACAGCGACTCAGGTCAATCCGTAGAACCTCGTATCTGGTATGCGATTTTTCAATGGGTGAGATGCGATCCCGGTCGCGGCTCTTTTCGATAGTGGCAGGGCGACCATTGGCTTTGGCGTAAATTCTGGCTATCGTGACAATCACAATGTATGGCCTGATCCTGAAAGGAGCGAGATGCAAACACGGCAACTGTATCACGGCACCAATGGCGATAACATCCTCAGCATTTTGGCGTTGGGAAAGTTATATCCCAACGCTCAGCATGAGGTTTTCTTTTCCTCCGACACCTGGCAAACCGTGTTCATGCACGGAGCCGATCAAAAACGGAAGGCAGCCTTTGCGATCAAAGTGGAAGTCACGTTGCCCGATCAGATTGTGCTGGTACATACCTCGACGCCAGGAATCCCAGCCACCTTGCTGGTGCAAACAATCCAGCCGCTGGCCGCGAAAGTGCTGGAGCTGTATGTCCGAAAACCCGGCGAGGATGGCTTTGTGATTGAACAGATTCGGGGAGAGCTTCCGATTCGGAACTATTTGCAACGCTAAAGCCTGCCGATAATACTGAGCGAAACGGCAAGGAGTTCAGACACAACCGCAAGCAACCAGGTTCCTGCTCATGCAATCACATATTCAACGCTATGCGATCTGGCTCTTGCCCGCGCAACCTGACCAACATGAATTGCAGAATCGGATTCAACCCTTGAGCCAACGCTTTTCTTCTGTCCCGTTTCCGCCCCACCTGACACTATTCGCAGGCGCAAATCAACCACTGCCAACGATTCAAGCCGCGATAGAAGTTGCGTGTAGTGACAGGACTCCATTCATGCTGCGGAGCACAGGATTGCAGGTTTCATCCGCGTTCTTCCAAACCCTGTTTGTCGAATTCGCGCCGCATCCAGGATTGTCTGCATTGGCCGAGCAATTGCGACAGGAACTTGATCCGTCGAGTACGCGCCCCTTCCATCCGCATTTGAGCTTGCTGTATCACGAGATGTCGTTGCCTGAGAAGGACGCGTTACGGACGCAAATACATTGGACTGCCCGGACCATTCGGTTCGATGAAGTGAGCATCGTGTTTCCGCCCCGGGGGGAACACGGATGGGAAGACATTACAGCGTGGAAAACGATGGATACGCACAAGCTGTGGTAATGCTTCCAACCCGTAAGCTATCGGGAAAGCTGCTACCGTACTGTACGTTTCGTCAGACCAGAAGCATAGCACGCGGGCATCATGGCACAGCCTTTCCGCCAACAATGTAGGGACGTGATCGTTTACACGCCCACCCATCTGCGTCCCTGATGGCGAGTGAAGCGCTTGGGAAGTGAAAAAATAGCTGTCTGTTGTCTGGCTTCGTTCGCCATTGTTCACGCGGCGCGACACCTGCTCCTTTCGCATTGCCGGCGCGACGGCGCGGTGCTACATTGGATTTTGGTATGAGTCACCGGAGGAAGGAATTTCCCTTCCTCGGTGGCTTTTTCTTTTTGGCACCGGGGATTTGCAGTCAGTGACACGAGAAGCCAGGTACAGATGCGCTTCGTTTCTGATGATCGTTGTAACGCTCAATTGGGATTGGTGGAACTTCTTTGCACACGGTTCCGATTCGTCAGTTCCGGCGCAGAGTTCCGATTCTGTGCGCACCTATAGATGTACAGAAAAAAATCTCATCCTGACGGCGCTCCAAACTGGCTCATCGTTGCTCATCGTTTCAGACCTCGGCATGGGCAAATCCGCGCTCGCCCAATTCGTCGCCGACGATTTACACCAAGCCGGACACGCCGTCGCCTTGATCGTCCCAACGACGCCCAAACAAACCCTGCTGGATTGTGCGGAACAACTTGGGGCCGAAATCATCCGCGACAACGGCAAGCAAATGACCGCCGCGCAATTGCAAACGTCCATCGCCGATTTCCTGACCACGAAGCAGGCGTTTCTGCTGTTTGACGACGCGCATCGGCTACCGATCAGTTTGCGCGTCTGGCTCTTGTCGCTGCTCGATGCCGGGCAACCGCTGCTGCTCTTTGCCACGCATCCGCCGCGCAAGGACATCTTTCTGAAATTGCCGCGCATTGAATTGAAAGCCCTGCCGCATCAATCCATCCGCGAGTTGATGCAGACAGCAGCACAGGAACTGGGGCTGGAATTGACGCCCTCGCAATTCGCCACACTCCAGGAGCGCTGTGGCGGCAATCCGATGCTCGCGCGGCGCGTCATCCGCGAAACCTATCTCGGTTTGGAAGTCACCGCGCCCGACCATACCGAATGGATGGACGGGACACCGTTGCTCATTGCCGCGTTGCTCGTGTTTTCTGCACTGCGCTTCCTGGGGCGCGGGCTGCACCAAACGGATTTGTATTTGCTCGGCGGCTTTCTGGCGGTCGCGGTGGGGATTGCGCGGCTTTTGCTGGCGTCGTTGCCCCGCAAATCGGAGAAGCTGGGCAAATAGGTGTCAGGTGTCGGGTGTTAGGTGTTAGGTAAAGGCAGGTGGCTTCCTAATACCCAGCACCTAACACCCAACACCTTTTCCCCTGACACCCGACACCTAACACCTGGCACCTGCTTTTTATGATGGCGAAAACCCACATGCTATTTTCTCTTACCGTAACCTCGTTGGCACTGGAAACGACGAACCCGGTGCTGCTGGTCACCGCAGCGCTTGCGTCGCAATTGCCGGATGTAGACACCTCCACGTCGTTCGTCGGCAGAATCCTGTGGCCCTTATCGCGGTGGTTGGAAAACCGATTCCCGCATCGCACCCTCACTCATTCGTTGCTGGCGACAGCGATCATCGCGGTGCTCGCGCTGCCATTACGTTGGCAACAGTCACAACTCTGGTACGCGCTGATGCTGGGCTATTTCAGCGGATGGTTCGGTGATGCCTTCACGAAATCGGGTGTCGCCGCATTTTATCCCTTGAGCAGCGCGCGGCTCGTCATTCCGGCCAATCCGCGCTTGCGTTTGACGACCGGCTCGCGCGCCGAATATGTCGTGTGTGCGGTGTTGCTGTTGAGCTTGACGGTCAGTTTTCAATTGCATACAAACGGTGGCTTGCGACGGACTTTCAACGCACTCCTCGCGCAACCCGAAGGCGTCACTGCGCTCTTTGCCAAAGCCAGCGCGACACACCAAATCCTTGCGCACATCGAAGGCCGCTTCATCGCCTCGGCTACATCTGTGAACGCTGAATTTGAAGTCCTCGAAGTCGAAGGCGAAAAGCTCTTGGTACGCGAGGCGAACGGCCTCTTGTACTGGGCCGAACAAGAATCCGCTTGCACTCACTGTCACCTCGCCATTCATCGCGTGCAAGTGCGCCTCGGCTTGCCAATTCGCACGAGCACCAAAGAGTTGAAGTGGCAGGAGAAAGAATTACAGGAGGTGGTCGGTGGTGGGTGGCTGGTGACTGGAAATACAGGAGTGGTCGGTGATCGGTGGTCGGTGGCCGGCAAGAATACAGACGAGCCACCAGCCAACCACCACCAACCACCGACCACCAATTCCCCGCCACCGACCACCGTTCTCTTCAGCGGCGAACTCACCCTGCGCGATGCCGAGGGATTGCAGATTCCATCATCACTCCAACATTTCAATCCAGTCGAAGTCATCGGCAACACGGGCGAATGGACGCGGTATCGCACCGTGCGGTTGCGGGCGGCCACGCTGAAAGATTTAGAAGCCCTGCGTCATTCGTTCGGTTCCGGTAATCTCATCGTCAAATTTATTCGAGGAGCCTCGTCATGAAGGAAACCCCTTTGCTCTTGCGCTGGCGGGAACATCCAACATTCTGGCAGCGGTTACAATCACGCGTCCAAACGTTCTGGCATCGCCTCTGGACACCGCGCATCGTGGTGCAACCACCGCTGCAACCGGCGCGACACAAGCCCTTCCCAAAGCGTCCGCATCATCGCCGCCGTCAGGCCGTGTTTGCCGTGCTGGCGACCGCGCCCGCCGACGCGACGATCCACGAACTCAGCGCGCATGTCCGCGAGCTGACCGGAATCGGATGCAGCCGCAAATTAATTGTGGCGTGGCGACAGGAAAGAGAGATGGGAAGAAAAGGGGATGGGGAGATGGGGAGAGAGGGAAACACAGAACCGAGAACGAAAACTGCAACGGGGCGACGATGGCGGCGCGAACGGTTGCGGTTGTTTCTCTTGCTTGGTGCCGGATTCAATGCGTGTGCGACTGCGCCAATTGCGCCATCCGCCACGCCAAACGAAATCACGATTTCCCCTGTACCAAGCGCATCGTCTTCCCTCTCCAATCTCCAATCTCCAATCTCTAATCCTACTGTCCCACGTTTGCTGCGCATCAAACTCACACTCAACACACCCGCAGAATTGCACATCGAACAAGGCGATGAAGTGAAGACTGGCGATGTCCTCAGTGATCGCCGCCAGGCACGCGCCCGCTTGCTCGGACAACAACGTGCGTTGCAATCTGCGCAACAACATCTGCAACAACAACGCCAACTCTCCAATGAATCATTGAACCACTTGAACTCTCTCGGCCCGGAACTGCCCCCCATCACCTTCGCCGCCGAACGCGCCGCCATCCAACGCGCCGAAACCGAAAGCCTCGCGGTCAATCGCACCGTGGAAATCCAAAGGCAAAAGGTGTCAGGTGTCAGGGATCAGGTGTCAGCCTTGCAACAGGCGGCTGTTCTCTCACACCTGACACCCGACACCCGACACCTGATTGAAGCCCACGAAACCGCCAAACTCACGCAAGCGAATGACAAACAATTGCTCGCGCATTCCGAAATTGAATTGCACAAAGCAAAACTGGTCACAGCGAAAGAAATTCGTGTGTGGGATGAACAAAAGCATCGCGTCGAAGTCACCCGCCAAATCCTGAGCATCCGCACGCAACAACAGCAACTCGAACTCGAACTCGCACGCCTCACCGCGCAACTCGCCGAAGTGAATTTGCAACTCGCCCACCTCACCGAAATCCGCGCCCCCTTCGCCGGCATCATCAAACGCATTGAATGGGAGGACATGAATAATGAAACGATTTCTGTGTTGGTGTATTTGGCTGTTAGTAGTCGGTAGTCGGCAGACGGTAGACGGTAGAACCTCTGAAACACGGTTGAGGTTGTTGTCTGGTGCACAGCAGGCTGTCGCTGCACGACAACCAAACCCATCCGGCAAGAACTACCGACTCCCGTCTACCGACTCCCGTCTACGTTGTCAGGACTCTTCCCCCACTTGCCTCACCATCCTGAGCAATCTGGCTATCCAAAACAGTCGTGAACTGGTCGTGTTAGAACAATCAATTCAGTTGCAAAAGAAAAAGCTGTGGACGAACTGGCTCAGTGCTGACGGATTGAATCCATTGGCTATCGGTTTGCGCATCGCGCGCAATGTCGCCGGTGGTGGAGATCGCGCGGCGGCGAAGCTCGAAATCGCACGCTTGGAATTGCGCCGCAGTGAAGCGGAAACCAATCTGCGCCATTCGATTTTGCAAGCGGTGCTCTTGTATGAAGCAGCCGAGCAAAACGTCCACGGTGCCACAGCCAAACTCACGACACATCGGAACCGATTGGCATTCCTGACCGTGGCGTATCGTTTAGGCGAAGGCAGCACCGAAACCATGCTCCAACTCTGGCAAACCGAAACGGAACTAGAACAGGCAGTAGAGAACGCGCAACTTGAATCTCGTCAACGATTGCTTCAGCTTCAATTGCTCGTAGCACCGTAAAGGTATTAGGTATTAGGTGTTGGGTTAGGTGTTAGGTGTTGGGTGTTGGGTGTTAGGGAAGAGGTTTTGAATATTGGGTGCAAGATAAAAACGCGTAGCCCCCTAACACCCGACACCCAACACCTAACACCTGAATGCAGAGGGAAGGCCCGCGTTCGTGAATGCTTTGTCGAGTCACCGAGAGTTCAAAGCAGCCACGAACGCGGGGTTGTTGTGGTAGGGCAGCAAGGAATGTGCCTCATAAAAAAGAGCCACCAACCGGAATTGCTTCCGGCGGTGACTCTTGCAGCGCACTATGCCAACAAAGAATTCTTATGTCAAATTGAATTTATGGTTATTGCCGAAATGATAAATTCAATTGTTTACAGTTGTTTTTGTTCGTTTTGTTACAGCGTTTTCAGTATGGATGTTCAGGGAAGATCAACCACGGGGATACGGGGAGCACGGGGCAAAATGAATTATCGTGCCGCATACTTGAAGCTCCTGTCCTAGGTATTTCCCCGTGTGCCCCGTATCCCCGTGGTGACTGAACACGCAACGCGAAACTGCTGTAGAAATATTCACCACGGGGACACGGGGAAACACGGAGGAAATCAAACGGGATTGATAGGATGATTTGAAATCCAATTTGTTCACTCTGCCCATCAGGTTCATTTTGTCAAAACTCCCCGTGTTGCCCCGTGCGCCCCGTGGTTCAAGAAACAAACTCTTGCCCGTCCGCAACACGTAGCAAATAGCTTTCCGCCGCCTCCCGACTAAAACAATCCAATCGCCGCGCCGCTTGTTCTGAGTGATCCCATTCGACCAGCAGCAGGTATTGCTGTGGAGCGGTCTGAAGCGTTCCCAACACCTGCCCCGTCGTTCCGACCGCCAGCCCCAAAAAGTATTTGCGCGTTTGGACAGCCGCGCCACTCCATTCCTGAATCGCAGCTTCGTCGAAGGGCGTTCCATTACGCATCATCCAGCCATTGAATTTGTACATCGTGTACCTCCCAAAATGAGAATCCAGAGGAGCGGCAGGATATGAAGTCCAGGTAAGCAATTCAAGGCGCGAAGTACAGAGAAAACATCAGCAAACCAGCAGCAACAAAAAAAGATGGGGCTAGAGAAAAAGACAACTCGCAGGCGTGAGCAAAGCGATCTCACGGAAGAGTCAGTGAGAGAAAAACTTTGATGCGATGATGAGCAGGCGAGTTATTTTTCTGCCCTCATTGGACTGCACCGGAGCAGCAGTGCTATCGCGTGGCAAGGTCTGCACGTCGCTTGCGCGCGCCCACTCCAATCACGCTATCATCGGTGTCAATGGTTCGCTCTCGCCGATTGATAAAAAACATCAATCGCCATTGACACCGATGATGATCACTTTGCTTGGGTGGTCGTGCTCGCGCCGCATTCAGGGTGGTGGCGGCCCAGCTTGGGAAGAGGAGAAAGGCAGAAGTAGGAGAGAGGAAGGGATGGGCGAGGGGTGCAGTTTGCGTGCCAGAATCCCAGTCATTTGCCATTCCCTTAAATTGTTTATTCTCAACAATTTTGATGGTATTTTCCCCGTTTCAGGTGTACAATGCTACCTGTAAATGGGAATTACAATTTATGCTTAATTTTACCGACGTATCATTGCTTGGCTTTTCCGGCTCACGCGCCCCATCTCGCGCATCGGTGCGGGCGTTGCGGTCGGTGTTGGCGACGTTGCCGGTTGGCGCTTTGGTGGTGGTGGGTTGCGCTTCCGGCATTGATGCGGTGGTGCGGGCGGCTTGTCCTGGGGCGCGGGTGTTTCGCGCGGCTGGCTTCGGTCGTGGGGCCTTGGTGGCGCGGTCGGTGGCGTGTGTGTGTGCGGTGGCGGCGGCGTCTGGCGTCTGGGTTTCGTTTCCTGATACTGCTTGCCCGTCGGGCTTGCGTCTGTCGTCGTCTGCGTCTGCGTGTTTTGCGGGCTATGGTTCGGGGTCGTGGGCGTCACTGGCGTTGGCGTTGGGGCTGGGTGTGCGCTGCTTTGTATTTCTGCCGCCTGGCGTGGCGGTTCCGGCGGACTGGCCCTTGGTGCCGGTGGCGGCGGCGGGCTGGTTTGTTTCCGTTCCGGGCGCGGCGCAATCATCGCTCTTTGCAAAATAAGCGCAATAAATACTTGCATTTTCTATGATTTAGGTATAGAATAGCACTGTAATTTCAAGAACACAGCAGAACTTACCACTCTGCTTTTAACGATAAAGGAAGACCATAATGTACGACCAAATCACCAACTCCAGCCTGGAGTCTGCCTATAAACTGTCTTATGAAGAATTGCCGCTCGATCCACCTTCCGCTGCATTGCAGCGGGAGTTGGACGAGGTGGAAACCGATGCCTGGCTTTGTGCAATGGAAGAGCAGTACGAAGCCGAGCAGGCTACCAAACAACAGATTGCCGCGCTGTCGGGCAGAGACTTATTTGATTGGGGCATCCGTAACAACGGCCTGCGTTTGACCCGCCACCCCCACGCGCATCGTTGCCGCGCCTGTGCTTCCGTTGTGCTACACGGGCGCGGTGAATGCGCGGAACATTCCCACAACACCTGTCCCGATTGTCAGCAAGCCATAAACGCCACCCTCGCCGCAACGTATGAACGCAATGCGGAACGCCAATGGCAACAACGCTGTCAACAAGAAGCCCTCGCTCGCAAATCTGCGGTGACAATTGAGGGCTGGGATGTGTAATAAAAATCAAAAGGCAAATCTCAAAAGGCAAAAGGCAAAAGTCTATTCGGAAGC
>JAEUQN010000131.1 GCA_016789725.1 Blastocatellia bacterium | reverse complement strand
GAAGTCTACGGCCCGTATGACGCGCACATGCTGACGTGGCCGGGCGAGCCGTGGGCGTGGGCGATGCGACGCAATAATGACGGCAGCGCCAGCATCATTCTTTCGCACATAGATCATTTCTTTCGTAACAAAATCTCAATGGAAGTCACGTTGCATCCGGGTCGTTCGTTCATCGAACTGACGCTGCAATTGCGCAACAACAATCTGCTGCCAAATCGGTATTTGCTGTGGACGAACGCGGGGATTTCAGCAACCGAAGGCACACGATTTGTCTATCCGATGACGCGCACCATTGGCCACGACAGCGCCGAACTGAACACGTGGCCATCCGTGCGCGGAACAGATTTAAGCTGGTACAAAAACAATCAGAATATGCTGGGCGTCTTCGGCCTTGATGTCTACGACAACTTTATCGGGGCGTATGATGCCCAGACGGATTACGGCACGATTTGCTGGGCAGATCGGCGGCAGGCGCGCGGCGTGAAAACGTGGACGTGGGGAACAGGCGAAGCGGCGATGCGCCAGATGAAACATTACACAGATACAGACGGCCCGTATGTTGAGGTACAGAGTGGGCGCTTCGTCTGGGACGGCAATTACGAATTCATCGAACCAGGCAAAAGCGATGGATGGACGGAATACTGGTTCGGCGTGGGCAAACTGGGCGGCATGACAACCGCCACGCGCGACGCATCAATCAGTTTTGATGTCCAGGCACAACGGGCAAAGCTGGCGGTGACTGCTACGGGCAAGTTCCCCAATGCAACATTGAAATTGACCGCAGGCGAAACGGCTGTTTGGAGCACGCAGCAAAGCCTTTTGCCCGCAGCCGTCTATCGCACAAACATCGCGCTGAAACCGGAAGTTGCAAGGCAAATTCTGAAACTCGAAATTCGCGCGGCGACGGGCGAATTGCTGGCGCAGTATATTCAGTATCCCGACAACGCGCATCCTGATGTCGTTTTTGCCACAGATTCGATTCCGCGCAAATTTGCGGCGATGGAAACGCTGACCGCAGAAGAGGCGTTTCAAAAAGGACTAGCGCACGAAAAGTTTGGTCAGTTGGAAGACGCGGGACAAGCCTATCGCGCCGCGCTTGCCAAAGACAGCCATTTCACCGCGCCACATTTGCGACTCGGACTGATCGCACTCGAACGCGCACAGCACGACGATGCAATCAGGGATTTCCAGGCGGTCTTGGAACGCGACCCAACCAACGGCGAAGCGCATTACTTTTTAGCAACGGCATACGCTGAACTCGGCAAGCTTGCAGAAGCGCGCCGTCATTATTTTCGGCTGCTTCCCTCTTCCGCGAAATTCGATCAGCGTGAATATGGACTCGGACTGCTTGCGCTCAATGCAGGCGATTTCAAAGAAGCGGAAACGCGGTTGTCACAAGCTGTCGCCACTGTGCCAATGCAATTATCGGTGCGCCAGGCTTATGCATTTATATTACGCAAGCTAAGTCGCAAAACAGAAGCGTTACAACAATGCGACGCACTGCTCAAACTTGATCCAACTAACGCGTTCGCTCGCGCCGAAAAAGAACTGTTCACCAATCCGCAATCTGCAATCCGCAATCCGCAATTGGACATCGCCTGCGCTCATCACGAACAGGGTTATCTGGAGTTGGCGTGCGAATACATGCGATTGTCGGCGTTTCAGGAAGCACAGCGCGTCATCGAACAAGGGCAGCAACGGTTATCTAAAACAAGCCCATTGCTGCATTACTATCGCGCGTATCTGGCTGACCGCGTGAATGATCCAGCAGCGGCGCGGCAAAGTATTGAGACAGCGCGCAAGCAAGCACTGGAGCTGGAAATCTTTCCTTTTCGCCGTGAAACGATGCGCGTGCTGAATCGAGTTCTCGCGCTTGCGCCAAACGATGCGAACGCCGCGAGTTTATTGGGCGAACTGCTGTACAGCCGCGCTCGCCAAAGCGAAGCGATTCCGCTGTGGCGTGCTGCGATTGCGGCGGATCCGCAACATTTTTCGGCCTTGCGCGACCTTGGATTGGCGTTGCTGGAAACCCGGCAGGCCAGGGAAGCTTTGCCACTGCTGACACGAGCCGCCGAACAGCGCCCGGAATTGCTGTCGCACACAATCCTGGTGGCGCAACTTCAAGCCAAAGCCGGAAACACGAATGCAGCGCGGCAAATCATCGAACGCGCACTCAAAACCAAACCGCAAAATGATCGCCTGATTGAAACGATGGCCTTGTTAGAAGCGCAATCCGGCAATGCACAACGCACGCTCGCGCTGCTGTCACAGCACACGTTTGAGCCGCAGCATCAGTCGTATTCGCTGCTGCATTTGTGGCAGGCGGCAAATTTGCTGGTGAGTGTGGGCAAGAGCAAAGACGAGGCGATCCGGCTTGCTCACGCGGCGCAAAAACCACCTGCCAGCCTTGGCGTTGATGATTTTGCGGCGTTACGCAGTGCGCGGTTGCTGGTGTTCGAGGCGCTCTTGCAACAAGGCGACGAAGCCGCGCAAACGTGGAAAGCGGCAGCAGAAACTACGCACGAAGGATTCAACGAAGAAGGTCTGTTCCGTGCCATCGCGCTCCATAAATCCGGCGCGACGGCACGCGCGGAAGAATGGTTCAAGAATTTCCTGACCGTCAACGAACGCAACAAAACCAGCGGGCGATTGAGCGCACAGGCGCATTATCTGGCAGGCATCCACGCCGCCTTTCGCGGCCAACCGGAACAGGCGCGCACTGAGTTTCGCCAATCGCTTGAACTGGATCGAACGTTGCTTTGGTCACAGCAAGCGCTGGCCTGGCTTGACGCAGGGTTGTTCGGGCATTGAATTAAGGCTCAGAGTTCACGCTTCAGCGTGTTCGCTGCGCCAGCAGCACGCTGAAGCGTGAACTCTGAACGCTGGCAGGCTCCCAATTATGTTTCTAACCAGACGAGAAATGCTTTTACAGAGCGCGGCGCTGGCGGCTGTGACTTGCTGTCCAACAACACGGTTGTTAGCACAGGATACCGACGGCGATTACAGCATTCGCCGCTATCTTGCCGCGCGTGCCGCCGAACTCGAACGCGAGTTTTTGCCGGGAATCAATTCGGCTGCCGATTTTGAAAAGCATCGCGGATCGTTGCGCGCTGACCTGCTGGATATGTTGGGGCTGAACCCGATGCCGGAGCGTACACCACTAAAAGCGACGATCACCGGCAAGCTGGAACAGCCCGGCTACGTGATTGAGAAGCTGCATTTTCAAAGCTTGCCCGGACTGTACGTTACGGCGAATTTGTACGTGCCGCGCCCAACGCGGGCCAATGAACGTTATCCAACCATTCTCTATCAAGTTGGTCACGCCAATCAGCATCGCCGTGACGGCAACAAAGCCGCAAACGAATGCCAGCAACATGGGAGTTGGTTCGCTACACACGGCTATATGGCATTGGTGATGGACACCCTCGAGTTGAGCGAAATCGCCGGATTGCATCGCGGGTTGCTGAGCGGAAATCGCTGGTGGTGGCATTCAACGGGCTACAGTCCGGCAGGCGTCGAGACCTGGAACGCGATACGCGCACTGGATTATCTGGCCACACGCCCCGAAGTGGATATGACGCGCATCGGAGCAACGGGAATTTCAGGGGGCGGAATTGGAACGTTCTGGATTTCTGCGGTGGATGATCGGGTGAAAGCGTCTGTGCCGGTCAGCGGTCTGGGCGATGTGACGTTTTATGCGGGCGAAGACGGCATTAGCCGCCACTGCGATTGCTTCTTTTTCTACAATCGCGCGCGCTGGAATTATACAAACGTCGCGGCGCTCACCTGCCCGCGTCCGATGCTGTTCGTCAACTCGAATCAGGATGGTTATTTTCTGATGCCCGGCAACGAACGCATCAGCGCAAGACTAGAGCGACTTTACGCACTGTTCGGCGCAAGCGATTTGGTTGATTCAGTAATCAGCGTTGGCGGGCACGGCTATCGCACAGACATTCGCCGGGCGACTTATGAATTCTTCAATCGTCATTTCAAAAACGACGCGCGGCGCGTGATAGATGCCGATGCCTATCAAAATGCAGACGGCAGCCCCATTATTGAGCGCAAGCTGCTCCGCGTTTTTCCTGAAGACATGGATTTCCCGAAAGATCACATCAACACGAAGATTGACGAGCAATTCGTCACGCTGGCAAAGCCGACGTTGCCTGCGGCTGGCAACTTTGACGCGTGGCGAGATGATTTGCTTACACGGTTGCGCCAAGCCTCGTTCGCCGCGTGGCCTGTCAGTGCAACGGCGAATTTCTCGCCTGTCTTGGGAACTGAGCCGAGGGCGGAAAAAGAAACCACCGAAGATGGAATTGAAGTGTCTTGGCGATGGTTGCCGGGCAAAGGCGGCGCACGATGGCTGGTCGTGCTCAACGCCGATGAAGATGTCAGAAAGCTGCCGGAATGGGCGCGGCAAGTGGTAGGCGAGGGTTCCGTTCTCTTGCTCAGCCCGCGCGGTGTCGGGCCGGAGACGTGGACGCAAGGCAAATTCCCGAATGCGATTGAGCGCGCGATGGCGTTGCTGGGCGCGACGGTTGACAGCGGACGCGTGTGGGATGTGATGACCGTCGTCGGTCGCCGAGCAGAATCGAATGTTCGTTGGCGCGTAGCCGGGCGCGGGCGGGCCGGAATTGTTGCGGCGTATGCTGCGTTGTATCAACCCGCTATCGAAGCAGTCGTCGCAGTTGATCCGCCCGCGTCGCATCGCCCGCGAACGCCGGAAGAAAAGTACGGCCCGCCATTGCTGAACGTGCTGCGTGTGTTGGATATTCCCGAAGCGCTCGGCTGTCTGGCCCCGCGCAGACTGACCTTGATTGGCGCAAACGATGCTGCGTTTGATCGAACGGCGGCGATTTATCGTGCGGCTGGTAAGGCAGAGCATTTTGAAAGAAGATAAGGCGTATCAATCAGAGAGATCATTATGAGACAATTGCTGCTGTTGAGTTTGCTGCTGTGGTATAGCGCGGGAACGCTCGCCCAGCCACGATATGTGGACGCGCATATTCATTGGGACGACCGCGCGAACTTCGTCGAAGATTTAGTTCGCGTCTATCGCAAGAACAATGCGGTCGCCTGTGTGTCAGCCGAGCGGCAACAATTTGACGCCTTGAAGGCAGCGGCCAAAAAGCACCCTGATGTCATCATTCCTTTCTACTGGATTGACCTGGATGACAGCGATGTCATCGAACAAATTGATCGCGCGCAGACGGCTGGATTCAAAGGATTGAAGATTCACAGTCCGCTGAAAAACTATGACGATCCGAGTTACTTTCCAGCCTTTGCGCGCGCGGAACGGTATCGGATGGTGGCCTTGCTGCACACAGGTATTAGCTTTCGTCCCAACGATAAAATCCCGCGTCAAAAAGGTTCGATGGCGCGGATGCGTCCGATGTATCTGGATACCTTGGCGCGCGCGTTTCCTGAGCTAACGCTGATCGGCGCGCACTTCGGCAATCCGTGGTACGACGAAGCGGCTGAAGCAGCACGTTGGAATCCTAATCTGTATTTTGATCTCACCGGGAGTTCGCTCGTCAAAAAGAAGGATGAATTGGCTGTCTTCAAAAAGTATCTGTGGTGGGGGCAAACGAGCGGCCAGGAACACATGCCTGCCGGGACGCCGCACGCTTTTGAAAAACTGGTCTTCGGCACCGACGAAGACCCGCTGGAATTGGAAAAACTCATCGCGCAATACAATCGTTTGTTGGACGCCTGCGCGGTGACTGAACCAGTGCGACGGAAGGTTTTTGCTGAGACGATGATTCGCATTTTGGGCTTAGAAAATGTTCCTCCACGAAGCCACACGAAGTAGCACGAAGGAGAGATCAGACAGGATTCACAAGATGAACAGGATTTATGAGAAACAATGTCAATCTTCGCATCTTGTCAATCTTGTGAATCCTGTCAAAAAAACTTTGTGAACCTTCGTGTGGCTTCGTGGAGGAAAAATCCTTTTTCATAAAAATTATCGCATAGCTCAAGGAGGAAAAATGACAAACGAAAAAGACGCTCTCACCCGACGCGAATTTGTTGCGGGCGGCGTGTCACTCGCCGCGACCAGCGTGCTTGCCGGATGTGCAAGTGCTGCGCAGAACTCGAAAAAACTAAATTCGCCATCATCGGCACAGGTTCGCGCGGCTCGTTTACCTGGGGGCAGGAAGTGGTCAAAGGCTACAGCGATGTCGTTGAGATCGTCGGGCTGTGCGATCACAACCGCAAACGCGTGGCAGCCGCACGGGAATTGATCGGAGTGAATGCTCAGACATTTACGGACTTCGACCAAATGATCAAAGCGACGCGCCCTGATCGCGTAATTGTGACAACACCGGACGGCACGCATGCGCGTTACATCATCCGTGCAATGGAACTCGGCTGCGATGTGATGAGCGAAAAGCCGCTCTGCACCGATGAACAGCAATGTCAGGCGATTCTGGATGCGCAGAAAAAGACGGGCAAAAACCTGACCGTCACCTTCAACGCGCGCCACGGCTTGAAAGATAAAAAGGTCAAAGAGTTGATGATGCAAAAAGCCATCGGCGAGGTAATCTCCGTGGACTTTCATGAATACCTCGACACCAGCCACGGCGCAGATTACTTCCGTCGCTGGCATCGCAAGAAAGAAAATTCCGGCACACTACTCTGTCACAAAGCGTCGCATCATTTCGATCAGGCGAACTGGTGGTTGGACTCAATGCCGATTGAGGTGATAGCGCGCGGCGAACTGAAATTCTACGGGCGCAACAACAGCTTTCGCGGCAAGAACTGCCGCACCTGTTCGCATAAACAAAACTGCCAATTTTATTGGGATGTAACAAAGAATTCCCGTTACGTGAAGCTGTACACCGAATGCGAATCAGAGGATGGCTATCTGCGCGACGGCTGCGTGTGGGCGGAGGACACCAATATTTACGACACGATGTCGGTCGTTGTGCGATATGAAAACGGCGTGACGTTGAATTATTCAGCCAACACATATCTGCCCTACGAAGGCCAGTCCATTTCCTTCAACGGAACCAAAGGGCGATTGGATTATCAGGACTACAGCGGCGGCGGATTCAAGAACGATGAATTGCGTTTGACCCGCAGCTTCGGCAAGTCGGAAGTTGTGAATATTACCCAAGAACAACGCTCCGGCGGACACGGCGGCGCGGATGGTTCGTTGCACGATTTGATCTTTCGCGGCGCGGGGAAGCCTGATCCGTTGGGGTTGCGTGCTGATTTTCGTGCAGGCGCGCTGGCCAGCCTGATCGGCATCGCGGCGTACCGCAGCATTGAGCGCGGCGGGCAACTCATCAAAATTAAAGATTTGGTCAGACTTTAGCGGGCGCGTAGAAAAGCGCGAAGCCCTGGGAGCGCACGCGTCTCGCGTGCTGCGCGAGCGAAGCGATGGGCATGCTTCACGAAGCTATTCCTTTATCTTTAGCGAATTCCCTCACACGTTTGCTTGCGTCACTACGTGCGCAAACAGCAGGCGGGACGCCTGCGCTCCCAGGGCTTCGCGTACGTCCATAGAGATAAACATTTTGAGACCAAATAACCTTGAGGCAATTTCATGCGACTACCATTACGCTTCTCTCTCATGTTTTGTGCGGCAACGCTCGGCTTCGGCCTGACATCCGCCACCGCGCAACGAGTCAGCGAAACCGATTTCCTCTCCGGCATTGAAGATTTTCGCAACGTCAAAAATATGCTGCCAGAATATGTGAATGCGCAGGCAAAAGCGTTGCTGGCCGAACGCGCGCGCAAGATTCAGGGCTTCACGTCGCCACAACAGGTTGCAGAACGAAAGGCCTATATTCGGGCGCGAATGATGGAAACGCTGGGCGGCGCATTCCCGGAACGTACGCCGCTCAACGCGCGAACCGTCGGCGTGATTGAACGCGAAGGATACAAGATTGAAAAAGTCATCTTTGAAAGTCAGCCGAGGTTTTATGTGACGGCAAGCTTGTATGTGCCAACGCGTGGACGCGCGCCGTATCCGGCAATCCTCTTCCCGCTCGGTCACGAGGAAGGCGCAAAGGCGCACGACACTTGGCAACAGGTGCTGGGATCGTTTGCGCAAAAGGGGTATGTAGCGCTGGCGTGGGATCAAATTGGGCAGGGCGAGCGCGTGCAAATGTACGACACCGATTTTGGCGAATCGAAAGTGCGACATTCCACCACAGAACACACGATTCTCGGCATTCAATGCCTGCTGACGGGCGATAACCTGGCGCGGTATACGATCTGGGACGGAATGCGCGCGCTGGATTATTTGCTCTCTCGGCCTGAAGTGGATGCGACGCGCATCGGATTGACGGGCAATTCCGGCGGCGGCACGCACACGTCATATTTAGCCGCGCTGGAAGATCGTATTCACGTTGCTGCGCCTTCGTGCTTTATCACTTCGTGGACGGCGTTGCTGGACACCATCGGGCCACAGGATGCCGAGCAAAATCTGGTGCCGTGGATTGGCGCGGGACTCGATCACGGTGATTTTATTTATGCGTTCGCGCCGAAGCCGTTCCTGATGCTTTCAGCGATCCGCGATTTCTTTTCGATCAGCGGCGCGCGTTCGACGTACCGCGAGGCACAAGGCGTTTACAAATTGATGGGCGTGCCAGACAAAGTTTCAATGGTCGAAGCCGATGACGGACACGGGTATTCAAAACCGCGAAGGCTCGCGTCTTATCGCTGGTTTGGACGTTGGCTCAAAGGCGTAGACGATCAGGAGCCGGAACCGAATGTTGTCCTGGCAACCGAAGAAGAGTTGTTTTGCACCGAGTCGGGGCAGGTCACGGTGAGTTTAGGTGGCGAAACAGTCTTCACCTTGAATCAGAAACGTGCTGAACAATTGCGTCCAAAAAGTCGTCCATTTGCGCCCGAAGAGTTGCGCAATCGCCTGCCCAGTTTGACTGCTTATGAAGCACCGAAGAACGCGCTGGTCGTCAAACCTTACGGCGAAATCGCGCGCGCAGGCTATCGCATCGAAAAGCTCGTCTACGAAAGCGAGCCGGGCATTCACATTCCTGCGCTGCTCTTTGTGCCGGAGGGAGGCAGCGTGCGCAAACCCGCGATGATTTACGTTCACGGGCGCGGCAAATCGGCGGCGGCAGCAGCGGGCGGTGAGATTGAGCAGTTCGTCAAAGCAGGCGTAATTGTGCTGGCAATTGATGTGCGAGGCCTGGGCGAAACGCGCTCGCGCAATACGGAGGGGAACGACGATTTCCCCGTGTATTTCGGAGATTTTGAAAGCGCAATGACTGCGTTGCACATTGGGCGACCATTGATGGGGATGCGTATGACAGATGTGCTGCGCGGCGTTGATTTGCTGGCGGCGCGACTGGATGTTGAGCGCGCAAAAATTTACGGCTTCGGCAAAGATGCAGGCGCGATTCCACTGTTGCACGCAGCGGCGATGGATGACCGGATCAGTAAAATCGCGCTCGAAGGAATGCTTGCTTCCTACCAAACTATCATTCAACAGCGGATTCATCGGCAGATTTTTGAGCAGGTGATCCCCGGTGTTTTGCGTTCGTATGATTTGCCGGATGTGGTTACCGCCATCGCGCCGCGTCAGGTGTGGATTGTCAATGGCGTCAATGCGCTGGGGCAGCAAATGCGGCTGGCAGAGGTGAAGAAGCAATATGCTACGGCAGCATCGCTTCACGTTGTGGAACGACGCGCGGCGGATAAGCCAGAGGTTTTCTATCGCAACTTAATCAATCAGGAGTAGGCCCAGATGAAAGCCTTTGTCATTACCCAAATTTTTGCGCGATTTCAGCCCGCGAACGCGGGTAGTAGCATAAAGCCTGGGGTGGAGGCGCAGCCGGAACCCCAGGCAAGTCAAATTGAAGCACCAAGCCTACGAAGTGGGCGACAGACATTGATAGGTGGCAACGCACTGCCGCCCGCCTTCGCGGGCTAAAAAAACAATCACATGTTGCGAGTTGCGAGCGAAAGTTTGAGTAATGACATGATGAACGCCTTAAAATTCTCTTCTCTTCTGCTCTTGATCTCGTTGTCGTATGTTCCAATCTGTGCGAAAGCTGCTTCAGAACCACTGCCCGCCGCGTATTTTCGCTTGCTTGAAGCGGGTACGGCCAAAGTCGAGCAACGCTTAAACTCAATTCCCAACGCCGACCTGAAAACGCTCGAAACGCCCATTAGCGAATGGCGGCATTTTCCATACGCGATCCTTGCGCCAGCCGTGCTGTACGCCAAAAAGCATCCGGCCAACCCGCGCTATCACGATGCGAAGATGCTCGCGCTCGCTTTGCGCCTGGGTGATTTGCTGGCGAGCGAACACAAACGCGGTGCGTTTGAGCCGCGCGGCGACAGCGATTGGGATACGGCGATGTGGCTGGAGGCGTATCGCCTACTCGAACGCGAACTCGGCGCGGAGCGGCGCGCACGTTGGGCAAAAGCGATCAAGGAAAACATCGTGCCACTGGTGGCGGACGCCAAAGACCGCATTGATTTTCCTTGGTATCACTCGCCGTATATTGGCACGTCACCGAATCATTATGCGCAATGGGCAGGATTGCTAATGCTCGGCGGCATCACCTTTGGCGACAAAGAGTGGGAACAACTCGGCAAACGAATTCTGCGCCGCTTTGCCGTGACCGATCAATCACCCGATGGCTTCTGGGGCGAACACAATCGTGCCGGGCCGACCGTCGGTTACAATCACCTGACGCTGACGGGCGTGGCATTGTATTACGAATACAGCAAAGACCCGGCGGCCTTGCCTGCGCTGCGGCGTTCGCTCGACTTTCATAAAAACTACACGTTTCTCGACGGCACGCCCATAGATGTCATCAACGACCGCAATCGTCACTGGGGCGTGAGCGCGTGGGGACAATTCGCGTTTTCGCATTTTCCTGATGGGCGCGGCTATGTGGCGTTTCTGGCCTCGCAATTCAAACCGGAAACACTGCGCGTAGATGAACTGGGACGACTCGCGCAAGACGCGCTCTATTTTCACGAAGGCGCGACAACGCCTGCGCCGCAGCAAGTGCGGCGATATGCCCACCAGATGACGATTCCGGCGGGTGTGCGCAAAACGGGCGCGTGGCAGGTGGCATATTCGGGCATCATGAATTCGCAGGCCATCAATAGTCAGTTCTATTTGGATCGTCAGGGGCATCTCAGCATCTTTCACCAGCAACTCGGCCTAATCATCACAGGCGCAAATTCCAAGCGACAGCCCGAACTGGCAACATTTTCCGAAACGCTGCTGGGGCAAACGGTTCACATGCCGATTAGTTCGCGCTTACAGATGAGCGACGCACAGGATCGGGTTTCGCTCGCGTACAACACATTCTTCGGCGATTTGTATGTGCCGATGCCGAGCGAACGCGAACTGTCCTTGCGCTTCGTCATCACGGGGCGCGGCAATCCGGCAGAGTCTCCGCGCCTGACGCTGCAATTGGTTTTGCACGCAGGCGAAACGTTGGAAACTGGAGCGGGAAAGACGCTGCGGCTCGGCACAGATCGAATTGAACTTTTTCCCGCAGAGATTGGTGGATGGATCAGTCATCACGGCTGGAAATTGAAAGTTGATCCGACGGCAAAACTGGTCTGGCCTGTCTATCCGTTCAATCCATACGCGAATGCCCCTGAAACAGACATCAAATATGCAGTCGGCGCTTTGAGCGTTCCTTTGCGATTGAAGTCACAGCCAGGCCGCTACATTCGCACCAATGAGCAAGAGATCGTGTTTTCCTTGGAGGTCAAATGATCGGGCTGTGTCGCGCAATCATTCTCTTCATTGTCCTTCTGCTGTTGCCTTGTGCTGTCATCGCGCAAAAACCTTTCTTTGACCGCACGCATCCATCCCAGGTTTTCAACGAGGCGCGTAATTACCGCATTTTCCTGCCGCCCGATTATGCGAACAGCAAACAAGCGTATCCGGTGATTTATTACTTTCACGGCCACAGCGACCGCTACACGCTCGAACGCTATGACGATGGCAAAGACACGGTGCCAAAGATTGCCGCGTTTGTAGCTTCGCATCCGGTGATTGTCGTTGCAGTGGATGGTTATGTCGCGCGCGATTACACAGGCTTTTATGGCGGCTCGCCGTGGGACATCCGAGAAAATGGCGGGGAATACGATTTCGGCGCTTACTTTCGGGAGCTTGTCGCGCATATAGACAACGCCTATCGCACGCTGACTTCACGCCGTGCGCGCGCGACTTCGGGCTTGAGCATGGGCGGCTTTATGAGCCTGTACTTGAGCGCGCGTTATCCCGACCTGATCGGCAGTGCCTCGGCGTTCAATCCGGGGCCGGAGTTTTACGTTGGCGAAAAAGGACGCCTCATGTTGTGGCGACCGAAAGATCACGTCAGTAATCACGCGCGCACAAAGGTGCGACTGATTCGCGCCAGCGGAGATTACATCAGCCAGTATCACGAAGAGATACGCGAAGCGTATGCCCGCGATGATGAAGTCGCGTTTGAATATCGGCGCGATGAATATCATCGGCATTGGGCGACTTCGATTGGCGAAACCTTCGACTTTCATTTGCGCGCATTTGCGGATTCGACGCTCGACAATGTGCCGGAAAGGTGGAGCCACGACAGCGCCTACAAGGCATTTGAGGTTTGGAATTATCGCGTGCAAGCGGAGGGCGGGAAAGAAGCTCCGGGCTTCACCTGCTTAGAAGATGTCACGCAAAACGGGTTTCGGGTAACGACGCGTCAATGGGCACCCGATGGCCCGCCTGTATTTGAGCAGCATCTGACCATCACGACGGCCCCGTTGTATCAAGCCTCTGCGCCGTATCAGGTGCTGGATTATGACCTCTCGTCGGGCGTTATCACCAAATCAGAAATACGCGCCGATACGACAGGTCGCCTGACTATTCGCCTCAACGGCGCAGGTCATCAAATCAGCTTTGTTGGCCCCGGCACAGGTGGGCAGCCGCCAGTCCTCTTGCCGCTGACAGCGAAAGACAAGTTGCGACTCGCGCCCGCGCAGGATTTGGCCTTGCCGATACGCATTTACAATCCGCGCGGTGCAGCGATGGAAGGCGTGCGCGTCAAGCTGACCAGCGAATATCCAACGGTTCAGATTCTGGCAGGCGAAACGGTGATCCCCAAAATTGACGGCGGTGCATCGTGGTACATTCCCGATGCCTTGCGCGTCCGCTTCACCGCAGGCGATGGCTATTTCGCGCCGACGCGTTTGTTACTGACGTTGACGTACGATGGCTGGCATTCTGTCAACAAAAACATTGATGTGATGGTGCTCCCAGAGGTGCTTGAAACCGCGCGCGAAGTGATGATTCTGGATGGTCGCACCACAACGCTGAATGTCTTTCGTCAAAAAGGAAATCAGGGCGGAGGCGGCAGCATTGCGCGGACGGTCACAGAAGGGAAGGGAAATGGCAACGGCGTGTTAGAACCGGGCGAAGAAGCGACAATTTGGGTGCGAATGCGACAGGGGCTTGATCCGTTCGACAAGAATAATTGGTATCGCGCTAAGGTCTACAGCGATTCGCGCTGGATCACGGAGGTAGGCGATCTTCAAGAGCAGAAGCAGCTCGAATGGACCAGCGCCAAAGAACGCACCAGCCTGATCCGTTTGGCTCCGAGCACGCCCACCGGAACGCGCATCGCGCTGCTACTCGACAATGAATCATGGAGCTACACCTGGACGCCGGACGTGCGTTATGGAACCGAGCGACTTTATCAGGCTTTTCAACTTCATCGTCACCATTTGCACGCTTACGAACTGGTCGTGGTCAGTACGCCCGCGAAACGATAAGCCAGTCGTGATAATCCACTCGCCGATCACGGGGTGCAATTGACAGGCGATACCTGATGGAGCCCTTGGTAGTAAGTTTCAATCGTTGTTCCCACACAATCAACGGTAAGCTCGGAGCCGCGCGTTAAGGCGCGATTATAATCACGCATGGCTGTTTCCCAAGTGGTGATGGCGGCGCGGAACTGCTGTACGGTCATCGTGCCGGTGCCTGTGAAGGTGGGAAACGCGTTATTTTGCAGGTATTCGAGAAAGCTGCGGCCATGACTTCCTTCGTGAAAACCCAACGATGTGTTGCCAGCGGTCTGATCTGCCGCCGTCGTCCCTCTTCCGTAACCGGAATTGGAGGTCGCAGACACGCCGGGGCCATAGGCCGTACGAATATTGACTTCTGGAATTGCCAGAGGCGGAGTAAATGTGATCGCCCCGTCGCGGCCCTGCCAATTCAATCTACCGGCATTGATGTTGATTGACGTTTCTGCACCGGTTTCTGTTCTGGTCGTATCGGTTTGAATGAGTACCCGCATTCCGTTGATGCTCATGCTGACGTCGCCGGTCAGGGGATCGGCACTTGCCCCAACGGGAATCGGCGTGGAGATATTGGCTACGCTTTGATCTACCCAGTCGGGGATGAGCCGATTGGAGCCGTAGCGATAGCGCATATACAAATTAAAATCACTTTGCCCGATGGTCGTCGAAGCGCGAGACAGAAGTTGACCTATCGCCTGGCGGAAACTGTTGTGGAGCGATTGACGCAGGGTCGCATCGTCACCCAGTTGACTGTTGATCATGGTCTCAAGTTCAGTGACAGTCACATTGAGTTTCGTTAAGACGTCTTCGAGTTTTGCCTGATTGATTGTACCCAGATTGCTGAAAATACCGGCCTCGCCGAAGGCCGTCGCAACGGTGGCAAGAAAGGCCCGTTTTTGCGCGTCGGTGTTAGCGCCCAGCGCCGCCGCGTTGGGCCAGGCCCAGACGGGGATTCTTTCGATATGACGAAGATACTGGCTGAAAATGGAAGTATTGAGCTGCGTTGCCGCACGGGCCAGCAGCGCGCGAATCGCATTGGTGTAGGCTGTGCGAAGGCTTGCCAGCAGCGTCGCATCGTTATTCAAGTGATCGCGGATCAATCCTTCCTGTGCGGTCAACGTCGAGTACAGGCTTTGGACAATGGAATCTATGCGGGCCTGATCGAAACGGGAAAGCAATGAATAAAACTCCGCGCTTGAGGTCAGGAATTCGATGGCGGATGTAACCATCTCCCGATAATCTGCGGTGGTCGGGGTCGCCGTAGTTGCTGTCGTTGCCGGTTGTCGTTGTACGGTTTCGGCCCGACCACCAGTTTGCTGAATGACGTGCGTTAATTCATGCGCTGTTAACTCATCTTTGGCTGGAGCCTTTCCTTTTCCAAAGTAAACCTCTCGACCGTGCGTAAATGCCTGGGCCTGCAACTCCTCATTCATTCGCGCGGATTCGATGCCCGCATGCACGCGCACTCCACTAAGATCGCGGCCAAATCTTGGCTCGAAAAACGTGCGGACAGCTTCCGGCAACGGGCCTCCGCCACTTTGCTGCTGACTAAGCTGTGCTTGCACACCTGAAGTGACGGCGGGAGTTGTTCCCGCAACTTCCCTGGCTTGCAGCGTTTCTTCCTCCTCCTTTTGCTCCGGCTCCGTTTTCTGCTGAGGCGTTTTTTCCTCTTCACATCCGGCGCATTTCCGTTGCAGTCGAGAAATCGGCGGCGGACCACTGACCGTGATGGGCGCAGCCGGATCAGACATTCGCATCACTTGCCCCGCTACTCGATCCGCTTCCTGTTCATATCGGTCGCCCGGCGGATTGATCGTCAGCTTGGGTTGAATGGTCGTCGGACGCAAAGCCAGCGATTGCCAGACCAGATTGGGTTCAGGCGTTTTGAGATTGGCCTTCGCCGCTTTTGGTGATCGCGCCTGCGAGGCCTTTGCCTGTTTGTCTGAATGTTGGGCCGCCATCGTGTTTCCCTCGCCCGGTCAGTTTCAGCCGAACAATTCCAGATAGATGATTTCATCAATCCCGGCAATGCTTATCGCGTGACTGGTCAATTGGTCTTTGTCTGGCTGACTCAGCATCACGGGCGGATTGACCTTCGGGTTTTGTGGGCCGCCGGGTGAACTTTTCAAGGCATTCACAATCAAGTTCAGCCGCGCCTGCGCGTCGGCTTCCAGTGGCGCAACGACGTCCGCCAACGTCACGCCCGTCACGCGTCCCAGCGAGGTGCCGGGGGGCAACCCTTTGAACGAATCCGCCAGCGCGGTTCCCTGGGGGATGTTATTGATGAATGTGACTTTGGTTTGTGTTGATCCCTGCGCCGGAACATGCACGCTGACTGTTCCGGCGATGGGCGTCGAAAAGACCACCAGCGCCGTCCGCTGTGCCGCCACAATCGTGTTGATCGTGGCTGTATTGTTCGCTGCATTCGGATCGGCTGTGCCAGATGCAATGGTAGCCGTGTTGCTGATCGTCGCACCGTTGCCGACATTGGTGTTGACGCGAGCGACAATTTGAAAGCTTGCGGTTTCGCCCGCCGCCACCGAATTCTTGGAGAACACCACATTGCCCACCCCACCTGCGGCTGGATTTGTCACGCTCCACCCGGAACCGGCTGATACCGTTGCCGCGACAAACGTCGTGTTGGCGGGAATCGCATCGGTCACGGTCACATTCTGCGCCTCGGTCGGGCCAGTGTTGTTCAATTGCAAGGTGTAGGTGATGGTTTGCCCGGCTGTCACCGTCGCGGGTGTCGCGGACTTGGTGATCGTCAGATCGGCATTGGCGGTCACGACGTTCAGCGTAATCAATACGATGACGCCGTCTACGCCTGCTGCCGGAATTGAGGCGGGGACATTGCTCAGGAAGTCATCGGTTGCTTGTGGATGCAGTTTGGAAATCGGAGCCAGCGCGTCTTCGAGACGGTCAAGACGCGAACGCGACAACGGTTCGCCGTCTGCTGCTGCTGAATCCCGATTGGCGATTGCGCCGTAATAAATCGTGTTGCCCGGCTTAGCGATTTGCCAGTCTTTTTGAATGTCTGCCGCTGGCGTCAACAGTGTCGCCACACCGCCACCGTATTCGACAACAGCAACCGCTGACAATCTGTTCGCCGGAATCTGGCCTGCTGAAAGGAATTTTTTCAAAGCCTCGGCATCGTCAATATTTTGCGCAAGAATTTGATACACCTGATAGCTTCGTGCTGGGACAGGCGGCGGCGGTTCGACCACGACTTCGCTGCATTGTTTCGTGCGACGACGATGGAAGAGAACCCAATCCGTTGTGCCACGCACAGTGGTTTCATCGGTCAACGGCGGCGGTGGCGGAAACAACAACCGGGCTTTGGCATCGGCAAACGTGACGTCGTTGAGTGCCGCAGCAATGACTTCCAACGCGTCGAGTGCTTGGACGTGGCTGGTATTTTTAGCCGAAAGCACATCGGAGTTTTCTTTGAAATCTGCATCGGCCACCGTGATGTCGGTCGCCTGCCCATCGGCATTTTTGGTTTTAGTCGTAATCGCGGCCTTCACTTCGAGCGGGTCCTGGCCCCAGTTTGCGGACAAGGTGAAATCGTTGTCCGCGTGATCCAGAAAAATTTCAATGGCGGCGTCACCCGTCATCGTCAGGCTTGCGTTGAGGTCTACGAGAATGGTTTTGCGCTGCGTTGGATTGTCGAGACCTGCGCCCAGAAACGAGAGTTGGGCGTTTTCAATGCGGCCCTTCAATCGCTTCGTCGTACCAGTGGCAACGGTCGCCTGCGTGATTTGCAATTCGCCTTTCAACTCAACATCAAGAATCACTGCATTGTTGGAGGAAGTGGCGATGACGGCGCGTGCATTGAAATTCGTTGTGTCACCGCGCTTCAATGCAAAGGCGTCGCGCTCGCATCGCAAACTGATCCACAACGCGCCACGCGGGCGTTCCCTGACGGCAGTCAAATTAGCCGTGTTGAGGGTTGCCGCCGTGCCAAATACGACATTTGCCGGAGGAACTTCGACGCGATTTGTCATCGTGGAAATAGAATTCGCGCGGCTGATTTCATATAAACCACTGATGTAGGCTGCACCACCGCCGGACGCCAATGATTCAGCGCGCGCGGCCCCGCGAAAATTGATTGCACGAGCCGTCAGCCGATTTGTCGTGCCAGTATTCGGCGCGGCCAGCAACAATGAATTCACATCTACGCTGGCCTCGAAGCCGCGTCCCGGACTCAATCGCTGTTGCGCCAGAATCTCGCCATTCGGCACCAGAATATCTACTTCAGGCTTGTTCTTTGGATCATCGAGTCCTTGTAACAATGAAATGCGTTCCAGGTGTTGCGCTTCTTCCAGCGCGTGCGCAACGTAATCGGGACGCACCACACAGAAGCGCAAATCCACGCCTTCGCCCATCATGCGCCGGACTTGTTGATTAATCGTCAGATTTGCACCCGGCACCACAGGCAAATATCCCGCGCTCGGCAATTCCACAAGGCCGCCGCGAATCAGCAAACGGTCTTGTGGCGCGATAACCCCCAACGCTGAACTGACCGCCAGCAAGCGTGCGTTGACGGTGGTCAAATTGCTCAGCCCGCCTTTCAGCACCAGCGACTCATCCGCTTCTGTTAGCCGCAGCGTGGTCAAACGTTTGGATGCGGCTTCGTAAAACCGACTGACTTCGGCCATGACTTCAGCCGCTTCTTTCAGCGCCGAACGCGCCCCATTGCACGGGTCTTCTTCACCGGGAGTTTGTTGGCGAAAGAGGTCGTGCAGTTGACATTGAAATTGCAAAATCTGCGCCAGGTACACATCCCACGGACGCATCATCATTCGCCATTGCCAATAGCGTTTGGCCGGCGCGTCCATTCGTTCGCGGCGCGCAATCCAGGGATCAAGAAACACGGTTTTCGTTCCGGCGCGCGCAACCACCGCAATCGGAACGCTGGTGCGGTCGTCGGCATCCGCGCCGAGGCACCAGGTCCCGCTTTCTAAGCCCGCTTTGGAAATCAAACTGGCAACGCGACGGCGTTCGTCCGCAAAGTAGGCCGACGCCACGCGCGAGCGCAGATGCTGGTTCGTGAGTGCAACCGCTTTGAAATTCGGCAGTGCGGTTTGCAGCACCAGCGGGATCGCGCGCACCGTCAATCCTTCGACCACGAAAGGCCGGTCAGTACTGGTCGCGCACGCTTCTTCGCACAGTTTGCCAAACACGTCTTCTTCGCCGCAGAGTGCTTCGGCATGCGCGACAACAATCACATACAATTCGCTCGCCGCACCGACCGTAACGGGTGGCGCAGCGGTCAGGACTTCGCAATCGCCAAATTGTGCGGACGTTTTGCGCTTGGATAATCCTGCACTGGATGCCGACCGCGATTTCTCAATTAACTCTTGCAGATTGACGGTGTGCGTTTGCGGCAACAGCAGCACTCGCCCCGCCGGATCAATTGCCAGCCCCGCGCCAATTTCCAGCGCATCGCCGGTTCCCAGTGTTACATCAAAGCCGTTTGCGATGCCGACGCCACCGGCCTGATTTGATTGTTGCACCAATTGACGCAGATAGCTTTGCTCGGCCTTCAGATCGCTGGCGCGCAGGAACTTGCCGTCGAAATAATTGAGGCGGGTCAGCGGTGTTGGTTGGGGGATAATCGTCACGCCGCTCGACTGATTTACCAGCACGAGAATTTCCGAAGTCTTGGTGGTTGGCATAATTAGTTCCTCTCTTTCATCCAGACAAAATCCGCGCCCTGTGGCATGGCTGCATCCGATGTTGCGCCGCTCAGCGGTAAATTGTTTTGCCCCAAAATTGGCTCTGCGCCCGTACCGCGCGCCAGAATTCGCGTCAGTCCTTTGCCGAGCGGAGGCGCATCAATCTTGAGCGCGACCTCGTTCATCGTTGCATTGAGTGATGGCGTTACCGCAAAGCTTTTCCATCCGCTCGTCGCATCAAAAACAGTCACCGCAAATGCTGTTGACGTCACGCTGGCCGCAAGTAACGGCTGATCCAATGGCAAAAGAATTTCCGTGTCACTGACGGTGATGGCGGCTGTATCTACGCGCGGGCCGAGTGCGGCGGGCAACGCATTGGCACCACGCAGCCCGCAGAGCAAATCCTGAATCGTGGTTGTTGCCACGTGCGAAGGCCGCACGGAAACGTCCACTGCACCGCCGCTCAACGTCCAGTCACTGCCTGTTTT